>CAIMCI010000052.1 GCA_903839465.1 uncultured Pseudomonadota bacterium
GTGCGGTTCATCGACGCACCCTCGGGCAGGGTCACGGCGCCGATGAAGTAACCCTGGTCCTCCGGCGGCACGAAGCCGCCCGGCACGATCTTCATCAGCCAGCCGGCCGCCGCGATCAGGACCCCGAGCGTGACGACCGTCATGGCCGAGCGGCGGATCAGCGTCGTGACGCCCGCGCCGTAGCGCTCGGTCAGGCGACCGAAGGCCCGGTTGAAGGCATCGAAGAAGCGCGCGAGGATGCCCGAGCGGTCCTTCGATTTCGGCTTGAGCAGCAGGGCGCACAGCGCGGGAGTAAGCGACAGGGCGACGAAAGCAGAGAGCCCGGTCGAGACCGCGACCGTGATCGCGAACTGCTTGTACATGACGCCGGCGATGCCGCCGAGGAACGCGACCGGTACGAAGACCGCGGCGAGGATGAGCGCGATCGCCACCACCGGACCCGACACCTCCTCCATGGCCTTGATCGTCGCATCGCGTGGCGCGAGCCCGTGTTCCATGTGGTGCTCGACGGCCTCGACGACGACGATCGCGTCGTCGACGACGATGCCGATCGCCAGCACCATGCCGAACAGCGTCAGCGTATTGATCGTGAAGCCGACCAGCGTGAATACCGCGAACGTGCCGACCAGGGACACCGGCACGGCCAGCATCGGGATCAGCGTCGCCCGCCAGCTCTGCAGGAAGAGGAACACGACGATCAGCACCAGCACCAGCGCCTCGAAGAAGGTATGGACCACCTCCTCGAGCGAGGCCTTGACGAAAATCGTGTTGTCGAGCACGACCTCGTAATTCATGTCGGCCGGAAAGCTCTTGGCCAGGTCCTTGAGGCGCTGGTCGATCAGGCCCGCCGTCTCGATGGCGCTGGCATCGGGCGTGAGGTTGATCGAGAACGCCGCCGCGGGCCCGCCGTTGAAGCGGGAATCGAAGGTGTAGTCCTTCGCGCCGAGCTCGACGCGGGCGACGTCGCTGACGCGGATGAACGAACCGTCGGGCTTCGCGCGCACGATGACGTTGCCGAACTCGGTGGGCTCGGTCAGGCGGCCCCGGACCTGCACGCTGTACTGGACCTGCTGGGTCTTCGGTGCCGGCAGCTTGCCGACCTGGCCGGCCGGCGCCTGGACGTTCTGCTCGCGGATCGCGTTGTAGATGTCGGCCGGCGTGACGCCGAGCGCCGCCATCTTGGCCGGCTGCAGCCACAGGCGCATGCCGAACTCGGCGCCGTAGAGCTGCACGTTGCCGACGCCCTTCACGCGCTTCAGCGCCTCGATCACGTTGACGGCCGCGTAGTTGGTCAGGAACAGCGCGTCGTAGGTCGACTTGGGACTCGTCAGCGCGATGTACATCAGGGTGTCGGGCGACTGCTTCTTGGTCGTCACGCCGGCATTCATCACTTCGCTCGGCAGGCGCGCATTGGCCTGCGACGCCCGGTTCTGGACCTGGACCGAGGCGATATCGGCATTCACGCCGAGCCCGAAGGTGACATCGAGCGCGTAGGAGCCGTCGCCGGCCGAGGTCGAGGCCATGTACTGCATGCCCTCCACGCCGTTGACCTGCTCCTCGATCGGCTGTGCGACCGACTCTTCGACGACCCCGGAGCTCGCGCCCGGGTAGAAGCCGGCGACGCGGATCGTCGGCAGCGTGATCTGCGGGTATTGCGCGATCGGCAGGCTCAGGCCGGCGATGACACCGGCGAGGGTCAGGACGATCGCCGCGACGATGGCGAAGATCGGGCGGAAGATGAAAAACTTGGCCATGGGCGGGCGGTCCCGTTACGGCTGCGCCGGGGCGGCGGTGTCGCCGGCCGGCATGGGCTTGGGAACGACGACCTGTCCGGCCTTGGCGGTCTGCAGGCCGTCGGTAATGACCACCTCGCCGCCCTTGAGCCCGCCGCGCACGACCCAGAACTCACCGAGCCGCGGACCCGGGGTCACGGCGACCTGTTCGACCTTGTTGTCGGCACCGACGACGCTGACGAAGTACTTGCCGAGCAGTTCGGTCACGGAGCGCTGCGGCACGAGAATGGCGTCCTTCTCGACGTCGTAGACGATCCGCACCCGGGCGTTCATGCCCGGTCGCAGCAGGTTCTCGGCATTGGGAAACACCGCGCGCAGCTGCAGCGTGCCGGTCGTCGAACTGAGCGCGCGATCGGCAAAGTCGATCGTGCCCTGGTGCGGATAGACGTTGCCGTCCGCGAGGATCAGGTCGACCGGCGGCGCCTGGACATGACCGTCGGATCCGGCCGCGGCCGCGCCGTTCTTGCGGACAAAGCCGAGGTAGCTGACCTCCGACACGCTGAAATAGGCCGCCACGGGGTTCAGGGTCGAGACCGTGGCGAGCACCGTCTGGCCGGCCGTGGCCAGACCGCCGACCTCGATCTGCTGCAGGCCGATCTGGCCCGAGATCGGCGAGCGTACGTCGGCATAGCCACGCTGCACGGACGCGCTGGCGACATTCGAGCGCCGGGCGTCGACGATGGCCTTGTACTGCTGCTCCTGCGCCACAGCCTGATCGTAGGTCTGGCGCGGGATGGCATTGTCGGCCAGCAGCGGCTTGTAGCGGACGATGTCCTGGCGGACGCGGGCGAGATTCGCCTGGGCTTCGGCGAGGTTCGCCTGGGCGTTGATGACCGCCTCGTCGTAGCTGCGCGGGTCGATCGTGAACAGCAGGTCGCCTTCCTTGACGCGCTGGCCGGGCTCGAAGAGCTTGCGGGCGATGACGCCCGATACCTGCGGCCGCAACTCGACCTCGCGGTAGGCGCGGATCTCGGAGACGAGTTCGACCGACAGTGGCGTGGTCCGCGGTGTCACCGTCATCACCAGCACCTCGGGTGCAACCGGCGCCGGCATCTCCACCTTTTGCTGGCAGGCCGCTGTACTGCACAGCACGAGGCAGGCGATGGCTGCCCGCCGACGACCGACGGAGGAGGCCTCAGAAATACCGCGAGGCAGAGAACGAAGACCCTCGAGCATGTGCCTAGATCCTTCCATTGGGGATGCGAAGACAATCAATTCCGGCCGGCGCCGCGCGGCATTCTAGCGCACGTTCCGCCGCGAACGGGCCGGTTTGCTAGCCCGTCCCCGGGGGTCGGCGGCCCATGGTGCGGCCCTGGCGGGCAAGGCGCCGGCGCTCTTCCTTCGGATCCGTAGGCAAGGGCCGCAGGAGTTCTACCCGGTCGCCGTCGGTGAGCCGGTGGTCGCGGCTGACCAGCGTGCCGAAAATGCCGACCGCGGTCTCCGGGGCGACGTCGGCACCCAGGTGCGGTACCGCCGCCTCGAGGGCGACTGCCACCGTCGCCCCCGCCGGCAGCCGGAGCGGGACCCGGCGGACCGCCCCGGGCCCGGCGCTCACCACCTCGACCGCGAGCTCGCCGGCGCTCAACGGCCGGCCTGTCCGGCAGCGTGCAGGACGCGCGCCCGGCGCACGAACGCCTCGACCAGCGAATCCCAGGTGTGTTCGAACAGCGGTGCGAATAGCAGCGTCAGGGCGGCGCCGCGAAACTCGAAGGCGACGTCGAGGTCGACCCGGCAGCCGCGCTCGACGCCGTCCTTCAGCAGCGGCAGGAAGGTCCATTTGCCGGTCAGCGCCTTGAGCGGCCCGCCGCTCTGGGTGATCGAGATCTCGCGGTCGGGGATCATCCGGTTCGTCGAGCGTACGGCAACGCGGACGCCCGCCCGCCCGATCTCGAGGGTACCGGCCAGCGCCGTCTCGCTGCGCTCGCTGACAACCGCCGCCAGGCACCAGGGCAGGAACTCCGGGTAGCTCTCGATGTCGTTGACGATCGCGTACATCTGCGCCGCCGTCTGCGGCACCAGAGCATTGCGGCGGACGTGGCGCATCGGGCATCCGGCTTGGCTGGCGTGGGCTCCGATTGTCGCGTTTTGCGCCCGCCGCGACAACGCGGAAGGGGACCCGGCCGCGAACCGCGTACAATGGCGGACGCAGTGTGAGTCGGGAACGGGGCATGGCCAAGGAATCCGCCGCAGTCAAGGACGCGCAATCGGGCTCGATCGCACAGAACCGCCGCGCGCGCCATGACTACTTCATCGAGGAACGCTACGAGGCGGGCCTGAGCCTGCTCGGCTGGGAGGTCAAGGCGCTGCGCGCCGGCCGCCTGCAGCTCGGCGAGGGCTACGTGCACGTGCGCAAGGACGAGGCGTTCCTGGTCGGCGCCCACATCACGCCGCTCAATTCGGCCTCGACCCACGTCATCGCCGATCCGACGCGCAGCCGCAAGCTGCTCCTGAAGCGGCGCGAGATCGACCACCTGGTCGGCGCGGTCGAGCGCAAGGGCTACACCCTCGTCCCCCTGTCGATGTACTGGAAGAACGGCCGCGCCAAGCTCGAGGTCGGTCTCGGCAAGGGCAAGAAGGAGCACGACAAGCGGGCGACCGAAAAGGATCGCGACTGGGCGCGGGAAAAGTCGCGCACCCTGCGCGAGGCCGCTAGGCGCTGAGCCCGGTGCCGGCATCGGCCGGGGCGCGCCTGCTCGCCGCGACCACGAGCCGAGTGCCACCCCCCGGCAGCGACTCGATGCGCAGGGTCGCGCCCAGCAGCCGCGCCCGGTAACGCATCATCCTCAGGCCAAGGCCACCACCGTCGCCGGCTCCCTCCGGCATGCCGCGGCCGTCGTCGGCGATCGCAACTACCAGACTGTCGCCCGACGCCCGCACGCTCACGACGACGGCGTGGCAGCCGCTGTGCCGCGCGGCATTGAGCAGCCCCTCCTGCACGATGCGGTATACATGGTCCGCCTCCAGATCCGACACCGAGGCATCGTTGATCTGCGTCTCGAGCGAGACGACGAGGCCGGACTGCCGGCCGACGTCATCGGTCAGCACCTTCAGCGCCGAACCGAGCGATCGATGGACGACCTCGAGCGGCGACAGGCCGCGGGCGAGGGTCCGGACCTGCTCGATCGCGCCGTTGACGAGGCCGATGACCGCCTCGACCTCGGCCGCGCCGATCCCGCCACCGCGGTTGACCGCACCGACCATGCTCTTCAGGTACAGGACGACACCCGTCAGCTGCTGGCCAAGTCCCTCGTGGATATCGCCGCACAACCGGTGCCGCTCGCGGGTCGCGACGTCAAGGAGCGCGCGCTCCAGCGAGCGCTGCTCGCTCATGTCGCGCACCGTGAGGACGATGCCCTCGATGAGCCGGTTGCGGGCCTGGTCGGTGGCCGTCACCTGCAGGAACTTGACGCCGCCGCCCACCTCCACCGGCACTTCGAGATCCGCGCGCGCGACCCCGCTGCGGGTCAGGGAATCGAGCATTTCCGTGAGCGCCGGCGCGTGCTGCCCGCCGAGCAGCTGCGCGGCAGGCATGCCAAGGAAATGCGCCGGTTCGGCGCCGAGGAGGCTCTGCGTCGCCGGGCTGACGTAGGACATCCGCCGCCCGCGGCCCACCACGATCAGAAGATCCGCCGAACTGCGTACCAGCTCCGAGACGCGTGCCTCGGCCACCTGGGCCGCCACCTGGTCGTTCAGCCGGCCGATCTCGAGGCGCACCCTGAACTGCCGCCAGACGACCAGGACCGCGGCGATCAGCGACAGACTCGCGGCGAGCAGCGTATTGACGTTGACGAAGTTGAACTCGGCGCCGAGGACGATCGCGATCCCGACGAACAGCGACATCACGGGCAGGAAGCCGTACAGGTTCGGCATCGCCGCCGCGCGCGCGGGACCGCGCGGCGCCCGCTCGGCGTAGGCCGCCGTCGCAAACGCCGAATAGACCGCAACGGAACAGACCACGTCCACGCCGCCGATCAGGTACTCGTCGCGGATATTGGCCGCGGCGTCCATGAGATCGGCGAGCAGGATCACCGCCACGCCGGTCAGGAGCCAGGCGATGCCGCGCTCGGTTCGCCAGTCGACGACCTGCATGTACAGCAGCGAGCCGGTCACCGCGAGCGCGGTGAGCCCGCCCGTGTAGCCGAGAGAGGTCAGGAAGCTCGCGAACGACACGTTCAGCGATACGGCCGGACTCAGCAGGAAGGGCAGCAGGGACACGCCGGCGCCCAGCGTCAGCGTGCCGGCGTCGATCCAGAACTGTGCCGTTCCCAGCCGCCCGCCACAGGACCGGTAGAAGGAGATGACGGCGGCGACCAGCGCGGCGTAGTTCAGCACGAAGCCGACGTCGGCGGCACTGCCATAGAGCACGGCCCGCGACTCGGCGATCATCACCCAGGCAATATTGGAGACGACGTCCAGCACCGTCGCCACCATCATGAAGCGCCAGGCACGCGACCGCTCGCGGTCGAGCGTCGAGTCGGCCAGCAGCCGGTACATGAGGTAGAGGGCGCCGAGCTGGGCGGGCAGCTCGAACCACTCGGACAAGGGCCGCGGGTCGCTGCGCGCGAGGCGGACGATGGCGACCATCGCGAGCACTGCCGGGTACGCCCAGAAGACCCGGAGCCACGCCCTCGGCCACGGCACGCCGGGCCCGCTCTCGCCGGCCGGCGGTGCAAGCCCGAGAGGCTCGGGTCGGACGGTCACGGACACACAATCGCCTCGGGCACGGTGAGTGCGGCGACTATAGCCCAAACCCGCACGCCGCCCGTCGGCGCGCTGCACCGGCGCCGGTCACCGCGTGCCCGGCGCCGACCACCGCCTCGCCGGCCGTCGGCAAACTTGACACTTGGCGACATTCGCACCACGCGGGGTCCTCCGAACACCATGACTTTCATTCACTTAAAGTGCGCGGCATGGCAATTGCATCCATCCCTGCCAAGCGCAACTGGAGCAGCCGTTCATGCACACCCGTACCCTTCCCCGTCCGCTCGTCCGCCTCGTCGGGGTCGCGCTCGCACTCGCCGCCCAGTCCGCCCTCGCGGGTGCGCTCCTGCCGGCCGAGTTCAACTACACGGTCGACACCGGCACGGGGCTTGCCGGCTGTTCGGCGACCGCCACCGCGATCGACGGCAGCTGCGACTACAGCGGGCCGAACGGTGCCGGCGGCACGGTCCGGGCCTCCGGTGGCGTGCCCGGCACCCCGGGATACGTGCCGTCCCTGCCCGGCACCAGCGTCTATTCGCAGGCGCAGGTCGGCTCTGGACCGAACGCGACGACGGTTACCTCGTCCTCGTCGATGAACTACTTTTTCCGGATCCTCGGCGCACCGGGCTATGTTCCGGTGTTCGTCATCAGCAGCGGCCTGATCGACCTCAAGGGCACCGGCTCGGCAAGCGCCGACTTCCTGCTGACCGACACGTCGACCGGCGGCAAGACGATCTATGAAAAGACGCTGTCCGCGAACGAGTTCAGCCCGGAGGCGAGCGACAACTCGAGCTG
Organism: uncultured Pseudomonadota bacterium; assembly: GCA_903839465.1. Lineage (GTDB taxonomy): Bacteria > Pseudomonadota > Gammaproteobacteria > Steroidobacterales > Steroidobacteraceae > CAIKMS01. The sequence continues at coordinate 7,290 of CAIMCI010000052.1, forward strand.
GTCATCGACGTCCTCGGTCTGCATGACCGCCGGCGACGTGTACGAGATTTCGATCAGGACGAGCGCCGTCTCGGCCGCCGGCGGCCAGTCGGCGCTTGCGCAGATTGATCCCAGGATCAAGGTCGACCCGCCGGCGCCTGCCGTCTGCCCGCTGCACGTCGACCCGAACAGCTCCACGATCGAGGTGAGCCCGGGCGCCTCGACCGGCTTCGCGCAGGTTCCGGAACCTGCGCCCTTCGCGCTCGCGGGCCTGGGCTTCGGCCTTCTCGCGCTGCGCCGCCGCCGCTAGGCGGTTCGCTGCCCGGCGGTCAGCCGGGCAGCTTCAGGCGCGCCAGGAGCGCCGCGTAGCGTGGGTCCGTGGTGAGCCGCTTCAGCAGCGGATCGACCTTGATGCTCGCCAGCGTCGAGTCGCGTCCCGCGTAGGCACGCTCTAGCCAGCGGAACGCCTCGTCGCTGTTGCCACGGTAGGCATGCACGGTCGCGATCTGGTACGGCGCGTCCTCCGCGAATTTCTGCGACAGCTCGGTGAGCGCAGCGTCCGACTCGGCGTGATGGCCGAGTGCGTGCTGGACGATCGCCAGGCCCTGCAGCCGCCAGCTGTCATCCGGCTCCTGGCGCATTTCGGCGAGCGCGGCGTCGGGCTGGTTCTTCGCCAGCAGCACGAGCGCCAGACCGTTGTGCGAATAGCCCTGGCCGGGCTTGAGCTCCAGCGACTTGCGGAACGCCGCCTCGGCCTCGTCGTAGCGACCGTCCGCGAAATAGGCGATGCCCAGATTGCTGAACGACGAGGCGTGCAGCGGATCGCGATCGACCGCCTGCTGGAACAGCGTCGCCGCGCGTGCCGTGCGCCCAAGGCTGAGGTCAAGCGCGCCGCTTGCCACGAGCACAGTGGCATTGCCCGGATCCTCGGTGAGAGCCTGGCTGAACTCTCGATCGGCGGCCACCCAGTCCCAGTCCTCGTTCATGTGGATGAGTCCGAGCGCGACGTGGGCGCGCGGGCTCTTGGCGTCGAGAGCGAGTGCCCTCATCGCCGCCTCGCGCGCCTTTGCCGTGGCCTCCGAGACTTTCATCACGCCCGACACGGCGGCGTCGGAATACGCAAACGCGAGCCCGCTCCAGCTCGGCTCGTACGTCGGGTCGCGCTTGATCGCCGCCTGGAAATGCTTCAGCGCCTTCTCGGTGCCGTTGCGCGTGTGCAGCTGGCCGAAGAATCGACCCTGCAGGTACTCGTTGTAGGCCTCGCTGTTGGCGGCCGGCGTCGCCTTGGCGAGCGGCTTGTCGAACAGCGACACCTTGAGGGCGGTCACCACCGCAGTCGCGATGTCGTCCTGCACCTTGAACACGTCGTCGACCTTGCGGTCGTAGGTCTCCGACCAGACGTGGAAGCCGTTGTCGGCACGGATGAGCTGGGCCGAGACTCGTAAAATATTGCCGGACTTGCGCACGCTGCCCTCGAGGACATGTGCGACGCCGAGCGAGCGGGCGACGTCGGCGATCGTGGTCTGCTTGCTCTTGTAGAAGAACGACGAGGTCCGCGCCGCGACCCGAAGGTCCGGCACCTTGGCGAGGAGGTCGATCAGTTCCTCGGCCAGGCCGTCGGCGAAATACTCCTGGTCCTTCTTCTCGCTGAGATCGGCGAACGGCATCACGGCGATGGCGCGGTCGCTGACCACCGGCTGGCCCGCGGCGGCCTTCGTCGCCGCGGCACCTGCCGCGTCGGCGGTGGTCGCCGCCGGGAGGCGCGACAGCCAGAAGCGGTCGGCGAAGAGGTAGGCCAGTGCCACGGAAATGAGCACGACCGCCGCCATCGCCGCCCGGCTGTTGGTCAGCGCCGACCGGACGTCGCCGAGGCCGCGCCCAAGCCCCGCGCCGGGGCGGACGGGCGCGCCGGCGCGAAGCGCAGGGACCTCGGCCGGCGGCTCGAGAACGTAACGGACGGAATCGACGAGGGTCGGCAGCGCCGCGTCGAGACCGGCACTGGCGTCGAGCCAGTGCGAGGCCGACAGGAAATATTCGAGGCTCGAGGTAAGTTCCGAGGTATCCAGACGCAGCGTCACCAGCGCCCGGCGCTTGGCGCTCGCCCGCTCGACCTCCCGCAGGACGTGCGGTGAAGCGACCGATTTCTCGGACAGGAGGAGCACGAGCACGCGCGCCGCGTTCAGGCCACGGACGATGGCATCGGCATAGAGATCGCCCGGCATGACGTTGCGCGGGGCGATCCAGCACGACACCCCCGCCCCCTCGAGCGCGGCGCACGCGGCGTTAGCCGCCTGCACGTCGGGCGAGGCGTAGCTGATGAAGACGTCAGGCGCCGCCGCCGGGGCGGCACCGGCCGCAGTGCTGCTCCGGCCGCCCGTCCCTGGGGTAGGAATATCGCCCGTCGTCATGCCAGCAGCCCGTGGAGTCGCGGCTGGCATGTTCGCGGATGGCAGGCATCCGCGCAACCGGCGGCGGGGCGGACGGGTAGCGCCGGCCCCCGGCATCGCATTGCAGCAAGCCCTCCCCTCCGACAGGTCGATTAGGAGTACACTTAGGGCGTTACCGGGGGCGATCGGGCTCGACGTGGGCTACGAAACTGCTGGTGCATGCCGAGGTGCAGGTTTCCTCGTAAAACCGCTTGCAAATTCTAGCTGCGAACGACAACAGCTACGCTCTGGCGGCTTAAGCCCCGCCAACTCCACTCCTTTCCGTGCCTGTGCGGGGGGAGATGGGGTCGCAATCACAGGATCGCGTGTTGTGCGGGTTCCGGGTAACAACGCGCTAAAAAGGACGGAGCTGGTTTGGTGTTTTCCCTGCCGATCGGGTAGCACCGGATGAGATCAATAGACCGGATAAGCATGTAGGTCCAGTAGCGTAGGGTTCGCGGACGGGGGTTCAATTCCCCCCGCCTCCACCAACTCGGAGTCGTGCCGCCCGGGAGATTGATTCTCCCGGGCGGCATGACGTGCACCCGAATGTGCCCCGAGGCGATGCCGCCGGCCGATCGCTCTCAGCCCTTGGACCTCGCGAGCCAGCTCGTGATGCGGGCGTCGTCAGCCACCGCGCGGCTCAGCCGGAGCAGCTTCGGGCAATGGTCCAGAACAGTCGTCGGAATATGATCCAGGACCCCTGAGGTGAGCCAGCGGCTCATCATGTAGAGCTTCAGGTCCGCGACCTGAAGCGCCGCGCCGCCGACAAACGGCCCGGCGCCGAGCTGGCGCTCGACCTGATGGCCCCAGGACTTCAGCTCGTTGTTCGCGAGAGCCTCGCGGGCCGTTCGCTTCTGCTCCGGATCGGAGATGCGCAGCGTCGGCGAAATGGCGTGGCGGAGGTCCTCGACGGCGCACATCAATGACTCGTGCCGGGCCGCTTCGAACGCGTCCGCCGGGTGAAGGCCGTGTTCCCGCCCGATGTAGACCAGGATCGCGTTGGAATGCGCCAGCGGCGCCTTGCCCGGCATCTCGAGCACCGGCAGCGCGCCGAACGGCGTGCCGGGCTTCAGAGCGGGCCAGTCCGAAGACTGGATGCGCACGTCCTCGAAATCGACGCCGGCGAGGTACAGCGCCATGCGGCACTCCTCGCCCCGGCTGCCGGCGAAATCGAAATAGACCAGACGCGGTTTGCTCATGCAGATCCCCGGTAATGAGTTTCA
>CAIMCI010000053.1 GCA_903839465.1 uncultured Pseudomonadota bacterium
GCGTGTCTGGCGGCGGCCGCGCTGTCCCTTCTGAGCGCCGCCGGCTGTGGCACCAGTGGCACCGACAAGGACGCCAACGTCGTTTCCTGCCGAAGCCCCGATCCGGACCGCCCGGTCTGCATCGAGTACGAGCCGTTCAACGACGACATGCGGCTCGTGGCGACAACCCAGTGTCGCGAAGCCGGCGGTACGGCGGGCAGCCGCTGTCCGACCGAGGGCCTGGTCGGTACCTGCGACAGGGTCGTGGTGGCCGAAGGCCAGAAGCCCCAGGCGTGGGAGTTCAGCCGGCGCAACCGCAGCCACCACTACGCGGTGGCGGGTGCCGCGAGCGGCCCGCCGGACGTCGCGAAGCTTAAAGCCGAATGCACCGCCGAGGGACCGCGCCTGACGCCCGGCGTCTGGACCGACGCCAAGGCGGGCTCGTGAAGTCCGCTCCCACCGCGGCCCTCCTCGTCCTCGCCGGTGCGATCGCTGCCGGCTGTGGCGGCCACGAGTCGGCGGCGCTCGCACCCTACGCCGCGGGCACGCTGACCCCCGGCCAGGGCCTGGACGACATCCGCCTCGGCGATCCGGTCCGGACCTTCGTCGAGCGCTTCGGCGCGGGCCAGGTCGCGGTGATCGCCGGCGATGACCTGCTCGCGGCCGACCTGCATTTCCCGTCGCAGGGCTTGAGCTTCCGGTTCATTGCCGACGCCGGCTGCCGCGACGCCTTGCGCAGTGGCGGTTCGTCGGTGAAGTCCCTGATGGGCCTGCGCGAGCCGGCGCAGTTCCTCGCCAGCTTTCCGGCCTGCGCCAAGATGCCGCTTGAGAGCATCGGGGTCGCCGCCCGCGATGCCGACTCAAAGCCCGCGTTCACCGGGATGACCGCCAAGGGAACAAAGCTGCAGATGACACGCGCGGAACTCTTCGAGCGCGAGGGTACCGGCATCGCCGGCAGCGCGGCCTCCTCGGTGCTGGAAAGCGCCGACGACGACCGCTACGAGCGGTTTGCCTTCGTCAGCGGCCTGATCGCCTACGTGCAGAAGGACGGCGCCCGTACCGACGGGCCCGCCGAGGCGCACTGGAAGGTCGTGAAGATGGCGGTCACGGCGGGCGACCGCTAGCCGGGCGCCCGTCCCTCAGGGCAGCCGGCCGGGCGTCGCGCTGTACGGGCCGTACGGCAGACCCTGGCCGGCGCGATCGATCAGCTGCACGTTGACGAGCTTGGCCATCGGGTGCGCGGCATCCCGCGACGAGTTCAGCACCTGGGTGAGCGCCGCGCCGACCAGCGCACCGATAAGGCCGCCGTTGCCGTCGCTCGAGCCCTGGTGGAGCTCCGCCCGACCCTCCCAGAGGAGCTCGCCGGAGCGGGCGTCGACGAGCCTTGCCGTGACGTTGACCACCGTCGTGCTCGAGATCACGACGTATTTCGTACCGTAGCTCTCGATCACCGGGTAGAGGACCGCGTCGGCACCGAAGATCTCGCGCAGCTTCGGCAGTCCGACCGCGTGGATCTCCGCCGCCGTCGGCAGCCCGTTCTGGCGGAACATCTCGTCGACGACCGCCACCGGGAAGACGTAGTAGCCGTGCTCGGCCAGCGGTTCGGTGGCCGTCGACAGGAAGCCGTAGCCCGCATTGAGGTCGGTGCTCTTGTTCAGCGGTGGCACGATGAGGATCGAGCGCGGCGCGGCGCGCTGGAAGGCGCTGTAGTCGCGGGACGCTGGCGCCGTCTGGCAGCCGGACAGCACGACCGCCGCCGCCACGGCGCCGAGCAGGAGGACGGCTCTGGCGGTCATTTCGGCGTGTCCTTCTTCGGTGCGTCGAGCGCGGCGAGAAGCCGGTCCATGAAGGCCGCGGACTCGGGGAACGCGGTCTTTTCCGCCAGGAACTCGGCCCGGGCGGCATCGCTCTGGCCGTCGACGGAGTAGAGGTAGCCGAGCTCCGCGTGGAAGCCCGGCGGCAGGCGGCGCGTGCCGGCGACGGCCTTGTCGCCCTCCAGGGCCGTGATCTGATCGTGCACGGTGAGCGTGCTGCCGGTGGCGTGCGCCGCGTAGATCTGTTCCTCGTAGTGGCCCCAGTAGTAGAGAGGCGGTGGACGGCTGTTGGTCGCGCAGCCGCCGATCGTCAGGACCGCGGCCAGCACCACGACGCGGCTTCGCGTCACGGGTTCAACTGCCAGCGGCCGGCCTGCAGCCCCTCGACGAGGCGATCCACCGCCTCGCGGATCGACAGATCGAGAACCTTGCCGTTCAGCGTCGAGTCGTAACTGGCCGTGCCGCCGAAGCCCACGACCTCGCGGTTGGAGAGCGCGTATTCGCCGGCGCCCTGCGCCGAATAGACGACCCGCGAGGTGCGCACGTCAATGACGTTGATCGTCACCTTCGAGTACGCCGTCTGCGTCTTGCCGGCGCCGAGGATGCCGAAGAGCTGCACGTCGCCGGTCTCCTTGCGGCCGAACTCGACGACGTCTCCGGTCAGCGCGTACTCCGCGCCCTGCAGGGCCTGCGTGGTGCCGGCGAGCTTCGCCTCGCGGGCGATCTCCTCCATGTTCTCGCGCTCGAGCACGTCGAAGCGCCCCGTCTCCTGCAGGTGCCCGACGAGGATGGTCTTGGCCTGGCTGCCGAGGCGGTCAACGCCGTCGGAGAACACGCCGCGCATGTAGGTCGAGCGGTTGTCGAACTTGCCGACCACGACCGACCGGCGCGGGCCCTGGTAGGCGCTCGCGGCCACCACAGGCTTCGTGGCCTCGACCGCGACGTGCGACTCGGTCGCGCAACCGCCGATCGCCAGCAGCGTCAGGCCCGCGGCCAGAAGCCGCGCAGGGAGGGAACTCGGTCGGGTCCGCATGGGGTAGTCCTCGATCGTTGCGCGGCGCAACGCGCGCCGCGGGATGACACTGGGATGCGCGGAGGAGTCTCGGTGATGGCACCTGACCCGTCAATCGGGGCCACGCCGCGGGCGCGCAAGGCGCGCCCGGCCGGCTTGCGATCAGGCAGCCACCGCCACCGCGGCGGCCCGCCGGCACGCGGCGCGCAGGTCCTTCAGCAGGTCCGCCTCGTCCTCGATGCCGATCGACAGGCGCAGGAGCCCGTCGCCGATCCCGGCGTGCCGGCGCGCGGCCTCGTCCATCGCCGCGTGCGTCATCGACGCC
>CAIMCI010000054.1 GCA_903839465.1 uncultured Pseudomonadota bacterium
CCGTCGAGTGATAAGCGCGCCAGCAGCGCGTTGCCCGCGCCCGCGGGACCGGCGGCGAGGGCGGCAAAGCGCTCCTGGAGCCGATGGGAAAGCAACACGACCCCGAGGACGACCATGAGCGCGGCGCCGAGTGGGCGGACGAGGTCCGCATCGATACCGAGGGACGTGCCGACGCTCGCGATCAGCACGCCGACCAGAGTGAACGACAGCGCCACACCGCCGGCGAGCGCCACGCCCCCCAGTCGGTGCGTGGCGACCGCCGAACCCATCAGGATGGGCACGAGCGGCAGCACGCACGGGGACAGCGTCGACAGCAGGCCGGCGAGGAAGCTGACCCCGTAGGTGGCGACGGCACCGGTCATGGCGGGGCGCCAGTCGTCACTTCGCGCCGGTCGGGAGCGCCGTGCGCAGCAGCGAGGTCAGCCGGTCGCGGTCCGTGTAGCCGCTGGCGCGGGCGGCTTCCCGTCCGCCGCTGAAGGTCACGATCGTGCTCTGCTGGGAGACGTTGAGTGTCTTGCGCAGCGCTTTTTCGGTATCGAAGTCGGCGACCAGGATCGTCAGGTTCTTGAATTCGGGCGTCGCCGCGAGTTCCTTCAGGACCGGCGCCTGGGCCCGGCACGTCGGGCACCAGTCGGCATGGAGCACGACGGCCAGCGGCTGGCGGGCGGCCAGCAGCTTGTCGAAGGCCGCCGCGGTGTAGGGTTGCTCGGCTGCCTGCGCACCCGACACCCAGAACGGAACGAGCAGGAAAAACAACAGGAATTGACGGCGCATCGGGACCTCCGGAGGAACGACCAGGCCGCAACTCGCGGCTGCAGAGATAAGGACCGGGCGAGACCGGTGTTTATTACACGCAATAGCGACGCCTGACGGCTTCCGCGGCGCGGGATTGCTCTGTATCCCATTGTTTTATAGTTAGTTATCGTCTCTCTGGACAGGCAACCAAGGTGCTGTCAGCCACGGCTGGCACCGCGGAACCGAGGTGGAACGAAACTGGAGACCTGAGCGCCTCGGAGGCGTCATGCCGCGTCCCGACCCAGACTATGACGTCGGGCCCGGGCGACCTGGAAAAGGGCCACGTGTCGGTACGCGCCATGTCCAGGCGCGGTTCGAGGTGCACGCCTGGAATTCCCGAAAAGACGTACGGGAACACAGCGGCCCAGCGCAACGGTGTCCCATAATACTGAGCCGAACGAGAGGCCGTTCCTACGCAGGTTTGCAGTTCTCTTCGCCGCCACTGCGGTTCGCACGGTTTAGTGAACGAGCGTCTGGAACCTTTGCGCACGCTCGAATGACTACGCCGGTGCGACGTCGGCAGCAATGTCGAGCAGCCAGTCGTATACGCCGCGGACGTGGGGCTCGCCGAGCTGCCGGCGGTCGCAATACATCTCATACGTCGGCTGCGGAATCGTGCCGCCGGCTACAGGGCGTAAGGCACCACTTCGTAAGTACCTGTCCGCGGCAACCACCGATCCTAGTACCGCGCCGAGCCCCGCCGCGGCCGCCTCAAGCGCAAGTGCATGATCGGAAAATGAGGCACCCGCGTCGGCATCCCCGGCGGGCACTCCGGCTTCAAGAAACCACGCGCGCCAGTTTACGTCACCTTCGTCGTGGAGCAGTGGCCAATGCTGGAGCTGCAGGGCGGTCGGTGTCTCGCCGCCACGGGCGTCGATGAGAGACGGCGCAGCAAGCGCCCTTCGGCAGTCGGCGAGTAACGGGCGGACGAGCGCGTGGGGCCCCTCGGGTCCGCCGCGGCTGGAGATCAAGATGTCGACCTCATCGGCGTCGAAG
>CAIMCI010000055.1 GCA_903839465.1 uncultured Pseudomonadota bacterium
CGGTAGCTGTCGACGAGCTTCTGCGGCTCGTCGGCGGCGACCACCTTCTCATTGATGAGCTGCTCGGCGTAGATCTGGCGCGGCGTCGGGTGGGCGCGCACGATCTTGTACATCATCGGCTGGGTCGCCGCCGGCTCGTCGGCCTCGTTGTGGCCGTGGCGGCGGTAGCAGACGAGGTCGATCACGACGTCCTTGGCGAAGCGCAGCCGGTAGTCGAGGGCGAGCCGGGTGACGAACAGGCACGCCTCCGGGTCGTCGCCGTTGACGTGGAAGATCGGCGCCTCGATCATCTTCGCGACGTCGGAGCAGTACAGGGTCGAGCGAGCGTCGCGCGGATCGCTGGTCGTGAAGCCGACCTGGTTGTTGATGACGATGTGCACCGTGCCGCCGGTGTGGAAGCCGCGGGCCTGCGACAGCTGCAGCGTCTCCATGACGACACCCTGCCCGGCGAAGGCCGCATCGCCGTGGATCAGGACCGGCAGCACCTGCTCGCCGTTCTCGTCGCCGCGCCGCTCCTGGCGGGCACGCACCGAGCCCTCGACGACCGGATTGACGATCTCGAGGTGCGACGGATTGAAGGCGAGCGCCGCGTGCACGTTGCCGCCCGGCGTGCGCAGGTCCGCCGAATAGCCCTTGTGGTACTTGACGTCGCCCGAACCCTTGAGATGCGCGAGGTCGTAGTGACCCTCGAACTCGGAGAAGAGGTCGGCCGGCGACTTGCCGAGCAGGTTCACGAGCACGTTCAGGCGGCCGCGGTGCGCCATGCCGATCACCGCCTCCTCGATGCCGCGCTGGCCGCCGTACTGGATCACCTCGTCGAGCATCGGGATCAGCGAGTCGCCGCCCTCGAGCGAGAAGCGCTTCTGGCCGACGTACTTCGTGTGCAGGTAGCGCTCGAGGCCCTCGGCCGCGGTCAGCTGCCACAAAAGGCCGCGCTTTTCCTCGGCCGTGAAGCGGTGCGTCAGCTGCCCAGCCTGGAAGGCGTCCTGCAGCCAGAGCCGCTCGGTGGTCGAGGAGACGTGCGCGAACTCGGCACCGATGTGCCCGGTGTAGATCTGCTTGAGCTGGCCGACGATGTCGCGCAGCCGCATCCTGGCCGGGATCGCGCTGCTGCGCGACTGGGTGAAGAACTCGCGATCGAGGTCGGCGTCGGTCAGGCCGAAATACTCGAGTTCGAGCACGGCCGGGCGCTCGCGCTTCATGAGACCGAGCGGATCGATGTCGGCCACGAGGTGGCCGCGGTTGGAATAGACCTGGACCATGCGCGCGACCGCACCCTGCTTCGCGGCGTCCTCCTGGGTCGTCACGGCGCCCGTCGCCGAGCGCGGCGCCCGCGCCGCCTGGCGCAGGCCCTCGCGGATCGCGCCGTGCGCCGCCTCGCGCGGCGCACCGGCGGTCAGGGCCCGGAAGTAGTCGCGCCAGACCGGCGGCACGCGGGCGGGATCGGTCAGGTAGCTCTCGAACAGGTCCTCGACGTAGGCCGCATTCCCTCCGGAGAGGGGGCTCGAGGCAAGCAGCGCGCTCACCGAAGGCTCAGGACGGGAAGAACTCATGGAAGGCTGGCGCTCCGAGTTCGCGCAAAAGGAAGCAGGCCGGCCGCCGCAAGCCGCGGTGGCCGGAACCGTCAGGTCGTGCCCGCAGTTTAACGGAAGCTGGAGTCGGCAACAAAAGCGATCCGGCCCGCGAACGCGCGCCGATCGGCCGGAGTCGTGACCGGCGTCACGCTCCGGCCGCTGAAGCGCTCAGGGCAGCAGGAAGCTGACGAGCCAGGCTTCGTAGCCGATCAGGGCGACGTAGCCGGCCATCGCGAGGTGGACGAGCGTCGCCACCCGGATGACGCGAAAGACCGTGAAACGCGCCACGGCGACGAGCGCGATGAGACTGGTCGCGGTCAGGGCGAGCTTGACGAGCGCGAAGCGCTCGATGTCGCCGTCGACGATCAGCGCCATCACCGGGTTCGCCTCGCTCGCGCCGTGCGCCAGGAGGACGAGGGTGAG
>CAIMCI010000056.1 GCA_903839465.1 uncultured Pseudomonadota bacterium
CCACCGCGACCGCGCGGCCCGCGCTGCGCAGCGGCGCGAGGCGCTCCGTGGCGGCCTGCCGGGCGAGCTGCCCGGCCGCCGCGCGTGCGCGCACGATCGTGCCGTCGAGCTCGGCTTCCGGGCATCGGGGCACCCGGCCCACGGGCTTCAGCGTGGCGGGATTCCGGATGACGATACCGGCATCGTCCGATGCCGGATCTGGGCCATTGATGAGGACGTCAGCCACGAATTCCTCGCGCGGGGTCAGCTGAAGGACACGGGTTTGGCAACGACACCGGCCAGCGCCCGCGTCCGCCCCGGACGGTCACCGATCGCTACGGCCGGTCATGGCGCGCCACCGACGGACCGCGGCCGCTCCCACGGCAGGAAGTCGGTCGTCAGCGGCGAGCGCAGTTCACTGCCCAGGAAGACCACGAGGCGCAGCCCGTCGGTGATGTACGGATCGTGGGCGAGATTGTAACGCGGCGACCCGGCGGCGGCGGCACCGACGCCTGCCGAATACCCGATCCGCTCTACGAGTCCGGTCAGCAGCAGGTCCTGCAACAGGTAGTCCCGCTCCTCGTCGACGTAAGGACTGATGCGGTGCGTGGTCAGGTACCACGAGGTCGTCGTCAGCTTGACGCCGATGTCGCGACTGATCTGGCCGATCCAAACCGCCCGGTGCTCAAAGGTGAACGGCGCCAGCCACAGCCTCAGGTGATTGCGACGGCTCACCGAGCTTCGCGCCTTCTGGAAAGCCACGTCCTGGTAGCGGTCAAACAGGTACAGCGGACTGACCGGTGCGGTGTCGTACTGCGAGCCGAGCAGAAAAGCCTTGGTCATCTTCAGGCTGCTGGTCGCATCCACGGGCTCGTTCAGGCGCCAGCCGCGGGCCGCGAACGGGAACATCGTGTCCATCCACGAGCCGACGACGACCAGGTTCAGCGGATCGCCCGCGCCCTTGCCGGCCCGATCGCTGACGCAGCACGGCAGCGTCTTCAGGCGCTCGTGCAGTTCCTCGAGCGACAGGTCCGGCGAACTGCCCGCCGGGTACAGGGTCGAGAAATCGACCCGCTGCACGGCGTATTCCCGCCCCGGTATTCGCGCCACGAAGCGAAAGCGCCACGTGCGCTCGGCCTGGATCAGCCCGACGTTGATCAGCTTCAGGCCGCCATCGGCGTGGGTGAAGACGAAACCGGACACCTCGCTGTGCGCAGCGACGTAGAACGGCATGGCGCTGCGGACGAAGGCCTCGTCCACCGCCGCGTTGGTCCGTCCGGTAAACCAGCCGTGCAGCTGCTGGGCCACTTCCTGCGGCGCGAAGTAGTCGGGGTCGGTCAGGATCGGCAGGTAGCGCACCGCCCGCTCGCCGTCGTTGCGCACGTCGACCCAGACGGCCTGCACCCCGAGGCGTGCCAGCCGCCCGCCGAAGTGGCGCCGTGCCTCGTCGTCGGTCAGGGCGCGGACCCTGACCGTCAGGTCGTCGCGCTCGGCGACGGTGGCGCCACTCGCAAGTTGCTCAACCGTCAGGAATTCGGGAGGCGCCGGCCCGCAGGCGGCGAGCAGGGACAGGCATGCCAGCAGCACCAAGCGCACCCGCAGACCGGCCGCAAGGCGGTGTTCCATGACGGCTTCCCGGGAAGAATGAGGCGGCGAGTATCGCATGGCCGGCAGCCGGAAGCGCCGGGTCGGCGTAGAATCCGACAACCCTGCCACGCCACGCCGGTCCGTCCGGCGTGCCTCGCGGACACTGCCACGGGAGTACAGCACAGGTCATGACCAGTCACGTTACCGTCGAGCGCACCGGGACGATCGCGGTGCTCCGCTTCGGCTCACCACCCGTCAACAGCCTCGGTGCCGCAACCC
>CAIMCI010000057.1 GCA_903839465.1 uncultured Pseudomonadota bacterium
CCGCCGGGGCGGGCGAGGGCGTCGCGCTCTGGCCGCCCGCCGGGGCGGGTGCCGCCGGGGCGACCGGCGGCGCCGGGCGGGCAGGCACCGCCGGGCTGACGGCGTCCTCGGGCGGGCGCAGCAGCGAGCAGCCGCCGATCAGCAGCAGCAGCGCGAAGGACCCGGCGCGGCGGGCGGCGGCCCCGCAAAGCGGGCGGTCATGACGGAAACTGGACACCCGTGCTCCTGGCCGGCGCGGTCCGGCATGGGTCCCGTACGGGACGTTCAGGGCGGCGATTGTGCACCAGCGGCCGGGTGCGCGGCAGCCTCACAACCGTCAACGATGGTGGCGCCCGGGCCGCCCGCGACGGCCACCGGCACCGGCGTACCGGGGCAGCCGGCGGCCGACGGCCGGCCGGTCTCGAAGTCGACGTAGCCGGGCGCGACGCCCTCGGGCGGGGCGGGGTCGAACGACGTCGGGCGCAGGGCGAGCATCGTCTCGGTCCAGGCCGGCAGGGCGCCCAGCGCGCCGGTCAGGCCCGTGACCCGGTTGTCGTCGAAGCCGACCCAGACGACGACCAGGTGCGAGCCCGAGAAACCGGCGAACCAGCTGTCGCGGGTGTCCGACGAGGTGCCGGTCTTGCCGGCGGTCACGACCGGGCGCAGCCGCGCGCCGCCGGCGTGGCCCGTGCCGTGGGTCATGACGGCCTCCATCATCAGTCCGAGCGCGTAGACGCTGGCCGGAGGTGCCGCCTGCTGGACCTCGAGCGGGAAGGTCTTCAGCGGCTTGCCGTCCTCGCCGAGCACGGCGCGCACCGCGCGCAGCCGTGTCTGGAAGCCGCCGTTGGCCAGGCTGTTGTAGATCTGCGCGACTTCGATCGGCGCCATGTCGACCGCGCCCAGGAGCAGCGACGGGTTCGGCGCCGGCGTGCGGTCGAGGCCGAGGCGCGGGAAGGCCGCGGCGACGTTCTTGACGCCGACGTCGAGCCCGAGGTGGACCGTGGCGAGGTTCATCGACTCGGCGAGCGCGTGCACCAGCGTGACCGGGCCGTAGACGAGGTGGGTGTAGTTTTCCGGTGTCCAGTGGTCGCCCCCGGACAGGGCGAGGTCGACCGGCGCGTCGTCGATGATGGTGCCGGCGGTGTAGCGGCCGGTTTCGAGCGCGGCGAGGTAGACGACCGGCTTGACCAGCGAGCCGATCGGCCGGCGCGCGTCGAGCGCGCGGTTGAAGCCGTCGAAGCCGACGTCGCGGCCGCCGACGATGGCGACCACGTCACCGGTCTCGGGCAGGGTGACGACGATCGAGCCCTGCAGCGGCGCGCCCTTGCGCCGTGCCGGCGGTTCGAGGCGCGCCAGCTGGCGGGTCAGCGCCCGCTCGGCGGCGCTCTGCGCGTGCGGATCGAGGCTCGTGTAGATCGACAGCCCCGCCTTGGCGAGATCCGCCTCCCGGTAGTCGCGCTTGAGCGTGCGGCGCACGAAGTCCATGTAGGCCGGGTAGTAGCTGCCGGACTCGGGCGGGCGGATGCCGAGCGGCGCGCGCTTGGCGGCGGCGGCGGCCTCGCGCGTGACCACACCCTCGTCGGCGAGCATGGTCAGCACGCGGTCGCGGCGGGCCCGGGCCGCTTCCGGATGGCGACGCGGATCGTAGACCGACGGGCCGCGGACCATGCCGGTCAGGAGCGCGATCTCGGGCAGGTCGAGTTCGTTGAGCGGCTTGGCGAAGTAGAACTGGCTGGCGAGGCCGAAGCCGTGGATCGCGCGCTCGCCGTCCTGGCCGAGGAAGATCTCGTTGATGTACGCGGTCAGGATGTCGCTCTTGCTGAAGTGCGCCTCGAGCCGGGTCGCCATGATCGCTTCCTTGAGCTTGCGCCCGAGGGAGCGCCGCTCGTCGAGGAAGTAGTTCTTGACCAGCTGCTGGGTCAGCGTGCTGCCGCCCTGTTCAAGGTGGCCGGCGCGCAGATCGACCCACACGGCGCGCAGCAGTCCCTTGGGATCGACGCCGCCGTGGGTGTCGAAGCGGCGATCCTCGACGGTCTTCAGCGCCGCCGGCAGCAGCGAGGGCACGTCGGCGGGTGCCAGCACGATGCGGTCCTCGCCGTGGATCGGCGTGATGCTGCCGATCATGAGCGGATCGAGGCGGAATACCGGCACGTCGGCCTTGCCCGACACCATGCGTTGTATGCCGTCCTTGCCGATCGTCACCGACAGGCGCGCGGCCTCGCGTACCTCGTCGGCGAAAACCGCGCGCCGCGCATAGAGGTCGATCGTCGCCTCGTGGCGATGGTACGTGCCCGGCGTGTCGGCACCGATCTGCAGCCGGTAATGCAGCTGCTTCAGTTCCTGCTCCAGGTCGTCGAGCGACAGGCCCATGCCGACGTAGAGCTCGGTCGGCAGCGCGTAGACGCGGGCCGGCACGTCCCAGCGCCGGCCTTCGAACTCCTCGCGCACGACCTGGTCGAGGCGGGCGACGTACAGGCCAAGCGCGAGCAGCGCGAGCGCGGCGACGAGGCCGGTGCCAAGCAGGACTTTGCGCATCCGGGGCTTCATTCGGCGAGGTCTCCGTACAGTGTCTGCAGCGCCGCGAGGGCGGCGAGCGCGGCCGTCTCGGTGCGCAGCACGCGCGGCCCGAGCCGCACCGGCCGGTAGCCCTGACGGGTCGCGAGGGCGAGTTCCGCGGGCGACAGGCCGCCTTCCGGCCCGATCAACAGGCTGATGCCCCCGGCCGGCGCCGGCAGGCCGCCCAATCCCGTCGTGGCCGCGGGATCGAGGACCAGGCGCAGGTCCGTGCTCGCCTCGTCGCGTTCCACGGCCAGCCACTCCGGCAGTGCCAGCGGCTCGTCGATCGCCGGCACCCGGCTGCGTCCGCACTGTTCGCAGGCGGCGATCGCCACGCCCTGCCAGTGGGCGCGCTTCTTAAGTGCCGACTCGGCGTTCAGCCGCACCACGGCATTGTCCGCCTTCAGCGGCACGAGCCGCTCAATGCCGAGTTCGGTCGCCTTCTGCACCGCGAAATCCATGCGCTCGGCGCGCGAGATGCCCTGCACGAGCGTCAGCTTGAGGCGGCTCGGCGCAATGCCCGGGCGCCCGGCGCCGAGCCGGGCATGGACCGCCCCGCCGCGCACCGTCTCGATGGTCGCCTCGTGTTCGAGGCCGGCGCCGTCGAAGACCACCAGCGGGTCGCCCGGGCCGAGGCGCAGCACGCGTGCGACGTGCGCCGCCGCTGCCGCCG
>CAIMCI010000058.1 GCA_903839465.1 uncultured Pseudomonadota bacterium
CCCGCAACACTGCGCTCGCCAACGCCTACGCGGGGCTGCAGGCGGGCGTTCGCACGTTCGATGCCTCGCTCGGCGGGGTCGGCGGCTGCCCGTTCGCGCCGGCCGCGACCGGCAACGTCGCGACCGAGGACCTAGCCTATCTCTTCGCGCGCATGGGTTACGCCACCGGTCTTGACCTGCCCGCGCTGATCGAGGCCGGACACTGGCTCGGCACCGTGCTCGGCCGGCCGCTGCCCTCGGGGCTCGGCCGGGCGGGGCCGTTCCCGTCGGTCGGCGCCGGCTGAGGCCGATGGACGCGACCTCCGGCACCGGGGCCACACCCGCCGCGCGCGCCGGCCGCGCCGTCGAACAGGCGTACCGGACCGTGCGCGAGGCCATCGCCAGCGGCCGTTACCCGCCCCGGGCGCGTATCACCGAGCAGGAAGTGGCGCTCGCCTCCGGCGTCAGCCGCACGCCCGTGCGCGAGGCGCTGAGGCGCCTGCACGCGGAGGGGTTCGTGGATTTCCGGCCAAACCAGGGCGCCGTGGTCAGCGCGGCCTTTGCGGACGATGCCGAGGAACTCCTCGACCTGCGCGCGCTGCTCGAGGCGCACGGTGCCGAGCGCGCCGCCCGGCGCCTCGGGCCTGCGGCGCTCGCGCGTCTGCGCGAACTCGCCGAGGCCCAGTACCGCGAGTCGCAGTCCCGCGAGCCGGGATATCTCGAACGGATGGTGGAACTGAACGGCGAATTCCACCGCGCGCTGTGCGAGGCGGCGGAAAGCCCGCGCCTGTCTCGGGCGCTCGCCTCGATCCTGGACGCGCCGCTGATGCAGCGCACGTTCCGCCTCTACACCGTCGAGGAACTGGGCCGCAGCGCGCTCCACCACCTCGAACTCGTCGACGCGCTCAGCGCACGCGACCCCGAATGGGCGGCGGCGGCGATGCGTGCCCACGTGCTCTCGGCCAAGCGCCTGCTCGGACGCTGAGCCGCGGCCGATCGCTGCTGTCATCGGGATGTTTCCGCGCTTTGCTAGACTCCTTCCAGCGCCAGCCAGTCGCTGCCGCGCACACAGTCACTCGGGAGACGCGTAATGACGATTCAGGTGGGAGAAGTGCTGCCGGCCGGCACGCTGACGCACATGTCCAAGGACGGTCCGAAGCCGGTGACGACCGCGGAGCTCTTCAAGGGCAAGAAGGTCGTGCTCTTTTCGGTGCCGGGCGCGTTCACGCCGACCTGCCACGCGCGGCATCTGCCGGGCTTCGTCACGCACGCCGCGGATTTCCGCGCCAAGGGCGTCGACACGGTGGCGTGCCTGGCCGTCAACGACGTGTTCGTCATGGATGCCTGGGGCAAGGCGAGCGGCGCCGGGGACAACGTCCTGATGCTGGCCGACGGCAACGGCGACTGGACCAAGGCGCTCGGCCTTGAACTCGACGCCACGGGCTTCGGCATGGGTATCCGCGGCAAGCGCTTCGCGCTCGTCGCCAGCGACGGCGTCCTGACCCACCTCCTGGTCGAAGCGCCGGGCGACTTCAAGGTCAGCGCCGCCGAGCACGTGCTCGGCGTCCTGTAGGAAGGGTCCAGCGGACGGCGGCGGGCAGGGGTGGCCCTGCCCGCTGCACTCCTGCGGTCGGTCAGCCGAGCAGTTTCTCGAGTTCCGGCACGACCTGGAACAGGTCGCCGACGAGACCGATGTCGGCCACCTCGAAGATCGGCGCCTCGGCGTCCTTGTTGATCGCGACGATGGTCTTCGCGTCCTTGATGCCGGTCAGGTGCTGGATCGCACCCGAAATGCCGATCGCCATGTACAGCTGCGGCGCGATGATCTTGCCGGTCTGGCCGACCTGCAGTTCATTGGGCGCGTAGCCGGCATCGACCGCGGCGCGCGAGGCGCCGACGGCCGCGCCCATCTTCTCGGCGAGGCCGAAGATCAGCTTGAAGTTGTCGCTGCTGGCAAGCGCCCGGCCACCGGAAACCACCTTGGCGGCGGTCTGCAGGTCGGGACGGTCGCTCTTCGCCTGGGTCTGCGACACGAAGCGGGTGTGGGTCGGCAGCGCCACGGCGACGCTGGCCGCGCTGACCCTGGCGGCGCCGCCGCCAGCGGCCGCCTCGAAGGAGGCGGTACGGACGGTCGCGACGACCTTCCGGTCGCTCGCCGCCGTGACCGTGATGATCGCGTTGCCGGCGTAGATCGGCCGCTTGAACTGGTAGGGGCCGTCGACCGCCATCAGGTCGCTGATCTGGCTGACGCCGAGCAGGGCGGCGACGCGCGGCATCAGGTCCTTGCCGAAGCTCGTCGACGGTCCGAAGAGGTGGGTGTAGTCGGCGGCGAGCGCCACGACCTGCGGCGCGAGCACGGCCGAGATCGGGTGCGCGTTGGCGGGGTTCGCCACGGTGACGACGGCATCGACGCCGGCGAGTGCGGCGGCCTCCGCGGCGACGGCCGCCGGATCCGCGGCGAGCACCGCCACCGTGACCGTCGCGCCCGCCACCTGCCGGGCCGCGGTCACGCAGCGCGCGGTGCTCTGGTTGAGCTTGCCGCCATCGTGTTCGGCTACGACGAGAATCTGGGTCATGACACGAGTCCCTTGTTCTTCAGTGCGGAGAGGAGTTCGGCGACGTCCTTGACCATGACGCCCTTGGCGCGCGCCTTCGGCGGCTCGTAGTGCGTGGTCTTGAGCTGGCCGGGGTCGCTGATCCCGAGGCTGGCGAAGTCGACGACGTCGAGCGGCTTCTTCTTCGCCTTCATGATGTCGGGCAGTTTCACGTAGCGCGGTTCGTTGAGGCGCAGGTCCGCACTGATCACCGCCGGCAGATCGACCTCGAGGGTCTCGAGCCCGGCGTCGACCTCGCGGGTCACGACGAGCGTCTGGCCCTTGATCTCGACCTTCGAGGCGCAGGTGACCTGCGGCCGGTCGAGGAGGGCGGCGAGCATCTGCGTCGCCTGGCTGTTGTCGTCGTCGATCGCCTGCTTGCCGAGGATGATGATCTCCGGAGACTCGCGCTCGGCGATGGCCTTCAGCGCCCGGGCGACGGTAATCGGCTCGAGGAGTCCGTCGTGCTTGACGAGGATCGCGCGGTCCGCGCCCATGGCGAGCGC
>CAIMCI010000059.1 GCA_903839465.1 uncultured Pseudomonadota bacterium
CTAGCGGTTGACCTGCAGGAACTGCCACGCCTGTTCCACGGTCGGCACTGCCGTGCCCCAGACACGGCGCTGCTCCGACAGCGGATCGTCGACCACCCGCACCGTCGGGCCGAGTTCCAAGGTCTGGCGCCGCGACGGTTCGTAGCGGGGCCAGGCGGGACCGCCCGGCGGCGTGGGATTGCCGGACCGGGCAAAGGCCGCCCACGCATCCATGATCGTGTCCGACAGCGCGTAGCGGGCCGGGTCCCGACCGGTGAAGGCGACCGCTTCCGGCGCGTTCAGAACGCCGAAGACGAAGGGCAGCTCCATCGCATGGGCCGAGCCGAACGGCCTGAAAGTTGAATTCGACCGGTACGTGAAGAGGTACATGTAGACCGGCTGGTGCCTCGACGCGGCCTCGGCGATGCGGATCGTCGGGAAGCGCATCACCGCATCCGATGCGATCTGCACGACCGCATCACCCCAGCGCGGATAGAGGCGCTCGTACACGCCGAGCACGTCCCCGGCGCGCTCACCGACCACAGCGCGGAGCTGCTCAAGGAGCAGGTCCCTTGGCTTCTCGTCGATGCCCAGATCCTCCGCGGTCGCGAAATACTGCATTTCCTCGGCGGTCGTGCCGATCAGGATCGGGACGCGGCTGCCGCGGCCTTCGGCAACGACGGTAAACGGCTTTTCCCTCAGGACGACGCCGTCTATCGAGGGCACGAAGGTACCGAGGTCGCTGTGCTCGCCGAAGAGTTTCTCCTGCCCCCGCAGCAGGTCCTTCATCGTCCGTGTTGATAATTGCGCCGGCGTCGTGACGCCCGCCGCCTTGAGAAACTGCTCGGCGAGCCGATTCTGGCGCGCGAACGCCTCGGCCGGCCGGTCGGACGGCACGCCACTCTGCAGGATGGCTTTCGCGAACAGCCCCCGCGCCTCCGGCATCGACAGCAGTGCCCCGACGCTCGAGGCGCCGGCCGATTCGCCGAATACGGTGACGTTGGCGGGATCACCGCCGAAATGGGCAATGTTGTCACGGACCCAGCGGAGCGCCGCCACCTGGTCGAGCAGGCCGAGGTTGGCACTCTCCCGGTAGCCGGCATCGAGCGTACCCAGCGACAGGAAACCCCAGGCGCCGAGGCGGTAGTTGATCGACACCACGACCACCCCTTCGCGGGCCGCGAGCCGCGAGCCGTCGTAGAGGGTGTTGCGTGAGGAGCCGACGACGAAGGCGCCACCGTGGATCCAGAAGAGGACCGGCCGCTTGCCGGTACCGACCTTCGGCGTCCAGACGTTGAGGAACAGGCAATCCTCGGCCATCACCGCCGCGCCGTTTTCGGTCGGATCGTCATCGATGAGCTGCGGGCAGGCCGGTCCCATGTCGAGGGCCGACCGGATGCCTGGCCACGGGGCAGCCGCTCCCGGCGCCCGAAACCGGGCGTCACCGACGGGCGGCGCCGCGTAGGGAATACCGCGAAAGGCCGCGACCCCGGGCAGCGCCTCGCCCTCGAGGACGCCCTGCGCGATCTGCGCGCGGACGAGACCGGGTGGACGGTCGGCGCCGTAGCCCGATGGCGCCGCCGAAACGACGGCAGTCACGGTTGCCACGATCGCGATCCAACGGGCTGTCCGACGCATACTCGCTCCCGAAGTCCGACGCCGACGTACTCGATAACCGCGACTTAGAACTTGTACGTTCCCGTCACGCCGAAGGTCCGCGGCCGCACCGTCAGTGCATAGTAGAGCGGATCACCCAGTCCGTCGTGGTTACGACCGAGCGCCGGAGCCACGTTCAGGAGGTTGCGGCCGAACACCGACACCTCGAGCCCGCCGAAGGTCAGCCCTAGCCTCGCGCCGAGCAGCCGGACGGCCGGATCGGCCGACAGGTCAGGGTCGTAGGTCGTGGTCACCGGGTCGCGCCACGGCGTCACGCCCGTGTCCTTCGCCGTATAGGAGTAGTCGACGCGGAAGTAGCCCGGCCGGTCCCACGCCGCGAACGAATAATCGCCCGCCACGGTCGCATTCCACGGCGCCACGCCGAGCGAATCGCCGTCCGCCGCGATGATCGACCGGATACCCGTGCCCGCCGCCGGTGCGCCAAACGCCGTGGACGAGTAGCGGGCCTGCGAATACCCGCCGGCAACCGACAGCGACAGGTGGTCGGTGACCCGGGCTTCGACGCCGAGGTCAAAGCCCTTGACCGTCGCCTTGCCGAGATTGTCCTTGTACGAGGAGGTGAAGCAGCCGTTGGCCGAGACGGACTGCTGTATGTCCTGCCAGTCGATGTAGTAGGCGCTCAGCTGCGTGCGCAAGCGACCGTTGGCAAACTGGTTCTTGGCACCGAGTTCGTAGCTCCACAGGCTGTCCGGCGCGTAGGTCGTCGGCGCCTGCAGGCCGCCGGGGCATCCCGGCTTGTTGGAGGCCGTCGACGGGTTGTTGACGCCACCGACACGGGCGCCCTTCGCGATCGAGGCGTAGTAGAGGCTCTGCGCGCCCGGCTCGTACGACAAACCCAGCTTCGGCGTGACCGGCCGGGTGGTCGGCGTCGAGCCACCGGTAACTTCCGGCGCGCCGGTACAGGCCACGCACAGAAGCGGCCCGCCGAACTCGCGGTGGAAGTCGAGCGACGTGCGCGCCACGCGTGCGCCCAGGGTTCCCTTGAGCTCCGGCGTGAAGGCGTAATCGAGCTGGCCAAAGAGCGCCAGCTGCTTGTCCGTCGCCCACTGGTCGATGGTCGCGCTGTAGCGGCCGTCGACGAGCCCGACGCCGAAGATGTCCTCGATTGGCGCGCCGTACACCTCCTCCGAGAGCTTCGGCAGCAGCGGATCGACCACGTACTGGTTCGTATAGAGCCGTGAGGACTGGAACAGCGCGCCGACCACCCACTTCAGGCGGCTGTCGGCCGCGGTCGACTGCAGCCGGAATTCCTGCGTGAAGGAGTTCTGCCGGACCACGGCATTCGACGTCGAGCGGTAGTCCGGGACCGGGGCCCGCGGCGTCGGGTCGCCGACGAGCGCGAACCAGAGGTAGTTGGAGTAGTCGGACGACCGGGTCAGCTCGCGGGACAGGAAGGAGGTATTGGAAATGAGTTCGGACTGGCCCAGCTGCCAGTCGACCTTGAGCGACGGCAACGTGAACTTGTCGTGGGCAGGCTGCGGCTGCGTGAAGCCGGTCCTGAAGTCGGACGAATCGGGGTTCGAAAGCGACTCCCAGTAGTAGCTGTCATTGCGCCGCACGTCCTGGTAGCTGACCGCCGGCGTGACGGTCAGGGAATCCGTCACGGCCCACTTCAGGACCGCGCGGAGCACCGTCGTGTGGTTGTAGTTCAGGGCCTTTTCGGTGACGGCGGACCCCGTAAACGGCTGACGGTCGATGAAGCCGCCGGCGTCGTTGTAGAAAGCGCTGGCCCGGAACCCGAGCTTTCCGTCGATGATCGGCCCGCCGCCGGCAACGCCTACTTCGTAGCTCGGATCGCCGCCCCGGGTCGAACTCCACTCGGCGCGCGTATAGCCCTTGTAGCGGTGCAGGTCGGGCTCGGGCGTGATGAAGCGGATCGTGCCGCCCATCGAGCCCGTACCGAACAGAGTTCCCTGCGGACCGCGCAGCACCTCGACCCGGTCGAGATCAAAGATCTGCGGATAGACGTTCTCGGTAACGACGCCGGTGCCGGAACGGATCTGGATCGGCGTATCGTCGATGTAGACGCCCGTGGTGGACGCGCCGACCCCCGAGGCGATGCCTCGGATCGCAATCGAGTTCGTCAGGCCGTCCGTGGACGGCGCAAACGTGAGCCCGGGCGTGAAGCGCGCGACGTCGTCGATCGACTTGATGCCCTGCTCGTCCATGCGGTCCTGGGTGAACGCGCTGACGCTGATAGGAATCTTGTTCAGCGACTCGGAACGGCGCGTCGCGGTCACGACGATCTCATCGAGGCCGGCGCTGGCTGCAGCCGCTGGTGGGGCTTCGGCCCGCGCGGCGGACACCAGCACGAGGCCAATCGCAGCGGCGACCAGCCGGCTCCGTCGCGCATCCTGCCGGTAAGGAACATCCGTGCGCCGCGGCGCAAACGTCGTGGTAATCCTGCCTGACATTGCATTCCCCTCTGCTCGTCAACCGGGACCGATCGCTTGCCACGGTGGCAGTGAACGGGCGGACGTTCATCGCCCCGCAACCCATCATCCGACGGGGGCAGCGGCCTGGGGAGAGCGGCTCGGCTACCTATAGAGTTTAGTTAATACTTAACACTTTTCCGTCGGCCGCTCACGCCTTCTCGCCACGCCAGGGAATGGGCCGGAGTTCGTCCTGCAGGAGCTTCAGGAAGGCCGCGGCCCGGGCCGTCCGGCCGCCCCGCTTGCCCATCAGCGCAACGACGTCCGCCGGCGCAAGCCGGTAGCCCGGGAGGATCGGGCTGAGCCGGCCGGTGCGCAGGTCCTCGGCGATGTCCCACTCGGAACGCACGATCACACCAAGGCCCTCGAGGGCCCAGGCCTTGACGACCTCCCCGTCATTGCTGGCCATCACCGGAGAGATGCGCACCGGCGTCGTTTTGCGCTGGCGGTCGATGAAGCGCCAGAGGGTCACGTCCTCGTCGTTCTGACGGAGCGCCAGGCACGCGTGCGATGCGAGCTCTGCCGGCTCGGTCGGTGCGCCGTGCGCCTGGAGGTAGGCGGGCGAGGCACAGGCAATACGGTCGTTCGGGGCCAGTCGCACCATGACGAGCGAGGAACTGCGCAGTTCGCCGATATGGACAATGACGTCCCAGTTGTCGGCGGCGGTGAGCAGTGGCCGGTCGGTCAGGGTCAGAGCGACCGTAACCTGCGGGTAGCGCTGACGAAACGAGGCAACTACCGGCGTGACATAGCGCCGGCCGAAGCCCAGCGGTGCGGCAATCCTCAGGTGGCCGCTGACCACGTCCTGGCTGAGGCTCAGGGTGTCGGCGAGGTCATCGAGATCGTCGAGCAGTGTCGCTGCCCGGCCGAGCAGCAGCCGGCCCTCCTCCGTCAGGCGCAGCTGACGTGTCGAGCGATCTAGCAGCCGGCAGCGCACTCGCGCCTCCAGCTGCCCAAGGCGCTGGGTGACTGCCGAGCGGGAGACGTCCAGCGCGCGCGAGGCCGCCGCCAGCGACGTGGCGCTGGCCACCACCAGAAAAAAGCGCAGGTCAGCCGAACTGAGGCCCGTATCGCGGCTCATGCATTACCTCCCCCGGGACGGTATCGGTCGGGCGCTGGCGCCGCTCCGGCGACGGCCCGGTGGCAATGTTAAGCTCTGTCTAAACTCAAAAGACAGCCTTCTGTCCCTCCCCAGCAAAACCTCCGCGACGGATTATTGGCCGATGAATCCGCGCCCCGATCCTGCCCCGACGACGCCGCGTACGATCTACGACAAGATTGTCGACGCGCACACCGTGCGCCGGATCGATGAGCGGCACCTGCTCCTGTACGTCGATCGCCACATCCTCAACGAGTACACGAGTCCGCAGGCGTTCTCGGGGCTGCGCGAGCACAACCGTCGCGTCCACCGCCCCGCGAGCACGCTTGCCATCGTCGATCACGTCAATCCGACAGCAGCGCAGCGGGTGCGCGCGATTGCCGATCCGCAGGCCG
The DNA here is from genome assembly GCA_903839465.1 of uncultured Pseudomonadota bacterium. Taxonomy (GTDB): domain Bacteria; phylum Pseudomonadota; class Gammaproteobacteria; order Steroidobacterales; family Steroidobacteraceae; genus CAIKMS01. Next base: position 5,583 of record CAIMCI010000059.1, read on the forward strand.
CGGCGCAGGTCGACTACGTGGAACGCAACTGCCAGGACTTCGGTATCGAGCTCATTGGCCTCCTCGACAGCCGCCAGGGCATCGAGCACGTCGTCTGTCCGGAGCAGGGCCTCGTCAGCCCGGGCATGGTGATCGCCTGTGGCGACAGCCACACGACGACCTATGGCGCCTTCGGCGCGCTCGGCTTTGGTATCGGTACGTCCGACGTCGAACACGTACTCGCGACCCAGACCGTCGTCTACGAGCGCCTGCGCAACATGCGCGTCCGCTTCGACGGCACGCTGCCGCCTGGCGTCACGGCGAAGGATCTCGTGATGACGGTTATCCGCGCCATCGGCGTCGCCGGCGCCACCGGTTTCGCGGTGGAGTTTGCGGGCAGCGCGACAGACCGGCTCGACGTCGCCGGTCGCATGACGCTGTGCAACATGATCGTCGAGGCCGGCGCGCGCGGCGCCGTGATGGCGCCCGATGCGCGGGTCTGTGACTATCTCAAGGACCGGCCGAAGGCACCGCGCGGCGCGCTGTGGTCGCAGGCGACGGCGGCCTGGGCTAACTTGCGCTCCGATGCCGGCGCGGTGTTTGAACGCGATCTGGCGTTTGACGTTGCTGCGGTTGCCCCGCTCGTGACCTGGGGCACGAGCCCCGACCAGGCCGTCGGCATCACCGACTCGGTACCCGACCCCGCCGCCGAGCCGGATCCCGCACGCCGGGCGTCGATCGTCCGCGCGCTTGCCTACATGGGGCTTGAACCCGGGACGCCGATGCGGTCGGTGGCGATCGATCGGGCGTTTATCGGCTCGTGCACCAACGGCCGGCTGGAGGACCTGCGCGCCGCGGCGGGCATCGTCGCCGGCCGCAAGGTCGCGCCCCACGTACGTGCCATGGTGGTGCCGGGATCCAGCCAGGTCCGCCGTGAAGCGGAGCAGGAGGGACTCGATCGGATTTTCGTCGCCGCGGGCTTTGAATGGCGCCAGTCGGGCTGTTCGATGTGCCTGGCCATGAACGGCGACGTCCTCGGTGCCGGTGAGCGCTGCGCCTCGAGCACCAACCGGAACTTCGAGGGCCGCCAGGGCCGGGCCGGTCGCACGCACCTGATGAGCCCGGCCATGGTGGCTGCCGCGGCCGTCGCGGGTCACCTGGTGGACGTCCGTGACCTCGCCCGCGAGGTGCCCTGATGCGCCCCTACACCACCTGCACCGGGACCGGCGTACCGCTACTCCAGGCGAATCTCGACACGGACGTCATCATGCCGAAGCAATTCCTGAAAGGCATCGACCGGCAGGGACTCGCGCGCGGACTCTTCTACGACCTGCGCTATGACGCGAGCGGCGTAGAGCAGGCGGACTTTGTGCTGAACCAGCCCGAGTACCGCAACGCGTCGTTCCTCGTGGTCGGGCCCAACTTCGGCTGTGGCTCGAGCCGGGAACACGCGGTCTGGGGCCTGCTGCAGTACGGGATCCGCGCGCTGATCGGTACCGGCTTCGCCAGCATCTTCCGCGACAACTGCTTCAACAACGGCCTGCTGCCGATCGCCCTGCCCGCCGACCTCCACGCACGGATCGCGACGCTGTGCGCCCGACCGCCCCGGAACCTGCTGACCGTCGACCTGGTCAGCCAGACCGTCACGCTGTCGGATCATTCCCGGCTGCCGTTCAGGATCGACGACATGTACCGCGAGAACCTGCTGCACGGGCGGGACGCCATCGCCGCCACCCTGCGCTATTCCGCTGAAATCGCGGCCTTCGAGGACCGGCACTGGAATCGCTCCCCGTGGCTGAAGCCCGGAACTTAGGTCACGACGGGGCGCCGATAAACGAACGCGTTCCTCGCTTGCTTCGTAAGGGCGGGCAATTCATCCTCGCTCTGCGGGCGGTGCGCGCCGGGCTCGCCGTGGACACCGCGCACGCCGAGAAGGTTACCGTGGCGCATGACCGCCGTGAGCCCAACGTCGCTGGATCGTTGCCTGCCCCCCATGACACACGCTGACTTCCTGCCGGGTTTCTCGAGCTTCGACATCGAGGTCGACGCCGGCATACGGATCCACGGTCGGCGTGCCGGACGCGGACCGCCCGTACTCCTGCTGCACGGCCATCCGCAGAACCACGCGACGTGGCATGCCGTGGCACCACGCCTGGTGGCGGCCGGCTTCACGGTGGTGGCGGCCGACCTGCGCGGCTATGGCGATTCCTCGCGGCCACCCGGTGGTGAGCAGCATCGCAACTACTCCAAGCGCGCCATGGCCAGCGACCAGGTGGCACTGATGCGTGCGCTCGGCCACGACCGCTTTAGCGTGGTCGGGCACGACCGCGGTGGCCGCGTGGCGCACCGGATGGCGCTCGATCATGCCGAGGCGCTCGATCACGTTGCCGTGCTCGATATTGCGCCGACGGCGACCATGTACCGGAACACCGATCGCGAGTTTGCCACCCGCTATTTCTGGTGGTTCTTCCTGATCCAGCCGGAACCCTTGCCCGAAACGATGATCGCTGCAAACCCGGAGTTCTTCCTGCGCTCTCATTTGAGTGCGCAAAGCCGGACCGCCGGCGTCCCGTCCGAGGCTCTCGTCCAGGAGTACCTTCGCTGCTACCGGATCCCGGGCACGATCCACGCGATTTGCGAGGATTACCGGGCAGCGGCCGGGATCGACCTTCAGCACGACGCGGACGACGACGGCCGTCCAGTGACCGTTCCTCTTCTCGTCCTCTGGGGTGCCCACGGCGTCGTTGGGCAACTCTACGACGTCCTCGCGACGTGGCGCGACAAGGCCACGAACGTGCGGGGTCGGCCACTGGCCTGCGGGCACTGCCTTCAGGAAGAAAAACCGCTGGAGACCAGCGAGGCGATCGTCGAGTTCCTGCGTGAACGTCTCACCTGAGCGCCGCGTACGCACGGAACGCTCCTCGCCCAACGGAACCTGGGATCGCCGACGATTTGAACGACGACGGCTGCGGCTCCCCTTGACCGCGTCAGGCGTGGCGATCCGGCGCGTGTGGAGGCTGCACGGACCAGGCCGCCGGTTCATCGTCGTGATCGGCCGCGGCGACAGCCGCCGTTTCCTGCACCTTGCCGGGCCGGTGGTGGGCGGGCGCGTAGACGGCGTAGACCTGCAGGGGCGAGGCGCCGGTATTGGTGATGTTGTGCCAGGTCCCCGCCGGCACGAGCACGCACCAGCCGTCGGCGACCTCCCGGTCGAACGTCAGACTGTCCTTGGTCGCCCCCATCTGCACCCTGCCGGTACCGGCGTCGAGCCGCAAAAACTGGTCGGTTTCGGGATGCGCCTCGAGGCCAATGTCCCCGCCAACGGGTATCGACATCAGCGTGACCTGCAGGTAGCGCCCGCTCCAGGCAACCGAGCGGTAGTCGGCGTTCTCCTTGGTTGCACGCTCGATATCAAAGGCCTGCGGTTGCGGTCCGATGTCATTGATCCGGTCAGCGGGCATGCGCATGGTCTCGTCTCCTGAAGCTCGTGGCCATCAAGCCGCCCGCCGGTTCGAAGCGGCGCGACGGCGGTAGCCTGCACTCTGTACGGACGGCGGACCGCCGTCTGTGGGGCATCGAACCGATCAACCGCTACAGCGTCGATAACCCGACCGTCGCCCGGCAGCCGCGCACGCGAACCCGGTTAGGCGGCGTCGACGCGCCCGAACTGCCTGCCGAGCACTGCGGCAAGACCGATGGCGAAGGCAGCGCCCGCGACACACGCCGGCCAGCCGTAGCGCTGGAAGGCCTGGCCGAGAACGGCAGCACCGGCGAGCCCGCCCGAGAAATAGCTCGCGAGATACAGGCCGCTCGCCACGCCCCGGCGGGCTCCGGCGGCCCGGCTGACGAAACCGGTCGCGATCGCCTGGGCGAGGAACGCACCGACCGCAAAGAGCGCAAGCCCGAGGAGGATCGCCGCGAGGCTGCCGACGAGGAGCAGCCCGAGTCCCAGTCCTGCCAGACCGAGCCCCAGGTTGAGCGCGCGGCCCGTCCCGAGGCGCGCCACCACCCTTCCTGCCAGCGGGGTCACGACGAGGGAAGGCAGGAAGACGAAGTAGACGATACCGAGGCTCATCATGCCGAGGCCCAGCCCCGGCGCCATCAGCACGAAGTTCACGTAGGAGAAGACGCCGATGAAGGCAAAGAGGATGCTGAAGCCGACCGCGCAGGCGGCGCCAATGCCGGGCTCCCGGACGACGCCGAGGAGCCGCCAGCGATCGGCGAGGGACTGGGCGGTCCCCGGCTCGCCGCGCGCGGGTTGCACCGCGACGTAGGCTAGCGCCGCGCCGAGCAGGTTGAGCCCGGCGAAGGCATAGAAGTTGACGGTGAGCCCGAACGCGCCGGCGGCCGAGGCGGCGATGAGCCGGCCGACGAGGTTCGAGGCGACGTTGCCGGTGATGTAGGCCGCGAAGGCTCCCGCCTGGGCCTGCCGGCTGCAGACGGCACCGAGATGGGCGAGCGTCAGCGTAAAGGCCGTTGCCATGCACAGCCCCTGCACCACGCGCAGCAGCGAAAAGGACGGTAGCCCTGGCGCGCCGGCGAGCAGCGCCGTCGGCAGTGCCAGGAGCAGGAGGCTCACCACGATCCCCGTGCGCCGGTCCACGAGATCACCGAAGAGCGCGGCGATCGCCGCACCGATGGCCATCCCGAGCGTCGAGGCATTGACGGCAACGCCCATCGCCGCCGGCGACACGCCGTAGCGATCCACGAGGAGCGGCAGGATCGCCTGGGTCGCGAAGAGGTCGACCAGCGTGAAGAACGCGATCAGGCCGATCACGGGGCTGCTGAGCGTCGAGAGGCGGGTGGCCGCGGACGTGTCGGGATGCATGACGAGGCCCTGAATCCACATCGCCGGGCCGCCGCGATGGACGGCGACCCGGCGACAGCCCGGGCGGGCGATTACATCGTGTGCGAATCCTTGGCATCCACCGGCAGCAGGTCCGCCGACAGCAGGATGGCGGTGGTCTTGCCGGTGTTCTTCCACCAGTGCGAGGTCACGCTGAGCTCGGGCGTCGCATCACCGGCCTTGTGCTCGATCGGCACCGAGCAGCTCGACGCGTACTCGGTCACCTCACCCTGCACGACATAGATGATCGCCGGACGCGAGCCGTGACTGTGCCAGGGCACCACGCCGCCCGGCTTGATCTCGAGGCGACGCATCCGGAACAGGCGCCCGTCGATCTTCGCCGGTTCCTTGGCGACATCGATCGAGGCGATCACGTTGTCCGTGACGTCCTTGGCGGGCGTCGAGTCCATCGGGCGCACGTTGATACCGACCTTGTCGGCCGGGCAGCTGCCGGCGAGCGCGACGGACGCGTGGGTTTCGGCGACAAGGCACAGGGCAGCGAGCACCGCAGTGCGAAGGATTCGGGCATTCATCATTAAGTCTCCGTGGGTGTGAACACATGAATGAAAAGCGACGGACAAGGACGGCAGGGACAGTACGACCGTTCGCGCACCCGGCCGTGGCCGGCAGGACTCGTAACCTGTGTAGCGATCGGTCGGTGCGAATCGTCTACGCCCCACCAGACCGGGTAGCGTCCAGGAATATCACAGCGCCGTGACGAAAAGGCGCCACGTCGGCGCCAGCGCCTGCCCTGCGATCGCGCCTGGCTGTCGGGTCGGGAATATTTGCCGTACCGTGCAATATTCCGCACACCTGTCCGGTCTGGTCCGGCGACAGGTTGCGTGCCGCGTGTGATGACGCCGCTCGCGCAACACGGTCCCGAACCCGACCCTCCCCTGACTCCGCACCCCGAGGAAACCCCGATGTCGAAGAACCCGAGCGATCGCTTCAGTCGTGACACCTACGGGCAGATCGTGCTCGTGTTGCAGGGCGGCGGCGCCCTCGGTGCCTACCAGGCCGGCGTCTACCAGGCGATGCACGAAGCCGGCGTGCGGCCCGACTGGGTCATCGGCACGTCGATCGGCGCGATCAACGCGAGCCTGATCGCCGGCAACCGCCCGGAGAATCGCCTTGGCGCGCTGCGCGAGTTCTGGCGCCGGATTCAGTACAACGACGTCAGCCAGTGGCTGAGCCGCTGGCCGATGGGTGGCACGACCGCGGCCAACAGCCTGACCATGATGGCGGGCGTGCCGGGTTTCTTTCAGCCCAACCCGCTCGCGTGGCTCGGCATGCAGGTACCGCTCGGTCCGGAGTCGGCCGGCTTCTACAACACGGGGCCTCTCGAGCGGAATCTCTCCGAGCTTATCGACCTGAAGGAACTGAATGGCGGCGCACCGCGGCTCACCGTCGGTGCCGCCCGGGTGTCGACCGGCGAGATGCACTACTTTGACAGCCGCGAGACGACGCTCGGGGTCCAGCACGTCATGGCCTCCGGCGCGCTGCCGCCGGCCTTCCCGGCCGTGCGCATCGACGGCGAGCTCTACTGGGACGGCGGCATCCTGTCGAACACTCCGGTCGAGGCGGTGTTCGATGACAATCCGCGCCGCAACGCCCTCGTCTTCGCGGTCCATATCTGGAACCCGGATGGACCGGAGCCCAACAGCCTCTGGGAGGTCATGAACCGGCAGAAGGACCTGCAGTACAGCAGCCGGTCGCTGAGCCACATCGCCCGCCAGCAGCAGATCCACAAGCTGCGCCACATCATCTCCGAGCTCGCGGCGAAGCTGCCGGCCGCCGCCGCGAAGGACGCCGCGATCCGGGCGATGACCGGCTACGGCTGCCTGACCCGGATGCACGTCGTGCGCCTGCTGGCGCCGACGCTCAAGGGCGAGTGTCATCTCAAGGACATCGACTTCAGCCCGCAGGGTATCGCGGCGCGCTGGGAGGCCGGCTACCACGACACGCTCCGGGTGCTGGAGGCAGCGCCGTGGACGGCGCCGGTAGCCGACCCGCTCGAAGGCTTCATCCTCCACCAGGCACAGGGCGGCGAGATGATGGCACCGCCCGTGCCGCAGTCCTGATCCCGCCTTTCTCTATTATTACTTTCCAAAGGAGACCCTGATGACCCCCCGCCACCGCCTGCTGTCGATTCTGGCCACCCTCGGCCTCGTGACCAGCGCCCTCACCGGCACGCTGACCGCCGCGGCCGCGCCCGCCCCGCCACCGGCCGCTGCGAGCGGCGTCATCCGCGTCGCGAGCGTCTACGGCGTCGACGAGACCGTCCGCCGGCTGAAGGCCGACATCGACACGAAGGGCATCAAGTTCTTCGCGGAGACCGACCAGTCGGCGCTCGCCGCCGGTACCGACCTCAAGGTCGGCCGGTCGGTGCTGCTGCAGTTCGGCAACCCGCCGCTCGGCCTGCAGTTCCTGACGGCGTCGCCGTACGCGGGCCTCGACTGGCCGGTGCGCATGCTGGTCTTCGAGGACAGCGACAAGCACGTCTGGGTGGCCTACACGGACTTCGCCTACATCGCGAAGCGCCACGCCATCACGACGCGCGACGCCCAGTTCCACATGGCGAGCGAGGTGGCGGCGTCGATCGCCGCGAGCGTGCAGAAGTAGAACGGACGGCTCCTCGCGCCGCTCGCCTGGACGAAACCGCGCCGCGCGCTATCCTACGGCTCACCGCCCCGGCGGGCCGAACCGACCGACGTCGAGGAGCCGACCCGCACCATGTCCCACCCGTCACGACCGTCACCGGCCGGGTCCGCGCGCGCCAGCGGCTCGGCCGCCCTCTTCACCGAGGCACTCGGTGCCTGCGGGATCGAGATCAACGGCCCGAACCCCTGGGATCCGCAGATCCACGACGAGCGGACCTGGAACCGGATCCTGGCGCAGGGCACGGTCGGGCTCGGCGAGAGCTACATGGACGGCTGGTGGGACGTCGAGGCGCTGGACGAGTTCCTCGCCCGCGCCATCCGCGGCGCGGTCGACCACCGGCTGCCGACCGCCCGGGAGATCTTTCTCGCGATCAAGGCGCGCCTGATCAACATGCAGACCGAACGGCGGTCGGTGCGCGTCGGCGAGGTGCACTACGACGTCGGCGACGACCTGTACGCGCGGATGCTGGACCCGCGGATGCTCTACAGCTGCGCCTACTGGAAGGACGCCCACACCCTCGAGGACGCCCAGACCGCGAAAATCGACCTCGTCTGCCGCAAGCTCGGCCTCAAGCCCGGCATGAAGGTGCTCGACATCGGCTGCGGCTGGGGTGGCGCTGCCGCCTACGCCGCCGAGCACTACGGCGTCGACGTCGTCGGCGTCACGATCTCCCGCAACCAGGCGGAAACCGCGCGCCAGCGCTGCGCAGGCCTTGCCGTCGAGATCCGTTTCGGCGATTACCGGAACGTCGCCGGGCGCTTCGACCGGATCTATTCCATCGGCATGTTCGAGCACGTCGGTGCCCGCAACCACCGTCCGTACATGGCCAAGGTCCGGGAACTCCTGGCCCCGGACGGGCTCTCGCTGCTGCACACGATCGGCAACCGCGTGACGCTGCGCGCCAACGATCCCTGGATCGAGAAGTACATCTTCCCGAACTCGCTGATCCCCTCGCGCGCCCAGATCGCGCTCGCTGCCGAGCGCCTCTTCGTGATCGAGGACTGGCACGACTTCGGCACGGACTACGAGCGGACCCTGGCCGCCTGGTCGGAGAACCTGCGCGGCGCCTGGCCGGAGCTTGCGCCGCGCTACGACGAGCGGTTCCGCCGCATGTGGCACTTCTACCTGATGGTCTCGATCGCGTCCTTCCGCGCGCGCCGCTCCCAGCTCTGGCAGGTGGTCCTGTCGCCGGAGGGCGTGGCCGGCGAATACCGCCCGGTCCGCTGACCGGGCCGGGCTTCGGGCGGCCCCCGGGAATCCCGGCTAGCCCACCACGACGTCGCTGATCTGCAGGACCGGTGAAAGGTCGGTGTAGTTCGCGACGTCCGCCAGGATCTGCTTCGCGTTCGGCCCGAAACCCTTCTGGAAGTCCTCGACGGAGTCGCAGTAGATGTGGCACATCGCGACGTAGGTCGGCGGCGCGCCCGGCATGCCACCGGCGAGGCCCCGGTCGACCGTATAGGTCCGGCAGTAGTCGCCCATCAGGCGCTTGACGAGCGGCATGTGCGTGTCGCGGTAGTACTCGTGGTCGAAACGCGCGCCGGGCGTGTTGGGGTACATCACACTGGCCTTGATCATGGTCCTGCTTCTCCAGACGAGGTGAGTTCGCTGCGCGCGCACCTCCGCGTGCGTCCCGGCGACCCGGGGGCCGCGCCGACGGCGCCGTCCGGCTGCCACTCTACCGGTCCGCGAGCCCGGGAGCGGCGGGCGCGAGCCGCCGTCGTTACCGCGGCGAAGGCCGTGGGGTCCGCGAGTTTTGCAATTTCGCATTTTAAGGAAGTACGAGCGGGGACTTTTGGCACGATTCGACTGCCATTTCGGACGCCTACAGGGCAAAATCAGCGAAATTGCGAATAACCATTCCGTGATGCACCGACGCCACGAGGAGACCACCGGATGAGCCAAAGCAGTGGACAACGTCTGAGAGCGGCGCTGGCGGCCGAAAAGCCGCTGCAGGTCGTTGGCGCCATCAACGCCTTCAGCGCCCTCCTCGCCGAGCGGGCGGGCTTTCGCGCCCTGTACCTGTCGGGCGCCGGCGTCGCCAACGCCTCGTTCGGCCTGCCGGACCTCGGGATCACGTCGCTGAACGACGTCTGCGAGGACGTCCGGCGGATCACGGCGGCCACCGACCTGCCGCTCCTGGTCGACGCCGACACCGGCTGGGGCGGGGCGTTCAACATCGCGCGCACGACGCACGACCTGATCCGGTCCGGTGCCGCCGGGATGCACCTCGAGGACCAGGTGCAGGCCAAGCGCTGCGGCCACCGGCCGGGCAAGGCCCTGGTCCCGGCCGAGGAGATGTCGGACCGCATCAAGGCGGCCGTCGATGCGCGAGAGGATCCCGCCTTCGTCATCATGGCGCGCACCGACGCCCACGCGGTCGAGGGTCAGCAGGCGGCGATCGACCGCGCGCAGGCCTATGTCGAGGCCGGTGCCGACATGATCTTTGCCGAGGCCCTGCGGACCCTGGAGGAATTCCGGGAATTCACGACGAAGATCCCGGTGCCTGTGCTCGCGAACATCACCGAGTTCGGCCAGACACCGCTGTTCACGGTCGAGGAGCTCGGCGCGAGCGGCATCTCGCTCGTGCTCTACCCGCTGTCGGCGTTCCGGGCGATGTCGAAGGCCGCGCTCGAGGTCTACACGGAGCTTCGCGCCAAGGGAACGCAGCAGGGCGTCACCGACCGGATGCAGACGCGCCTGGAGCTCTACGACGTGCTCGGCTACCACGCCTACGAGCAGAAGCTCGACGAACTGTTCAAGAAGTAAGCCCTTCGACGCCTGAGGTTTCCATCATGACGACCGCCGCCGAGACCAAAGAGGCACCCCGGCCCAAGAAATCCGTTGCCCTGTCGGGCGTGCTCGCCGGCAACACGGCGCTGTGCACGGTCGGCCGCTCGGGCAACGACCTGCACTACCGGGGCTACGACATCCTCGAGACCGCGGCGGCGGCCGAGTTCGAGGAGATCGCCTACCTTCTCATCCACGGCCACCTGCCGACGCTCGCCGAGCTGCGCTCCTACAAGACGAAGCTTCGGTCGCTGCGCGGCGTGCCCCAGGTCGTCCGCGACGTGCTGGCGGCCCTGCCCGCCTCGTCCCACCCGATGGACGTGCTGCGGACAGCCGTCTCCGCGCTCGGCTGCGCGCTGCCCGAGAAGGACGATCACGGCACGGCCGGCGCCCGCGACATCGCCGACCGGCTCATCGCCAGCCTCGGTTCCATGCTCTGCTACTGGTATCACGCGAGTCACAACGGCCGGCTGATCGACGTCGAGACCGATGACGACTCGATCGGCGGCCACTTCCTGCACCTCCTGCACGGCCGGCGGGCGCCGGAGGACTGGGTCCGGGCGATGCATACCTCGCTCAACCTCTACGCCGAGCACGAATTCAACGCGAGCACCTTCGCCGCGCGCGTCGTGGCCGGTACCGGTGCCGACATGTATTCGGCCGTGGCCGGCGCCATCGGCGCCCTGCGCGGTCCCAAGCACGGCGGCGCCAACGAGGTCGCTTTCGAGACGCAGAAGCGCTACCGCACGGCCGACGAGGCGGAGGCCGACATCCGCCGCCGGGTCGCGGCCCGGGAAGTCGTGATCGGCTTCGGCCACCCGGTCTACACGGTGTCCGACCCGCGCAACGAGGTGATCAAGGCCGTCGCCCGGGAGCTCAGCGAGGCGGCCGGCGATCTTCGGATGTTCGAGATCGCGGCCCGCATCGAGGCGACCATGTGGGACGTCAAGAAGATGTTCCCGAACCTCGACTGGTTCAGCGCCGTAAGCTATCACCTGATGGGCGTTCCGACCGCGATGTTCACGCCGCTCTTCGTGATTTCCCGCACGACCGGCTGGTGCGCGCACGTGATCGAGCAGCGCGAGGACGGCAAGATCATCCGCCCGAGCGCGAACTACGTCGGCCCGGAACCGCGCCGCTTCGTGCCGCTCGCCGAGCGGGCCTGAGGCGTTGAGGACCTGCCGATGAACCACGCCTACCGCCGTCCGCTGCCGGGTACCGCGCTCGACTTCTTCGACGCCCGCGCCGCGGTCGAGGAGATCTCGCCCGGCAGCTGGGCGACGCTGCCCTACACCTCGCGCGTCCTGGCCGAGAACCTCGTCCGGCGCTGCGAGCCCGCGCTGCTCGGTGACTGCCTGGCTCAGCTCACTGGCTTTCGGCGTGACCGCGACTTCCCGTGGTTTCCGGCGCGCGTCGTCTGCCACGACATCCTCGGCCAGACGGCGCTCGTCGACCTGGCCGGCCTGCGCGATGCGATCGCTGCCCAGGGCGGCGACCCCGCGCTCGTCAACCCGGTGGTGCCGACCCAGCTTGTCGTCGACCATTCGCTCGCCGTCGAGCACGGCGGCTACGTGGCGGATGCCTTCGCCAGGAACCGCGCGATCGAGGAGCGGCGCAATGCCGACCGGTTCCACTTCATCGAATGGACCAAGTTCGCGTTTCGCAACGTCGACGTGATCCCGCCGGGCAACGGCATCCTGCACCAGATCAACATCGAGCGGATGAGCCCGGTCGTGCAGGTGGCGGACGGCGTCGCCTACCCGGACACGCTGGTCGGCACCGACTCGCACACGCCGATGGTCGATGCGCTCGGCGTCGTCGGCATCGGGGTCGGGGGCCTCGAGGCCGAGAGCGTGATGCTCGGTCGCGCGGTCTGGATGCGCCTGCCGGAGATCGTCGGTGTCAGGCTGACCGGCCGGGCACGGCCCGGCATCACGGCGACCGACATCGTGCTCGCCCTCACCGAATTCCTGCGCCAGGCCCGGGTCGTCTCGGCCTACCTCGAGTTCCACGGCGACGGGGCGCGGGAGCTCACCCTGGGCGACCGCGCCACGATCTCGAACATGGCGCCCGAGTTCGGCGCGACCGCGGCGCTCTTCTCGATCGACGAGAAGACGTTGAGCTACCTGCGCCTCACCGGCCGCGATGCGGCGCAGGTGGCGCTGGTCGAGACCTACGCGAAGGCGGCAGGCCTCTGGTCGGACTCGCTCGGCGATGCCCGCTACGACCGCGTGCTGACCTTCGACCTCGGCACGGTCGTGCGCACCATCGCCGGCCCCGCGAGCCCCCACCAGCGCATCCCGACCTCGACGCTGTCCGAGCGCGGCCTCGCCCATTCGATCGCCACGGCCCCGGGCCAGATGCCGGACGGGGCGATCATCATTGCGGCGATCACGAGCTGCACGAACACCTCCAACCCGCGCAACATGGTGGCGGCGGGCCTGCTGGCCCGCAACGCGAACGCGCGCGGCCTCGGCCGCAAGCCCTGGGTCAAGACCTCGCTCGCCCCCGGGTCGAAGACCGTCCAGCTGTATCTCGAGGAGGCGGGCCTGCTGCCGGAACTCCAGAAGCTCGGCTTTGACGTCGTGGCCTTCGCCTGCACGTCGTGCAACGGCATGAGCGGCGCGCTGGAACCGGCCATCGAGGCGGAAATCCTCGCCCGCAAGCTCTACACGACCGCGGTGCTGTCCGGTAACCGCAACTTCGAGGGCCGGATCCACCCGCGCGCCCGCGAGGCCTACCTCGCCTCGCCGCCGCTCGTGGTCGCCTACGCCATTGCCGGAACCATCCGGGTCGACGTCGAGAAGGACCCGCTCGGCCACGATGCGACAGGCGAGCCGGTGTACCTCGCGGATCTCTGGCCGAGCGATGCCGAGATCGATGAAGTGATCGGCCGCGCCGTCAACCCGGGCCAGTACCGCGCTGTCTACGAGCCGATGTTTGCGTTCGCCTCGAAGGCGGGTGTCGAGGTCAGCGCGCTCTATGCCTGGCGCGGGGCGAGCACCTACATCCGCCGCCCGCCGTACTGGGAGGGTGCGCTTGCCGGCCGGCGCACGCTCGCCGGCCTTCGGCCGCTCGCCCTCCTCGGCGACAACATCACGACCGACCACCTGTCGCCGTCGAACGCGATCCTGCCGGACAGCGCGGCCGGTGAGTACCTCGCCCGGATGGGCCTGCCGCCGGAGGACTTCAACTCCTACGCCACGCACCGCGGCGACCACCTGACCGCGCAGCGCGCGACCTTCGCCAACCCGCGGCTCAAGAACGAGATGGTCCGCAACGCCGACGGCTCGGTGCGCGAAGGGTCGCTTGCGCGCGTCGAGCCGGAAGGCAGGGTCTGCCGCATGTGGGAGGCGATCGAGACCTATCTCGACCGGCAGCAGCCGCTCATCATCATCGCCGGCGCCGACTACGGCCAGGGATCGTCACGCGACTGGGCGGCCAAGGGCGTGCGCCTGGCCGGCGTCGAGGCGATCGTCGCCGAGGGCTTCGAGCGCATCCACCGCACCAACCTCGTCGGCATGGGCGTGCTGCCGCTCGAGTTCCGCCCGGGCACGACCCGCCTTACGCTCAAGCTCGACGGTACCGAGACCTACGACGTCGTCGGCGAGCGCGCGCCGCTCGCCACGCTCACGCTGATCGTCCATCGGCAGAGCGGCGAACGCGTCGAGGTGCCGGTGACCTGCCGGCTCGATACGGCGGAAGAAATCTCGATCTACGAGGCGGGTGGCGTCCTGCAGCGCTTTGCGCAGGATTTCCTGGCCAGCCATGCCCGGCCGGCCGCCTGACCGGTCGCGAAGGACACCGATGCCACACGCGCCCCAGGTCCGGATCCGTGCCACCTACATGCGGGGCGGCACGAGCAAGGGAACGTTCTTCAGCCTGGACGACCTGCCCCGGGCGGCGCAAACGCCCGGGGCTGCCCGCGACCGGCTGCTGCTGCGGGTCGCCGGCAGCCCGGACCCGTACGGCAAGCAGATCGACGGCATGGGCGGGGCGACGTCCAGCACCAGCAAGGTCGTGATCCTGTCCCGCAGCGCGCGGCCCGACCACGACGTCGACTACCTGTTCGGGCAGGTCTCGATCGACCAGGCGTTCGTCGACTGGAGCGGCAACTGCGGCAACCTGTCGGCTGCGGTCGGCCCGTTCGCGATCAAAACCGGCCTCGTCGACGGCTTCCGCCTCGTCAGCGACGGCCAGGCAACCGTCCGGATCTGGCAGCAGAACATCGGCAAGACCATCGTCGCGCACGTGCCGATGGCCGGTGGTGACGTCGTCGAGACCGGTGACTTCGAGCTCGACGGTGTCACGTTCCCGGCCGCGGAGATCGAGCTCGAGTTCCTCGACCCGGCGGCGGAGGAGGACGGCGCGGGCGGCGCCATGTTTCCGACCGGCAAGGCCATCGACACCCTGGACGTACCCGGCGTCGGCACGTTCGAGGCGACGATGATCAACGCCGGCATCCCGACCATTTTCCTCGACGCCTCGGCGCTCGGCTACGCCGGCACCGAGCTGCAGGAGGCGATCAACGGCGATCCGGCGGCGCTGTCCCGCTTCGAGACCATCCGCGCCTACGGAGCCCTGCGCATGGGCCTGATCAAGGAGGTCGGCGAAGCGGCCCGGCGCCAGCACACGCCGAAAATAGCCTTCGTCGCGCCGCGCACCGGCTACGTGACCTCGAGCGGCAAGCAGGTGTCGCCGGCCGACGTCGATGTCCTGGTGCGCGCCCTGTCCATGGGCAAGCTGCATCACGCCATGATGGGCACGGCGGCGGTCGCGATCGCCACCGCAGGCGCGATCCCCGGGACCCTCGTCAGCCGCGCGGCCGGCGGCCCGCGCAGCGTCGTCCGCTTCGGTCACCCCTCGGGCGTTCTGCGCGTCGGCGCCGAGGCGCGGCTCGCCGGCTCGGAATGGGTCGTGGCCCGGGCGATCATGAGCCGCAGCGCCCGCGTCCTGATGGACGGCTGGGTCCATATCCCGGGCGACGCGTTCTGAAGGGGGCGACGGTCGTGACCGCTCAGGTTGCCGCGGGAAACCCGGGACGGACGCGCTGAACCGGCAGATTGCTTCGCTCTGACTTTGGCAATGGGGGGGACGATGCGCCAGAAGCCCTACCTGGGTCCGCGGTTACGCGTGCTGCGCGAAGGGCGGGGCCTCACGCTCGAGCAGTGCGCCGCCCAGCTGCAACTCTCGCCCAGCTACCTGTCGCAACTGGAGACCAACCGCCGGCCGGTGACCGCCACCGTGCTGATCGCGATGGCGAAGGTCTTCCAGGTCGACGCGGCCGAGTTTGCGGTCGACGACCAGAGCCGCCTGATCGCGGACCTGCGCGAAGCCAGCATCGACACGCCGCTCAGCGGCGCGTCACCCTCGCTCGCCGAGCTCCGGCTCGCCGCGGCGACGACCCCGACGCTCGCCCGCCAGTTCCTGGCGCTGCACGGTGCCTACCGGCGCCTCGAGGACCGCGTCCAGGCCCTCGACGATCGCCTCGGCGGCGGTAACGCGGACCCGTCGGTCGCCCCGCTCCCCTACGAGGAGATCCGCGACTTCTTCCACTACCACGACAACTACCTGGACGACCTCGACCTCGCCGCCGAGCGGCTCGCCCGCGAACTCGGCATCGAGGCGGATTCCGGTCCCGCGCCGCGACTGGAGGCCGCGCTACGCTCGCAGCACGGCGTCACGGCCGTGAACTCCGCCGCCGAGGACACGGGCGTGTGGTGGCGGTTCGATCCGGACCTGAAGGTCCTGCGCCTCGCCGTCGACCTTCCGGAACCGACCCGCACCTTCCAGCTGGCAACCGTACTGGCACGGCTCAGCCTGAAGGCCGCGATCGACGATGTCGTGCGCGCGGCGGGCTTCCAGGCACCGGGATCGGCGGCCGTGGCCCGCGTCGCCTGCGAGAACTACGCGGCCGGTGCCCTGCTGTTCCCCTATACCGACTTCGTCAATACCGCGCGTGCGCTGCGCCACGACGTCGAGCAGCTGCAGCGCCGCTACCGGGCGAGCTTCGAACAGGTCTGCCACCGCCTGAGCACGCTGCAGCGACCCGGCGAGCGCGGGATCCCGTTCTATTTCGTGCGGGTCGACCAGGCGGGGAGCATCACGAAGCGGCACAGCTCCACGCGCTTCCAGTTCGCCCGCTTCGGCGGTGGCTGCCCGCTGTGGAACGTCCACGAATCCTTCGCCCATCCCGGCCGGATCCTGGTGCAGGTCGCGGAGATGCCGGATTCGGTCCGCTACCTGTGCATGGCACGCAGCATCATCAAGCGATCCGGCTCGTTCAATGCACCGAACCGGTACTACGCGATAGGCTTTGGCTGTGAGCTCAGCCATGCTGCCGATGTCGTCTATGCGGACACGCTCGCGATGCGGGCGCCGCCGGTGCCCATCGGCATCAACTGCCGGCTCTGCGAGCGCCCGGACTGCCAGCAGCGGTCGTTCCCGCCGGTGGATCGCGCGCTCGCCGTGCCCGGCAACGAGCGCAGCGTCGTTCCCTACGAATTCACGTGACGCCGCGTCTAATGCAGCGCGCCTGCGCCCGGACTGAACTCGGAAGACGCGCTCCGGTACACCTCCGGGATCGGGAAGCGCCCGCCGGCCGAGGCCCTCACTGCCCTTCGGGCGGCTGCCACAGCTCGACCTTGTTGCCCTCGGGATCGATGACCCAGCCGAACTGGCCGTACTCCGAGTCGTCGGTCTTCTCGAGGACATCGCAGCCCTCGTCGCGCAGCGCCTTGAGCAGCGCGGCCAGATCGTCAACCCGGTAGTTGACCATGAAGC
>CAIMCI010000060.1 GCA_903839465.1 uncultured Pseudomonadota bacterium
CGACCAGTCGTCCTTCGCCAAGCTGATGGTCGAGGGTCGCGATGCGCTGCGGGTCCTCAATCGCCTCTCGACCGCGAATCTCGACGTGCCGCGCGGGCGGTGCGTCTATACCCAGTTCCTGAACCCGCGCGGAGGAATCGAAGCCGATCTGACGGTGACGCGGCTCGCCGAGGACCGTTTCCTCGTGCTGACCGCGGCCTTCACCCAGACCCATGTCGAGGCGTGGATACGCCAGGCGATCACGGAGGACGCGGCCTGCGTCGTGACCGACGTCACCGATGCCTACGCAATGCTCAACGTGCAGGGCCCGGAATCCCGGGCGCTGCTCGCCTCGCTGTCGCCCGACGACTGGTCAAATGAAGCGTTTCCGTTCGCCACCTGCCGGTCGCTCAGGCTCGGCTACCAGACGGTGCTCGCGATCCGCCTGACCTACGTCGGTGAACTGGGCTATGAACTCTACGTGCCGACCTCGTTCGTGCAGGGGGTCTACGATGCGCTCGTCGTGGCCGGCGAGCGCCACGGCCTGCGCCATTGCGGGTATCACGCCCTCAACTCGCTGCGCCTCGAGAAGGCCTACCGGGACTGGTCGCACGACATCGGCCCGGACGACAATCCGTTCGAGGCGGGACTGGCCTTCACCTGCCACTTCGACAAGCCGGAGGGGTTCATCGGCAGCGATGCCCTGCAGCCGCTGCGGGGCGCGCGGCCGCCCGGCCGCCGCCTCGTGCAGTTTCGTATCGAGAATCCGGACGTCCTCGTCTATCACAACGAACCGATCTATGCGGACGGCGAGCGGGTGGGCATCGTGACGTCCGGCATGTACGGCCACACGCTCGGCGCGCCCGTTGCCATGGGCTACGTGCGTGCGGATGAGGGCGTGACGGCCGGGTGGCTGAACGGTCGTCGCTTTGAGATCGACGCGGCCGGCCGAAGAGTCACCGCACGGCCGTCGCTGAAACCCCTCTACGATCCGGGTAGCGAACGCCCGAAAGGCTGAACGCGAAGCCGCAACACGGGTTGCAACGTCTACGGGGCGATTCGCTGGCCGCGGATAGTAATCCCGTTCAGCCGGCCGGCAACGGTCGCCACCGCATCGGCGTCCGAATCGCGCCACCGTGCAACCAGATGGCCGATGTTCCGTCCGCTGTCTTCGATCTGGACGGCAGCGGTGACCCGGCTTGACCGACTGGAAAACGTTACGGTGCCCGAGATCGCCACGTCCTCCGAGAACCGGTAGCTGCTGAGCTGCAACTCGTAACCGCCGGCATCCGATGTCGACGTGAACGTCCCGCCCCGCAGTCCCCGCCCTGAACCCGAGAGCGACAGCCCATAGCGGGCTAGCGAGTCACCGACCCCTTCCAGCGCCGCCGCCGCCACCTGCAGGGCATGACGGTCACCCCGATTGGCGGGCTGCGCGACCAGCGGCGCGAGTGCAGACGAGCTCGCCGCAAAGCGTGCGACGGTCCGAACGGGTCGCACACGGAACCGGCAGTTCGAATCGCCAGGTTCGCGGTGTTCGATGAAGTGCAGGACCAGTGCCGACGCGCAGCCGATCTCGTCGCTGCCTGCCACGACGTGGGTCAGGTTGGGAATCACGATGTGTACGGCGTTCGGGAACTGCGCCGCCGCCTCACTGGCATCGAGCGGCGAGGTGATGGAATCGAGATCACCCGACAGCACCAGCGTCGGCGTGTCCGGGTAGTGCACCGTCGGCGGCACTGGCGCACCTTGAACGACGGACGAGGGAGGCTTCGGCCAGGGCAGGCACGTATCGAGCGGTGTGATGTAGGCGCCGGACTCAAAGGCTTCGTCAAACGAAAAGGGCGCGAAGAGGTCTGGGCGCTGGTCCCTCGCCTGGCGCACCGCCAGATCGTACTGCCGGCGTCGCACGCCGGGACCCTGCGTCATGTCGTACAGCAACGGGTAGTCGCTGCAGCTGACCGCCACATACAGTCCTTCGCTGTAGTCGACCGGAGCGGAAACGGGATTCGCGCCCGTTTCCGCGATCAGTCGCAGCAAGGGCGCCGAATCACCCTCCTCAAGCCACGCGCGCGCCGCGGCATCAAGGTCGCGGTAGACGACCGGTCCGTAGCCTGCGGAATCGATTGCGTAGAAGAGCGATGCCGGATCGACGGTTACCTGACTCGGATTGCCATCCGCATCGTAGGCCAGCCCCGCAATCGGCCGGCCACGTACGAACTCCAGCAGCTCCCGCACCCGATCCGATGCGCGCCCGCCGAGCCGGGAGCAGGACGGCGATCGCTTGCAGGACGTGTCGATGCCAGACCAGGCCGTTGCCCAGTCGGAGCCGAACCACGGATCGGCTGGCTTGACGGGATAGGCACTGTCAAGGATCAGGGTGCGAATGCGCTCCGGGTAGAGCGCGGCGAAAACCTGCCCGACAAAGGTGCCATAGCTGTCGCCATAGAAATCGACCTGGCGAACGGCCAGCGCATCGAGCACGGCGGCGATGTCGCCGGCAGCAAAGGCCGTCCCGTAGAAATAGGCGCGCGGCCCGAGCTGGTGCCCGCATTGGGCCACGGCCTTTAGGAAGGGCGCCGAATCAGACTGGAGCGGTTCGCAGCCAATGGCGTCCGACAGGCCCGTGCCCCGTTTGTCGATGATCACAACGTCGCGATGGTCACGTAAGGGGGCGAACAGCCCCAGATAGAAGTCCCGGGTACCGGTGGACGAGTAGCCGGGTCCCCCTTCCTGCGGCGCGATGGTTCCGAGGGAGGCGTGCGCCCTGTCGTGACGCGGGTAAAACTCAAAGCCGACCGTGACCGTGCCCGGGACCACGCCGGTCGGATCAAGCGGCCGCTCGATCGCACCGCAGTAACCGTCGTAGTCGGAGTTGCAGTAAGCGAGCGTCAGCGACCCCACTCGCAGGGTCGATGGCGATGTCGCGCCCGCGGCGGAGCAGGCGGCGATTGCAAAGAGCGCGACCGCGTATCTCAGCGTTTTGCGTTGCATCGCACCCCTCCACGGATCGACGAATTGACTGCCCCCGAGTACGGCCAAGGCTAGCACTGCTGCGCCGCGCCGATCGCCCGACGACGCGGGCGAAATTGTGTTTTTTCAAGCCCGTTCGTCCTTATCGTCCTTATACTGGCGCGCAACACCCTTGCTCCGACCCTGCCCGGTTCCGCGTCATGTGCTATTCCGCCCAGGTCGTCCAATGGATCAGCAAGCTCCGCCGGGAGCTTGGTGTACGCCTCGACTACGCCGAAGCGGAACAACTCTACCGGCAGCGCCTGGACGAGAACGGCATCACCATCGCCCGCGGATTCGACGCCAACTTCGCGGACGACGGCGATCCGGCCGGGGCCGGCGTACGCGAGGCGGTGGCGCGGTTCCGGGCGCAGAGCGCGGCCCGGCTCGAGGAAGAACTTGCGACCCAGACCGCACGCCTCGCGGCGGCACAGCGCCTGCTTGCGGTACGCACGACCAAGCGCGCGCTGGATGAGGTCCGGATCGCAACGAAGAAGATCGCGTCGCTGACGGACAAGTTGACCGAGCTCGGACGGGCGGCGCCGATGCCGCGGGACAACCGGATATTCCCGCGCTACCACTGCGGTGTCATCGTGCAGCGCGACGGCATCAACTGGCTGACACCGATGCGCTACGGCTGCCGGCCGGCCGCGCAGCCGGCGAGCGTCGATCAGAAGTACCCGGGCCTCTATAACGCCCGGCGTGACAATCTCACGCGGTTCTGGCGCGAGGAGTTCGGCCGCTGCCACGCCGTGCTCGTCGTCGAGCGGTTCTACGAAAGCGTCGCGGTGCACTTAACGGAACACCGGCCGCTCGCCGCCGGCGAGGCCGAGCGCAGCGTCGTGCTGCGCTTTGCACCCGAGCCGCCCGAACTGATGCTCGTGGCCTGCCTGTGGTCACGCTGGACCCGCCCGGGTGAAGCGGATCTCCTCAGCTTTGCCGCCATCACCGACAGTCCGCCGCCGACCGTCGCCGCTGCCGGTCACGATCGCTGCATCATCAATCTCAGGCCGGAACACGTGCCGGCGTGGCTGACTCCGGAAGGCCGCTCGGACGAGGAGCTGCAGGCGATCCTCGGCGCTCCCCGGCTGCCCACGTACCGGCACTCGGTCGCCGAAGCGGCCTGAAGCCCGACAATGCACTCGTCAGGGCCGGCTCAGCCCGGGTCGATCGCGTTCCGGCCGAGGCGCGCCGCGACGTGCTCGCGCAGCGGGTGGATAGCGAGGTCGAACAGGGTCCGCAGCTCGCAGTCCTCGGGAAGACGGTCGCGCGCGTCCTCGAGCTCGGCGACGTCGGCGGCCATGCTGGCCATCAGCGCAGCCATCGGACTCGCTGCGGACGGCGTCAGGGGTCGGTCGCGCTGGACGGATTCAACGTGGACGATGGTCATGGTGGATTCCTCACGGCTGGACCGTTCGGGCGCAGTGATGGAGTCGTTGCCGGCACGGGTAGGACCACCGTCGGCCGGACGAGTTCACTATAGTCGTCTTGCCGGTCCTGCGCTCAGGGCGGGACGCAATTTGTCGCGTGGCATGACACACTTTCGGTGCTGCACTGCGCCTCTCGCGCTGCGGTAGTTTTTGTTGCGCCGCAGTTGAAGGACGCCCTCGTCCACGGAGGCACGAATCGATGAACGCCCTGCGAACGCTGGCGGCCTTGGCGCTGCTGCTGCTGCTGGCAGCCATGGGCTATGGCTGGTGGCGGACGGCCCCGAGCGAAACCGGCGGCGCTGTCGCGGCCGGCCGGGGCAGCGTCGCTCCGGTGGTCGACACGAGTCTCTTGGACACCGCCAACCGGCTGCTGCCGCTGGCCGGCTCCGCAGCCGAACGCCCGCTCGCCGAGAACGCGGTCGCGATCGCCGATCACCTCCTCGATCTCGGCTTCTCCGACGCGCTGCGCGAGGCTACCGACCATCCGGCACCGCTGTCCGACGAGGCGCGGGCGGCCCAGGCGCGCCTCGACGAGGTTGCGCGCGCCCTCGTTGTCGACAATCAGGCGCTGCAGGCGCTCGCCGCGCAGCTCGCCCTTGCCAAAGGCGACGCCGCCGCCGTCCTGGAGGGACGCCACGCCATCGCGCAGATCCAGTTCGAGATCGATCAGGACGCGTTCGCCGAGGCCGGGCGCGACCTGATCCGGGCCGGCGGCGACCGGCGTGGCCGCATTCAGGCGCTGGTCGCCGAACACGCGGCCGCCGCGCCCCGCGCGCCGGCAGCCATCGCCGACG
>CAIMCI010000061.1 GCA_903839465.1 uncultured Pseudomonadota bacterium
GAGCCGGACGCCTGGCTCGAGGTCGTCGCCTGGTTCCAGGAGGGGGCCCTGCCGGCCGGCACCACGTTCACCGCCGCCGATCTCGACGGGCTGCCGACGAAGCGCCCGATCCAGATCCTGTCCTCGTTCGGGCACACGATGCTCCTCAACCGGCGCGGCCTCGCCCTGTCCGGCATCACGGCGACGACCGCCGATCCGCCGGGCGGGCGGATCGCGCGGGATGCCAACGGCGAGCCGAGCGGTACGCTCGAGGACAAGGCCTTCGAGCCGGTGCTTCATCTCCTGCCGGCGCCGAGCGCCGAAGACAACGTCGCGTCCGCCCGGGCGGCGCTGCAGGCGCTCGCCCGCCAGGGCGTCACGACGTTCATGGACGCCTGGGCCTCGCCCGCCAACCTCGCCGCGTTCGAGGCGGTGGCCAGCGGCGGCGGGCTGACCGCGCGCGCGCATTTCGCGCCGGAAATCGCCCCGGCCGCGGCTGCCGACCCGCGCCAGGCGGTGGCGACGGTCAAGGCGCTTGCGACGCGCTATGACGGCGGCGCGATGACGGCGGCTCCGGGCCTCACCGTGCGCAACGCCAAGCTCTTCCTCGACGGCGTCATCACGGCACCGGCGATGACCGGCAACCTTCTCGCGCCCTACAACGTCAACCGCGGCACGGCGGCGGCGCCGCGCTGGGCGGCCGGGCCGACGGCGGGACCGGCAGTGTACTTTGCCCCCGACGCGCTCCGGGCGATCGTGCTCGAACTCGGGGCGCAGGGCTTGGAGCCCCACATGCACGCCGACGGCGACGGTGCGGTGCGCGCTGCGCTCGATGCCTACGCGGCGCTGCGGACGCGCTACCCGCCGAGCCGGATCCGCGCCGCCATCGCCCACGACGAACTCGTCGATCCGGCCGACTACGGCCGGTTCGCCCGGCTTGACGTGATCCCGGTGCTGTCGCTGCAGTGGGGCAAGCCCGCCGCCGACACGATCGACGGTGCGGTCGACTATCTCGGCGCCACGCGCGCGGCGCGGATCGAGCCGTCCGGGTATCTCGCCCGGGCCGGCGCCCGCGTCGCCTTCGGCAGCGACTGGCCGGTCGATCCGCTGGACGAGTGGTTCGCCCTCTACGTCGGGGTCACGCGCCGCGCCGGACCCGCCGCCGAGCCGATGTATGCCGGCCGGCTCGGCAGCGACCCGGGCCTGACCCGGCTCGAGGCGCTGCGCGCGATCACGATCAACGCCGCCTACCAGCTGCACGAGGAGACGCGTCTGGGGTCGCTCGAGCCCGGCAAATTCGCCGACTTCATCGTGCTCGACCGCAACGTCCTGACCGCGCCGGACGAGGACCTGATCGGTACCCGCGTGCTTAAGACCGTGGTCGGCGGGCAGACGGTGTATACGCAGGGAAGCACGCCATGACCGGCAGAATGACGGGCCTGCACGCCGGCGACCGGTTCGTCCGACGCCTCGTGCCGCTCGTGGCGTTCGCGCTGACAGGGGCCGCCGTGGCCGCGGAGCCCGCGGCGCCGCCCGCTGCGACGTGGCTGCGCTGCGGGGCGGTGTGGACCGGGCTCGACGGC
>CAIMCI010000062.1 GCA_903839465.1 uncultured Pseudomonadota bacterium
CCGCTGCCGGTGGCGCCGCCGCCGCCGCCGGCACCGCGGCCGCCGGCGCGCGCCACGTTCCGGCGCCGCGACGACGCCGAGGTGCTGGCCGAAAGCCTCGCGCTCGGTCCCGGCGAACTGCTCGTGGAAACGGGCGATGAACTCCTCTTTCGCCGCGCCCAGATCACCGGCCGCACGCTCGATCGGCTGCGGCGCGGCGAATACACGGTGCGCGACGAACTCGACCTGCACGGCATGACCTCGTCCGAGGCGAAGGCCGCGGTGCGCGCCTTCCTCGCCCACGCGGTCAACGAACGGCTGCGCTGCGTGCGCATCGTGCACGGCAAGGGGCTCGGTTCCGGGCCGCGCGGACCCGTGCTCAAGGGTGCCGTCAACGTCTGGCTGCGAAACGCGGCCTCGGTCCTCGCCTTCAGCTCGGCCCGGCCGGTCGACGGCGGCACCGGCGCGCTCTACGTGCTGCTCGGGCGCGACTGACGCCGCGCGCCTTCGCGCCTCAGGCGTCGTCGGACTCCGTCTCGCCCGGCGGCTCGTCGCCGAGCGTCACGAGCTCCGCGAGGACGGTCGTGGCATACGCCCCGGCCACGAGCGAGAAGGCGAGCGTCAGGTCGCGCCCCTGCCAGCTGGCGAGAAGATCGCGCGGCACGACCCGGAGAGCCCGCCGTCCGGCGTCCAGCCCCGAGGCGATGAGGCGCGAGCGCAGTGCCGCGTACGCGTCGAGCACGCGCGCCTCGATCTCGCCCGCCGTGCCCGACGGACCGTCGCCGGCCCCGGCCAGCGGTCCGGTCGGGTGCACGTCGCCGTCGCCAAGGCGTGCCAGCAGCACCCCGTCGATCGCCTCGGCCACGAAGTAGCTGCGGCTGCCGTCCAGGTTGACGAACTCGCCGTCGAGGAGCGAGTCCCACGACCCGCGGTTGACGCGCTCGGCCAGCACCGCGTTGAACAGGAGCGACCGGGCAGCGGAATAGACAAAGCCGCGCAGCCGGTGGTCGCGCGGCGGCTCGCCGCCGGCCGCGAACTCGGCGACCCGCACCAGGTTCGACTGCTCGCGGCCGAAGCGCTGCGGACCGAAGTAGTTGGGCACGCCGCGCGCGGCGAGGGTCGCGAGGCGCGCCTCGACGGCGGCAGGCTCCGCATCGACGTCGCGCAGCACGATCTCGAAGCGATTGCCCTTGAGCGCACCGCGCTTGAGCTTGCGCGAGTGCGGCTGCGCCGCCAGCACCCGATAGCCGCTGCCATCGGCGCGCGCCTCGCCCTCGCCGGCCCAGGCGGCGGCCGGCCGGCCGCGGGCCGGCACGGTCAGCCACTGGCGCGTCCTGGCGTGGCGGTCCTTCAGTCCGGCGAAGCCGACATCGCGCGGCGCACAGCCGGCGAGGCGGGCGATGTGCGGCACCAGCGCATGGGTATCAAGGCCCACCTTCTCGACCTTGAGCAACAGATGCCCCGCGCCGCCGTCGGCCGCGAAACCGAGCCGCTCTTCGACGCAGAAGTCCGCGGGCACGAGCTTGAACGTCGCCCGTCCGAGGGCCGCGCCGTGCGCGCGCGGCGGCTCGGTGGCAAGCTCCGCGCCGGGCGGCCGGTCCGTCATCGGCGCACGAGAAGCGCCACGGCCTCCGCCGCCAGCCCCTCGCGACGACCCAGGGCACCGAGCTTCTCGAGCGTCGTCGCCTTCACGTTGACCCGGTCCCGGCCGATCCCGAGGCCGGCGGCGACCGACCCGGCGATCGCCTCGCGCCGGGCACCGAGCCTCGGTGCCTCGGCGAGCAGCGTCAGATCGACATTGCCGACCGTGTACCCCGCCGCTTCCACGAGGCCGCGGACCCGGGCGAGAAGCACCAGGCTCGAGACACCCTTGAGGCCGGGATCGGAGTCCGGAAAGTGCTGGCCGATGTCGCCGAGCCCCGCGGCACCGAGCAGCGCGTCGCACAGCGCGTGCAGCAGCACGTCGCCATCGGAGTGGGCGATCACACCGAACGGCGCGTCGAGCCGGACGCCACCGAGCATCACGTGATCGCCAGGGCCCACCGCGTGCACGTCAAACCCATGTCCCACCCGGATGTCAGCCGCCATCGCTCGCTCCCCTCGCCTGCATCAGGCGCGCGGCTCGGCACCGCGCGCGAGCACCTCGCGCCGCTCGCCAAGCAGAAATTCGGCGAGCGACAGGTCGCCCGGCGTCGTGATCTTGAGGTTGGCGGCGCTGCCCGGCACCAGGCTCGGCCGGATGCCGAGCGCCTCGACCGCGCTCGCCTCGTCGGTCGGCACCCTTCCTTCGGCCCGCGCCGCGGCAAGCGCCCGGCGCAGGGTGCGCAGCCGGAACGCCTGCGGGGTCAGCGCCCGCCAGAGGACCGAGCGGTCGACTGTCGCCTCGACCCGGCCGCCGGCATCGACCCGCTTGATCGTGTCGATGACCGGACTGCCGAGCAGCGCCCCGTCGGCACTCGCCGCGAGGGCCTCGAGCAGGAGGTGGATCTCGACCGGCGTGACGAGCGGCCGCGCCGCGTCGTGCACCATCACCCACGGGTCCGCGGCCGCTCCGGCCAGGGCCTCGACCGCGCCAAGGCCCGCCTCGACCGAGTCGGCGCGCGCCGCCCCGCCCGGCGCCGTGTGCACGCGCGGGTCGCGGGCCACCGCGAGCGAGGCGAACCGCCGGTCGGCCGGGTCGATCGCCACGACCACGCCCGCGAGGTGCGGATCGGCGAGAAACGGCGCGAGCGCATGCTCGAGCACGGTCGCACCGGCCAGGGCGAGGTATTGCTTGGGAGTGCCGCCGCCGTAGCGCGTGCCGCGGCCCGCCGCCGGGACGACCAGCCAGTAGCCCGGCAGGCTCACCGGCTGATGCGCTTGAGTCCGGGCGCCTGGGGCTGCGCGTTCGGCAGCGTATTCGGTGGCCCGGCCGACGCCGCATCGGCGACCTGGTAGAAGGTTTCGCTGGCGCCGACCATGCCGAGGTCGTTGCGGGCGCGCTCCTCGAGAGCGGACAGGCCTTCCTTGAGGTCCTTGACCTCGGCCTTGAGCTGGTCATTGCGCTGCATCAGGCCGCGGTTCTCGGCCGTCTGCTCGGTCACGATCCGCGCCAGCCGGGTCGCCGAGCGCACGCCGTCGTCGCCGAGCCACAGCCGGTACTGCAGACCCAAAAGAACGATCGCGAGCGCGGCCGCGTATAACTTCATGGCCGCAAAGGGTAACACCGTCGCGCACGCATGGCGACGGTCGCTTGCCCCTCAGCCCCGCGCCGCAAGCGCCACCGGGAATGCCGCCGCACCGGGATAGCGGGCGTGCGTGCCCAGTTCCGCCTCGATGCGCAGCAGCTGGTTGTACTTCGCGATGCGATCCGAACGCGACGCGGAGCCCGTCTTGATCTGGGTCGATTTCGAGGCGACGGCGAGGTCGGCGATGGTCGCATCCTCGGTCTCGCCCGAGCGGTGCGACATCACCGCCGCGTAGCGGGCGCCGGCCGCCATGTCGACGGCCGCCAGCGTCTCGCTCAGCGTGCCGATCTGGTTGGGCTTGATCAGGATCGCGTTGGCGATGCCCTTGGCGATCCCCTCGGCCAGGATCCGGGTGTTGGTGACGAACAGGTCGTCGCCGACCAGCTGGATGCGCCTGCCGAGGCGCTCGGTCAGCACCTTCCAGCCGTCCCAGTCCCCCTCGGCCATGCCGTCCTCGATGCTGATGATCGGGAAGCGGTCGACGAGGTCCTCGAAATAGCCCGCGAACTCGCTGCTGGTGAAGTGCCGGCCTTCGGACTCCAGGTGGTAGCTGCCGTCCCGGTAAAGCTCGGTGCTCGCCACGTCGAGGCCGAGGTACACGTCGTGGCCGGCGCGGTAACCGGCCTTGCCGATCGCCTCGCACAGGGTCTCGAGCGCTGCCGCGTTCGAGGGCAGGTCGGGCGCGAAGCCGCCCTCGTCACCGACCGCGGTCGACAGCCCGCGCGCGTTGAGGATGCCTTTCAGCACGTGGAAGATCTCGGCGCCACAGCGCAGCGCCTCGGTGAAGCTCGGGGCCCCGACCGGCAGCACCATGAACTCCTGGATGTCGAGGCTGTTGTTGGCGTGTTCGCCGCCGTTGATGAGGTTCATCATCGGCACCGGCAGGCTAAGGTCCGTGGCATTGCCCGCGAGGTGGCGCCAGAGGCCGACGCCGCGGTCGGCAGCAGCGGCGTGCGCGGCGGCGAGCGAGGCGGCAAGGAGCGCATTGGCGCCGAGGCGGGACTTGGTCTCGGTGCCGTCAGTCGCGATCAGCTTCGCGTCGATGGCTGCCTGGTCGGCGCCATCCATGCCGAGGAGCGCCGCGCGCAGTTCGCCGTTGACGTGGCCGACCGCCTTCAGCACGCCCTTGCCGGCGTAGCGCTTCGGATCCTTGTCGCGCAGCTCGATCGCCTCGCGGCTGCCGGTCGACGCCCCGCTCGGCACGGCGGCCCGGCCGCGCGCACCGCTCGACAGCGTCACGTCGCACTGGACGGTCGGATTGCCGCGCGAATCCATGATCTCGCGACCCAGAACTTCCCTGATCGTGCTCACGCTCTGTTCTCCCTCAGATACCGTCCGATACCGCGGCGCCCGGGGCGCCACGCACTCACAAACCGTAACGCGCCTCCGGCAGGGGCCGCGACTTCACCAGCCGGTCGAGTTCGACGAGCGTGGCGAGCAGCTCTTCCATCTCGTCGAGCGGCCAGGCGTTCGGCCCGTCGGACAGGGCCTTCGCCGGATCGGGATGGGTCTCCATGAACAGGCCAGCAATGCCGGCCGCGACCGCCGCGCGGGCCAGCACCGGCACGAACTCGCGCTGGCCGCCGGAGGCCTGGCCGCGCGCGCCGGGCAGCTGCACCGAGTGGGTCGCGTCGAAGACGACCGGCGCGGCGGTCTGGCGCATCACGGCGAGGCTGCGCATGTCCGAGACCAGGTTGTTGTAGCCGAACGAGAAGCCGCGCTCGCAGGCGAGGATCGCCGGATTGCCGGTCGAGCGCGCCTTGTCGATGACGTTCTGCATTTCCCAGGGCGACAGGAACTGGCCCTTCTTGACGTTGACCGGGATCCCCTGCGAACAGGCATTGACGATGAAGTTCGTCTGCCGGCACAGGAACGCCGGCGTCTGCAGCATGTCGACCACGGCCGCCACCTCGGCGAACGGGGTGTCCTCGTGCACGTCGGTGAGCACCGGCACGCCGACCTGGCGCTTGACCTCGGCCAGCACGCGCAGGCCCTCGGCGATACCCGGGCCACGGAAACTGTCGCGCGAGGAGCGGTTGGCCTTGTCATAGGACGACTTGAAGACGAACGGCACGCCGAGCTTTGCCGTCATCTCCTTCAGCCGGCCCGCCACCTCCACCTGCAGCGTCTCGCTCTCGACGACGCACGGCCCCGCGATCAGGAACAGCGGCCGGTCGATGCCCGCCTCGAAATGCAGGAGACGCATGCCCTAGGCCTTGGCGGCCGCGACGGGATGTGGCGCGCCGGCCGTCGCGGCCGCGGCCTCGACACCGGCACTGTGGGCGCGCGCGGCGCGGATGAATGCCGAGAAGAGCGGATGGGAGTCGCGGGGCGTGGAGGTGAACTCCGGATGGAACTGCACGGCGACGAACCAGGGGTGGCCGGGCAGCTCGATCACCTCGACGAGCTCGTCGTCGGAGAAGCCCGAGAAGCGCAGGCCGGCGGCGCGCATGGCATCGAGGTAGCGGTTGTTGAACTCGTAGCGATGGCGGTGCCGCTCGCGGATCAGCGGCGCGCCGTAGATGCGCGCGGCCTCGCTGCCCTCCTCGAGGTGCGCGGCCTGGGCGCCGAGCCGCATCGTGCCGCCGAGATCCGAGCGCTCGTCGCGCTTCTCGGTGGAGCCGCCGAGATCCCGCCATTCGGTGATGAGGGCAATGACGGGCTCGGGCGTGTTGCGGTTGAACTCGGTCGAGTTGGCGGCCGCCAATCCGAGCTTGTGGCGCGCGAACTCGATGGTCGCGACCTGCATGCCGAGGCAGATCCCGAGGTAGGGGATGCGGTTTTCGCGCGCGTAGCGCACGGCCTCGATCTTGCCCTCGATGCCGCGTTCGCCGAACCCGCCGGGCACGAGGATGGCATCCATGCCGGTCAGGCAGCCGGCGCCCTCGCGCTCGATGTCGGTGGATTCGATGTAGTGGATACGGACCTTGGTCCGGGTGTTGAGGCCCGCGTGCACCAGCGCCTCGTTGAGCGAGATGTAGGAGTCGCGGATCTGCATGTACTTGCCGACCATCGCCACGTGCACCTCGGCGTCGGTGGCGAACTTCGCGTCGACTACCCGCTTCCAGTCGGACAGATCGGTCGGCGGCGCCTGGATGCGCAGGCGGTCGAGGACGATGTCGTCCAGGCCCTGCTCGTGCAGCAGGAGCGGGATCTTGTAGATGTCGTCGGAATCGACCGCCGAGATCACGGCCCGCTCCTCGACGTTCGTGAAGAGCGAGATCTTGCGCCGCTGCTCGTCCGGCAGCTGGTCGCGGCTGCGGCAGAGCAGCACGTCGGGCTGGATGCCGATCGAGCGCAGTTCCTTGACCGAGTGCTGGGTGGGCTTGGTCTTGATTTCGCCGCCACCGACGATCGGCACCAGCGTCAGGTGCATGAACACGCAGTTGTTGCGGCCGAGTTCGACCGCCATCTGGCGGATCGCCTCCAGGAACGGCAGCGACTCGATGTCACCGACCGTGCCGCCG
>CAIMCI010000063.1 GCA_903839465.1 uncultured Pseudomonadota bacterium
CCCGTCGACGGCCTCAGGCGCCGCGCAACTCGTGCAGCTTCGCCGCGAGGTATTCGAGCACCCGCTTCTCGCGCCCGCTCTCCTGGTGGGTCAGGAAGCTGATGGCCATGCCCTCCATCACGTAGCGACTGAGGTCGAGGGCGATATCGAACTGGTCCTGGCGGCCCTCCCACTCCGGAAACACTTCCTTGGCGGTGCGATACCACTCGCGCTCGAAGGCCTCCTGGGTCGGACGGAGGATCCCGGCCAGCTCCGGATCGGTCCGCGCCGCGACCGAGAGCTCGAAGAACGCGACGAACATCGGGTGGCGGACGTGATTCCAGAACGCCTGCACGCCGAGCATGACCCGGTCCGCGTCGGCCCCGGGCGACATCGTCATCGCCCGCCTGAACGCGCGCAGCCGCTTGCCGTGCAGGTGCTCGACGGCGGCGCGGACGATGTCGAGCTTGGACGGAAAGTGATGCAGCATCGCGCCGCGCGACAGGCCCGCCTTGTCGGAAATGACCGTGGTCGTGGTCCGCGCGTAGCCGAGCTCGACGAAGCAGCTGATCGCGCTCTCGACGATCAGGTTGCGGGTACTCGCGCTCTTCTGGGCCTGCCAGCCGAGTTTGTCGGCCCCCGCCGCGGATTCGAGTTGGTCTGGCATGGGTTCCCCCGCCCTCTTCCCTGTGGCGATGCAGCACGATTGCGTCGCCGGCCGCCACGCTACACCGAAGAATGTTGGCCCTGCTGGTAAAAGTCAAAGATGATTGAAACCGTACGGCATGACTGTTAGCGTCAGCCGCGCCGAGGGCCCGTGGCCGCGGCTTCACGGTCAGCCATATCCAGACTCGGAGGAAGACGTCATGGGTCGCGTAGCGGGCAAAGTGGCACTGGTCACCGGTGCGGCAGTGGGACTCGGGCGCGCGGACGCCGTGGCGCTGGTCAGGGAAGGGGCCCGCGTCTGCCTCACGGACATCAACCAGGAAGCGGGCGAAGCGCTCGCCGCCGAGCTGAACGCGGCGACGCCCGGCAGCGCCTTCTTCCTGCGCCAGGACGTCCGTGACGAAGCGCAGTGGGCGACGGTCGTGGCCGAAGTCGTGCGCCGCTTTGGCGCGCTGCACGTGCTGGTCAACAATGCCGGCGTGGTCGTGATCGGCACCCCGGAATCGACCACCCTCGAGCAGTTCCGCTTCCACCAGGCGGTGATGTCGGAAGGCGTGTTCCTCGGCTGCAAGGCGGCGATGCCCGCCATCAGGGACAGCGGCGGCGGCTCGATCATCAACATGTCCTCCGTCGCCTCCCACCTGGGCTACCCGGTGTTCTTCGCCTACAGCGCGGCCAAGGGCGCGGTGCGCGCGATGTCGAAGGCGATCGCGGTCCACTGCCAGATGAACAAGTACAATATCCGCTGCAACTCGATCCACGCCGGCGCGATGCACACGCCGATGGTGGAAACGGCGACCAAGGAACTCGGCATGACCATGGACATGTACGAGGCCGGTCCCGGCCTCGGCAAGCCCGAGGACGTGGCCAACCTGGTGGTGTTCCTCGCCTCCGACGAGTCCCGGTTCATCAACGGCGCGGAACTGCTGATCGACAACGCCCTCGTCGTGCAGTAGCCGACCGGTCCGGCAACCCGGCGCCCGGAGGAACCCGGCGGCCGGGCCCGGCACAGAAAAAAGACAGTCCTGACTGTTTTTTATTGACCGGGCCACCTATAATTCCCTGCGGACGGCGCGCCTCGCGCCCTAAACATCCCGGGGAGTCACCATGGATCTCGGCCTCAGAGGCAAAAAAGCCATCGTCACCGGTGCCACCAAGGGCATCGGCCGCGCCATCGTCGAGCTGCTGATCGCCGAAGGCGCCGAGGTATCGCTGTGCGCGCGCAGCGAGGACGAGGTCGAGGAGGCTGTCCGCGCCCTGAAGGCGAAGGGCGGCACGGTCTACGGGACGTCGGTGAACGTCCGTGACGGCGACGCCTACAAGGCCTGGCTCGAGCAGAGCGTCGCCTCGCTTGGCGGCTGCGACATTTTCGTGCCGAACGTCAGCGCCGGCGCGGGGATGGACAGCGAGAAGAACTGGTGGAAGAGCTTCGAAGTCGACGTGCTGCACACCGTTCGCGGCTGTGAAGCGCTGATGGAGGAGCTGAAAAAGTCCGGCCAGGGCTCGATCGTGATCATCAGCTCGACCAATGCCATCGAAACCTTCGCCGCACCCATGGCCTACAACGCCATGAAGGCCTCGCTCATCACCTATGCCAAGCAGCTCTCGCAGTTCGTCGGCAAGCACAACGTGCGGGTCAACGCCGTGTCGCCGGGCCCCGTGTACTTCGAGGGCGGTGCCTGGGAAATGATCAAGGGCACGAACGCGAAGTTCTACGAGAGCACGCTGCGGGCAATGCCCTGCGGCCGGTTCGGTACGCCCGAGGAGGTCGCGCGTGTCGTCGGCTTCCTGGCGAGCCCCGCATCGAGCCTCATCACGGGCGCCAACATCGTCGCCGACAACGGCTTCACGAAGGGCGTCCGGTACTGAGAAATGGGCGCCCCCTGCCAAAGCGCCTACTTCGTCTGCGGCGGCAAGTACCACGACATGGACTTCGCCCGCGTCGAGCTCCTGAAGCTGCTGCTGGAGCACGAGCAGGTCCGCACCCATGTCGCGGAGGACTTTCGCGACATCGCGGCGATCGAGGCCAGCGACTT
Organism: uncultured Pseudomonadota bacterium; assembly: GCA_903839465.1. Lineage (GTDB taxonomy): Bacteria > Pseudomonadota > Gammaproteobacteria > Steroidobacterales > Steroidobacteraceae > CAIKMS01. The sequence continues at coordinate 2,682 of CAIMCI010000063.1, forward strand.
CCTGGTGACCTACACGGTCGACGTCCTGCCGGACGATGCGGGTGCCGAGAGGCTGCGTAACTACGTGCAGTCCGGCAAGCGCTGGCTTGCCCTGCACGGCACGAATTCCGTGCTCCGCTACGTCAAGGGCAAGGGCTGGGATGCGCCGCGGATCGCGCCGACATTCATGCAGACGCTCGGCAGCCAGTTCATCGCCCATCCGCCGATAGCGCCGTATCGCGTCGAGCCGACGGAGCCTGAGCATCCGCTGGTGGCGGGCATAGGTCCGTTCATGGCCGATGACGAACTCTACCTGTCCGAACTGCATCCGCCCATCGAGGTGCTGATGCATACGCGCTACAGCGGCGATGCCGCGGGCTTCGTTGAAAACGACTGGTCGGACGACGCGCCCAGGCCGGTGATGTACCTGAAGAAGGTCGGCGAGGGCGAGGTGCTTTATCTGACCCTGGGTCATGCCCGGAGCCGCTACGACATGCGGCCCCTGATGAAGGAGTACCCTCAGACCGAGCGCGGCAGCTGGAAGGAGCCCGTGTTTTACGAGCTACTGCGACGGGGCCTGCGCTGGGCCGCGCGTCTGGACTGATGCCGGGGCAGGAGCAGCGATGACCACCAAAGACGAACAGGCAAGGCGCGAGGCGCTCATCGAGGCATCGCGGACACCGTCGTACCGGAAGGTCCGGCGCGTCAAGCCCGAGGAAAGTCCGGTGACGCCGGTCGACAAGGTCCCGGATCCCGAGCTCGGCCACGCGCCGATTGCCAAGGAACGCTACACGTCGGCCGAGTTCATGCGCCTCGAATGGGAGCGCATGTGGACGAAGGTGTGGCTCCTCGGAGGCTTCGAACAGGACCTTCGCGAGGGCGGCGACTACATCTGCACCGACATCGGCCGCGAGTCCGTGCTCATCGTCCGCCAGAACGACGGCAGCGTGCGGGCGTTCTACAACGTCTGCCAGCACCGCGGCAACCGCCTGCGCGCGGAAGGCACCGGCAGTACCGACTCGTTCAAGTGCCAGTACCACCACTGGGACTACGACCTGGACGGCACGTTCAAGCGGATCCCCGACCTCGACACGTTCCCGCAGGGTGCTCCGGCGTGCGCCGGGATCCGGCAACTGCCCTGCGAGACGTGGAACGGCACGGTCTGGTTCAGCCTGAATCCCGACGCCGGGCCGCTGGCCGACTACCTGCACCCGGTGGGCGCGCACCTCGAGCCGTACCACTTCGGGAAAATGGCGATCACGCGCGACATTACGGTCGAGTGGAACTGCAACTGGAAAGCGTCGGTCGATGCGTTCAACGAGAGCTACCACGTGCAGGGAATACACCCGCAGCTCATGTGGTACCTGCACGATCTCGACCTGCAGATCGATGTCTACGGTCGCCACAATCGCTACCTGATCCCGTTCGGCACGCTCTCGCCACGGGTGCGAAAGCCGAACACCATTCCCGATCCGATCAAGGTGATCATGAAGGCGGCCGGCATGGATCCGGCCGACTACGACGAGCCGATCGAGAACATCCGCCGGGACGTCCAGAAGTTCAAGCGCAGGCACGGCGCGGCACAGGGCAAGGACTATTCCGGGCTGAACGACGACCAGCTGACCGATGACTATCACTATCTCCTGTTCCCCAACGTCACGCTGAATACGCATGCCGATGACCTGATGCTCTTTCGGCAGCGGCCGCATCCGACCGATCCCGACCGGATGTACTACGATGTCTGGACGCTGGAACTGATCCCGGACGGTCAGGAGTGGCCGGAGCGCCCGAAGCACCTGCACGTCCGCCACGGCGAAAAGTCGATCGGGCTCGTGCTCGACCAGGACGCGCAGAACCTGCCCGGCGTGCAGGCCGGAATGCATTCGGCGGGATTCGACGGACTCTGGCTCGGATCGCAGGAACTGCGGATCCGCCATTTCCACCACGTGCTCGACTGGTACCTGTACGGCGACGGCCAGCCGCCGGCAGACGAAAAGTAACGCCCGGTCCGCCGGCCACGCGCGGCGCCTGTTCCCGACGGATGACAGGCGCAGCCCGGACGGCCGCGCGACCCACGATCAAGGCCTGAGGAGTGCAACGTGTCCCTATCTGAAACAGAGCTGCTGAACGCCTACCGGCGGATGAAGACCATCCGCGAATTCGAGGAACGCCTGCACGTGGAGATCCAGACCGGTGAAATACCGGGCTTCACGCACCTCTACGCCGGCCAGGAAGCGGTCGCCGTCGGGATCTGCACCGACCTGACCGACGAGGACTACATCGTCAGCACCCACCGCGGCCACGGGCACTGCATCGCCAAGGGCTGCGATGTGCCCGGCATGATGAAGGAAATCTACGGCCGCCAGGACGGCCTGTGCCATGGCAAGGGCGGGTCGATGCATATCGCCGACGTCGAGCGCGGCATGCTTGGCGCGAACGCCATCGTCGGCGGTGGGCCGCCGCTCGCGGTGGGTGCCGCCATCGCCTGCCGGAACCGGCGGAATGGCCGGGTAAGCGTGGCCTTCGGCGGCGACGGCAGCTGCAACCAGGGCACCGTCTTCGAGGCCCTGAATCTGGCGGTGGTCCTCAAGGTACCGGCGATATTCGTGTTCGAGAACAACGGTTACAGCGAGCACACCGGCGTCGACTACGCGGTCGGGTCGCACGATATCGCGGCCCGTGCGGCGGCGTTTGGCATGCCTGCCGAGCACTGCGACGGGTCGGACTTCTTCAGCGTCCACGCGGCGATGGCGCGCGCCCTCGCGCACTGCCGTGCCGGCGGCGGTCCGTACGCGATCGAGGCGCACACGACCCGTTTCTACGGCCATTTCGAGGGGGATCCGCAGCTCTACCGCGCCAAGGACGAGGTCCGCCGGCAGCGGGAGACGATGGATTGCCTCAAGCGGTTCCGGGCGGTCGCCGGCGAGCACGGGATCGCGCTCGCGGCCCTGGATGCGATCGATGCCGACGTGCTGAAGGAAATTGACGCCGCGGTCAGCGCGGCGAAGGCTGCACCGCCGCCGGCGGAATCGGCCCTGCTAACCGACGTCTACGTTTCGTACTGAGGGCGCCATGGCACAGAAATCAATGCGCGACGCGATCAACGACGCGTTGCATCTCGAAATGGCGCGCGACCCCCGGGTCATCGTGCTAGGTGAAGACGTGTCCGGCGGCGCGGGCGGTACGTCCGGCGAGCGCGAGGCCTCCGGCGGCATCTTCGGCATCACGAAGGGACTCCTGCCGAAGTTCGGCGCCGACCGCGTGATCGACACCCCGATCTCGGAGTCGGCCATCATCGGCGCGGCAGCCGGCGCTGCGCTGGCCGGATTGCGGCCCGTTGCCGAGCTCATGTTCGCCGACTTCGTCGGCGTCAGCCTTGACCAGATCTTCAACCAGATGGCGAAGTTCCGCTACATGTTCGGCGGCAAGACGACGTGCCCGGCCGTCGTGAGGCTGGCCATGGGCGCCGGCATGAACATGGGCGCGCAGCACTCGCAGACGATCTACCCGATGCTGGCTTCGGTACCGGGCCTCAAGGTGGTCATTCCCTCGAATGCCTACGATGCGAAGGGGCTGATGCTGACGGCGCTGCGGGACGACGATCCGGTGATGTTCTTCGAGCACAAGGCCCTCTATCCCCGCAAGGGCGAGGTGCCGGACGGTGATTACACGATTCCCTTCGGGCAGGCGGCGCTGGTGAGGGAGGGCGAGCACGTCACCGTGGTCGCGCTCGCGCGCATGGTCGCCTTCGCGGAGAAGGCGGTCGATGCCGTGGCAAAGGACGGTATTACGTGCGACCTGATCGACCCGCGAACGGTCTCGCCGCTCGATGCCGACACGATCCTCGAGAGCGTCGAGAACACCGGTCGTCTGGTCGTTGTCGACGAATCCCCGCCGCGCTGCAGTATTGCTGCCGACATCGCCGCGATCGTTGCCTCCCGGGGATTCCGTTCATTGCGCGCGCCGATCCAGATTGTCACCGCGCCGCACACGCCCGTGCCGTTCGCCCGCGAGCTGGAGCGGGCCTACGTCCCGAGCCCGGGTCGCATCGAACAGGCCATCCGTCAGGTCTTCAAGGAGTAATGTCGATGTCCGCGGCAATTTTCCCGGTGACCATGCCCAAGTGGGGCATCGAGATGCAGGAAGGCACGATCATGGACTGGCACGTCGCGGCCGGGCAGCAGGTCGCGAAGGACGCGCCGTTGCTGGACGTCGAGACCGACAAGATCGTCAATACCGTCGAGTCGCCGGCCGCCGGGACGGTACGGCGGATCATCGCCGCCACGGGCGACACCCTGGCGGTCGGGGCGCTGCTCGCGGTCTACGCCGATCCGGCGGTGGATGAGGCTGCCATCGATGCCTTCATCGCGGCCTTCCGGCCGGCGGATGCCTCTTTCGAGCCGGGCGGCGAGGCGGCGCCGCCCGCGGCGCCGGCGAGCGCGCCTGCCGAGCCGGTGCGTACCGGCGATGGCGAGG
>CAIMCI010000064.1 GCA_903839465.1 uncultured Pseudomonadota bacterium
CCGACGCTGGCCGAACTCGACGCCGAGGGTACGCCCGCGTGGCTGGAGACGACGACGTGGCGCAACGTCCGCTTCTACGAGCGGCTCGGCTTCGTCACGCGCCGGATCTATACTGAGCCGGTCGCCGGAACCCCCTACTGGGTCATGGTCCGCGAAGCACGAGTCGGCTCGCCCTGAGCCGCGGCTCGCGGCGGAGCGGATCAGTCCCGCGGAGAAACTCCATGCACGGACTCCGACTTGACCAGCAGCCGATCCACCTCGGGCTCGGCGCGACGGCGGAGATCGAACCGCCGTTCGGCGGTGGCATGGCCTGGTACGAGGCTTACGTGGCGCGCCACGCCGCCGACGGCATCGAGGGTCGGCTCGTCAGCCTGCACCGCTTTACGGCCTCGTGGGATGTCTGGGAAATGCACCCGCACGGCGCCGAGGTGGTGCTGTGCACCGACGGGGTGATGACGCTCATCCAGGAGGACGCGGGCGGGCTTTTGCGCCGCACGCGGCTTGAAGCCGGCGCCTACGCAATCAACGCGGCCGGTGTCTGGCATACGGCCGACGTGGACGGTCCGGCGAGTGCCGTGTTCATCACCGCCGGTGTCGGCACCCAGCACCGGCCGCGCTGAACCCTGCCGCGACCCTAGAGGTCGATCGTCAGGTACGCCTGGTAGCTCCGGCCCGGGAACGGCAGGAAGCCGCCGTCGTCCGTCAGATCCCAGCCGAACGAATCGCTGGCGTTGACGACCTGCGCGTGCAGCGTCGCCGGATGGCTGCCCATCGGCAGGCGCCAGCGCGCGCCGAGGTCCCACAGCGTGCGGCCGGGCAGCTCGTAGCGGTTGTCGAGCGTCGCGGCCCGCTGGCCGTAGTTCGAGGCCGTGCCGTTGATGGCGAGCTCTGGCAGCCACGGCAGCTGGTACTCGACGCTCAGCTGCACGACCCGACGCGTCTGGCCAACGGCTTCACTGCCGGTGGCGGCGCCGGTGCCGCGGACTTGCGGATTGCCGAGCATGGCGCCGGCCAGGATATTCAGCCCGTGGAGCGGCTCGCCGACGAGCGACAGCTCGATGCCCCGCCGGCGCTGGTCGCCGACCACCGCGTAGACGCCACCCGGCGTCAGGTTGAAGTAGGGCTTGCGGACGTCGAAGACGCCGGCGATCGCCGTCAGGTGCTCGGCGACGGTCGCACGAAGGCCGGCGTCCCGCTGCCAGGTGCGGGCCGCCGGCAGGATCGCGCCGCGATTGGCGGCCACCGACGGCGCGGTGCCGGAATCCTCGAGGCCCTGCGTGTAGCTGCCGTAGAGCACGGCATGCGCCGTCGCGCGGACGGTGACCGCGGCGTTCAGCCGCCACGGCCGGTCGACGAGCGCGACCGGCGGCGTATTCGGGTCGGTGACCACCTTCTGGTAGCGCAGGCGCTGGACGCCGAGCGTCAGGTCGCCGCGCTCCGGCCAGCTGCCGTGATAGGCAAGGCCCGCCATCGCGAGGCGGGTCACGTCCTTGGAGTGCGGGCCGTAATGGAAGAGGGGCTTCGGTACGGTCGGCCAGTGACCGAGCTCGGCCGGCCCGAGATCGACGGTGTCCGTGCCGTCGTAGTACTCGTAGGCGTCACGGGCGCGCACCGAGAGCGCCATCTCGTGTGTCCGCCCGCCGTCGTGGAAGAGTCGCGCGAGGCGCACCTCGCCCGAGCTCGAGGCCACCTTGCCGAGCGGCGCACCGATGACCTCGTGGTCCGCCCGTCCCGTGGGCAGGGCGTTGAGGTAGAACTCCGCGTAGCTGCTGCTGTGGTCGACGAACACGGAGCGGAACACACCGAGCGACAGCTTCCAGCCGTCGTCGAGGCGGACGTGCGTCGTGAGCCCGACATTCGTGCCGAGCGTGCTGCCGGCCGCCCAGTCCTGCGAAAAGGCGCGCGCCGGGATCGGCGGTGGTGCGTAGGGACCGGCGGTATAGATGAGCGGCGGTGCGCGGTCGTGCCGGACCCAGCGCGCGTCCGCGATCAGCCGCACGCTCAGCCGGTCGGTCGGCGTCCAGCGCGGTGCCGCGCCGAGCTCGATGTCGTTCGAGGTGGAGCCGGGCAGGTAGGCGATGTCGCGATAGCTCGCACCGACCGGCACGGCGAGGTCGAGCGCCGGGACGGGCAGGCGGGCGTCGAGGTCGACCGAGCGGGTTTCGAAGGGGCCGGCGCTCAGGATCGCGGTTAAGCCTGCCGTTTCGCCGGGATCGCGCAACTGGTAGTCGACGATGCCGGTCGGGGCCGGGAAGAGATAGCCCTGGGCACTCGGGCCGACCCGGATCACGGACCCGTCGAGGACGTGTTTGTTCAGGTGGGACTTCTGGTCGAA
>CAIMCI010000065.1 GCA_903839465.1 uncultured Pseudomonadota bacterium
AGACGCTGACCGACCGGGAGTACCAGCGCCTGCGCGATGCCTCGATCGCGGTGCTGCGCAAGATCGGCGTCGATACCGGCGGCTCGAACGTCCAGTTCGCGGTCAGCCCCGAGTATGGCCGGGTGCTCGTGATCGAGATGAACCCGCGCGAGTCGCGCTCCTCGGCGCTCGCCTCCAAGGCCACCGGCTTTCCGATCGCCAAGATCGCCGCCAAGCTCGCGGTCGGCTACACGCTCGATGAGCTGAAGAACGACATCACCGGCGGTGCGACGCCGGCATCGTTCGAGCCGACGATCGACTATGTCGTGACCAAGATCCCGCGCTTCACGTTCGAGAAGTTCCCGGGCGCGAACCGGCACCTGACGACGCAGATGAAGTCGGTCGGCGAGGCGATGGCGATCGGCCGCACGTTCCAGGAGTCGCTGCAGAAGGCGCTGCGCAGCCTGGAAAACGGCTGGGACGGCCTGACCGAGCAGCTGGAGGGCCCGCTGACCGACGAGCAGACGACCGCGCTTGCCGACGAGCTGCGGCATCCGGGCCCGAACCGGCTGCTGTACGTCGGTGACGCTTTCCGGGCCGGCTGGTCGCTGTCGCGCGTCCATGACCACAGCCGGATCGACCCGTGGTTCCTCGCGCAGATCGCCGATCTTGTCGAATGCGAGCGCCAGCTCGGGTCGGCCGGCCTCGCCGGGCTGGACGCGGTGCGGCTGCGCCAGCTCAAGCGCAAGGGCTTCTCGGACTCGCGCCTGGCGCGCGTGCTTGGCATCGAGGAGTCGGTCGTGCGCAAGCGCCGCCACGCCTTCGGCCTGCACCCTGTCTACAAGCGGGTCGATACCTGCGCGGCCGAGTTCGCGACCCACACCGCGTACCTGTACTCCACCTACGAGGAGGAGTGCGAGGCGGAGCCGACGTCGCGCCGCAAGATCATGATCCTCGGCGGCGGGCCGAACCGGATCGGGCAGGGAATTGAGTTCGACTACTGCTGCGTGCATGCCGCGCTTGCGCTGCGCGAAGACGGCATCGAAACGATCATGGTCAACTGCAATCCCGAGACCGTGTCGACCGACTACGACACGTCGGACCGGCTGTACTTCGAGCCGCTGACGCTCGAGGACGTCTTCGAGATCGTGCTCAAGGAAAAGCCCGCCGGCGTCATCGTCCAGTATGGCGGTCAGACGCCGCTCAAGCTCGCCAGGCCGCTGGCGGCGCTCGGTGTGCCGATCATCGGCACGAGCCCCGACTCGATCGACGTCGCCGAGGACCGCGAACGTTTCCAGCAGCTGATCGGCAAGCTCGGCCTCAAGCAGCCGGCGAACGCCACGGCGCGCGTCGAGGAGCAGGCGGTGCTGCTCGCCCGCGAGGTCGGCTATCCGCTGGTAGTCCGGCCCTCGTACGTGCTTGGCGGCCGGGCGATGGAGATCGTCTTTAACGAGGACGACCTGCGCGTCTACATGACCGAGGCGGTCAAGGTCTCCAACGACAGCCCGGTGCTGCTCGACCGCTTCCTGGACGTCGCGACGGAGGTCGATGTCGATGCCGTCTGCGACGGGACCGACGTCCTGATCGGCGGCATCATGGAACACATCGAGCAGGCCGGCGTGCACTCCGGTGACTCGACCTGCTCGCTGCCGCCGTACGCGCTCACCCAGGAAGTCCAGAACGAGCTGCGGGCGCAGACGCGCAAGCTCGCCCTCGGCCTGTCCGTGGTCGGCCTGATGAACGTCCAGTTCGCGATCCAGAACGGGATCATCTACGTACTCGAGGTCAACCCCCGTGCGGCGCGCACGGTGCCGTTCGTGTCCAAGGCCACGGGCCTGCCGCTGGCGAAGATCGCCGCTCGGGTCATGGCCGGCGCCAAGCTCAAGGACCTCGGGTCCCCGCAGGAGCGGGTGCCGAGCTACTTCTCGGTCAAGGAAGCGGTCTTTCCGTTCGCCAAGTTCCCCGAGGCCGATCCCATCCTGGGTCCCGAGATGAAATCGACCGGCGAGACGATGGGTACGGGTCTCACCTTCGGCGAGGCCTACGCCAAGGCGCAGGCCGGATCCGGCGTGGTCCTGCCGCGCAGCGGTGTCTGCCTGCTGTCGGTGCGCGGCCGTGACAAGCCCGGCGCGGTCGAGCTCGCGCGCCTCCTGATCGCGCGCGGCTTCGAGATCGTGGCGACCGAGGGCACCGCGGCGGCGCTCGAGCAGGCGCAGGTCGCCTGCCGGCGGGCGCAGAAGGTGCGCGAGGGGCGGCCTAACATCGTCGACATGATCAAGAACGACGAAATCGACCTGATCGTCAACACGACCGAAGGCAAGCAGGCGGTGCGCGAGTCCCGCTCGATCCGCCGTGAGGCGGTCGCCCGCAAGGTCACTTACTATACGACCCTGTCGGCGGCACGGGCCACCTGCGACGCTCTCGACCACCTCGAGGACGTCGAGGTCCACCGGCTGCAGGATTTGCACAAGGAGTTCAGTCGTGAAGCGTAGCCCGATCACCAGCAAAGGTGCCGAACGCCTGCGGGCGGAATTGAAGCGCCTGAAGGCCGAGGACCGGCCGGCCGTGATCCGCGCCATTGCCGAAGCCCGCGGTCACGGCGACCTGTCCGAGAATGCCGAATACCACGCCGCGCGCGAACAGCAGGGCTTCATCGAAGGCCGCATCAGCGAGATCGAGTCGCGCCTGTCGAACACGGAGGTCATCGACGTGATGACCCTGCAGCGCACCGGGCGCGTGGTCTTCGGCGTTACCGTCGAACTCGAGAGCCAGAGCGACGGCGCGCGGGTCACCTATCAGATCGTCGGTGAGGACGAGGCGGACATCCGACTCGGCCTCATCGCCGTCACCTCGCCGATCGCCCGCGCGCTGGTCGGCAAGCAGGAAGGCGACATTGCCGACGTCGCGGCACCGGGCGGCGTGCGTTCCTACGAAATCGTCGCGGTGCGCTACGAGTGAGCCTCGCCCGGCGGCTCCTGCTCGGGCTGTGGAGCGGCTGGCTACTCGCCCAGGGACTGGTCTTCGCACCGCTGGCCTTTGCCGTCGGCCTTGACCGCTCCGCCGCCGGACGCCTCGCCGGTACCGGCTTCATGGCGGTGGCCTACGCGTCGCTGCTGCTCGGCACCGCCGTGTACCTGTGCCGGCCGCGGACGGTGGGCCGGCGGGTCCGCGAGGCCGTCTTCGCGCTCGTGCCGGGCGCGATACTCGTCGGCTGCCATCTCGGCCTGCGCCCGCTGATGGCGGAGCGTGGCCCGTACTTTGCCGTCGCCCACGGCGCCTCGAGCATCGCCTACCTGCTGGCAACGGCGGCCGTGATCGCGCTCTGGATCCGCGACGAGCGGCGGGCCGGGCGCTGAGGCCGCGGCCGGTGCCAGGCCTAGGCCGGCAGGACGATCTTCGAGGCCCGGCTGCGCGGCCTGAAATACAGGCCCACGTGGCCGACCCGGGCGACGAGCGCGCTGTGGGTACGCCCGGCGAGCGTTTCGAACGCCAGGTCGCGCTCGGCGCGGTCGCCGGCGCGGACCCGGACCTTGACGAGTTCGTGGTCGGTGAGGGCACGGTCGAGTTCGGCGACGACGCCGTCCGTCAGTCCGTGCTGGCCGATGCCGACCAGCGGGTGCAGGGCATGGCCGAGGCCGCGCAGGTGCTTCTTCTGGCGTTCGTTGAGGGCGGGTGAGGTCTCCATGCGTGGGATTATACGGGTCCGGCCGGCCGACCGGGTCGGCCGGCCGGCACGAACCGGGGGGTGACATGGCGAAGCGCAGCAAGAGCAGCCAGGCCTGGCTCGAGGAACACCATAACGACGAGTACGTGAAGCGGGCGCAGAAGGAGGGGTGGCGCTCGCGCGCGATCTACAAGCTCGAGGAAATCGACCGCGCCGAGGGCCTGCTGCGCCCCGGGATGACCGTCGTCGACCTCGGTGCCGCGCCCGGTGGCTGGAGCCAGTACGCGGCCAAGGTCCTGAAAGGGCAGGGGTCCATCTACGCACTGGACATCCTGCCGATGGACGCGCTGCCGGGGGTCGAGGTGCTGCTCGGCGACTTTCGCGAGGACGAGGTGCTCAGCCAGCTCCTCGCCGCTGTCGGCGACCGCGGGGTCGACCTTGTAATGAGCGATATGGCGCCCAATATGGCCGGAGTGGATGCTATCGACCAGCCGCGGGCGATGTATCTGGTCGAGCTCGCCCTGGAACTCTCGCTGAAGGTGCTGCGCCCGGGTGGGGCCTTCGTGGCCAAGATGTTCCAGGGAGCGGGTTTTCAGGAGTTCGTTCGTGACATCCGTCCGCATTTCAACCAGGTGAAGCTCAAGAAACCGCGTGCCTCGCGCGCGCGCAGCCCGGAGGTGTATTTGCTGGCGAGCGGCCGGCGGATGGTGTAACGTCGAACGTAAACCAGTGATTTGCCTATCGAATCGATCGATTCCGGTCGTTTCATCGGGTGGCAGCGCCAGATTCCTCGGGAACCCGGCGCAGGCCGGGCAGTCTCGGTATTTGGTGCCTGCCGGCGACCCCCATCGCCGGCCCGCGCCGCCGGCAGGGGCACGGCCCGCTGCCTGGCAAGGAGCTTGATTTGAACGACCTATCCAAGAATCTCGTGTTGTGGTTCGTGATCGCGGTGGTGCTGTTCGCCGTGTTCTCGAGCTACTCGACCCGCCAGGGCGCGCCGACCGCGATCCCCTACTCCCAGTTCCTGACCGAAGTCGACGCGAACAATATCCGCGAGGCGACGATCAAGGGCGAGGAGATCACGGGCGTCAAGGCCAACAACGAGCCGTTCGTCACCTACAGCCCGGAGACCGAGAACACGGCACTCATCGGCTCGCTGAAGAACCACGGCGTCAAGTTCGGTGCCGCGCCGCCCGAGCGCCAGGGCGTGTTCATGCAGCTGTTCCTGTCCTCGTTCCCGATCCTGCTGCTGATCGGCGTCTGGATCTACTTCATGCGCCAGATGCAGGGCGGTGCCGGTGGCCGCGGGGCGATGTCCTTCGGCAAGAGCCGGGCCCGGCTGCTGTCGGAGGACCAGGTCAACGTGACCTTCGCCGACGTTGCCGGCGTCGAGGAAGCGAAGGAAGAGGTCAAGGAAATCGTCGACTTCCTGAAGGACCCGGCCAAGTTCCAGAAGCTCGGCGGCAAGATCCCGAAGGGCGTGCTGATGGTCGGCAGCCCGGGTACCGGTAAGACCCTGCTCGCCCGCGCGATTGCCGGCGAGGCGAAGGTGCCGTTCTTCACGATCTCGGGCTCCGATTTCGTCGAGATGTTCGTCGGTGTCGGCGCCTCGCGCGTCCGCGACATGTTCGAGCAGGCGAAGAAGCACGCACCGTGCATCATCTTCATCGACGAGATCGATGCGGTCGGCCGGCATCGCGGTGCGGGCCTCGGCGGCGGGCACGACGAGCGCGAGCAGACGCTGAACCAGCTGCTCGTCGAGATGGACGGCTTCGAGGGCAACGAGGGCATCATCGTCATCGCCGCCACGAACCGTCCCGACGTGCTCGATCCGGCGCTGCTGCGCCCGGGCCGCTTCGACCGCCAGGTGGTCGTGCCGCTGCCCGACGTGCGCGGCCGCGAGCAGATCCTCAAGGTGCACATGCGCCGCGTGCCGATGTCCGATGACGTCAAGGCCGGCGTCATCGCCCGCGGCACGCCGGGGTTCTCCGGCGCCGACCTCGCCAACCTCGTCAACGAGGCGGCGCTCTTCGCCGCCCGTGCCAACAAGCGCATGGTCTCCATGGACGAGCTCGAGCGCGCCAAGGACAAGATCATGATGGGCGCGGAGCGCCGCTCCATGGTCATGACCGAGGACGAGAAGCGCCTGACGGCCTACCACGAGGCGGGGCACGCGATCGTCGGCCTGACCGTGCCCGAGCACGATCCGGTGTACAAGGTGACGATCATCCCGCGCGGCCGCGCGCTCGGCGTGACGATGTTCCTGCCGGAGATGGACCGCTACAGCATGTCGAAGCGGCTGCTGGAAAGCCGCATCTCGACCCTGTTCGGCGGGCGCGTCGCCGAGGAGCTCGTGTTCGGTGCCGAGTCGATCACGACCGGTGCGTCGAACGACATCGAGCGTGCCACCGAACTTGCCCGCAACATGGTCACCCGCTGGGGCCTGTCCGAGCGCCTCGGACCCCAGACCTACAGCGAGGACCAGGGCGAGGTGTTCCTCGGCCGCAGCGTTACCCAGCACAAGCAGGTCTCCGACGTCACCGCGCATGTCATCGACGAGGAAGTGCGGCGGGTCATCGATTCGAACTACGCCCGTGCCCGGCAGATTCTCGAGGAGAAGCTCGATCGGCTGCACACGATGGCCGATGCGCTCATCAAGTACGAGACCATCGACGACACGCAGATCGCCGACATCATGGCCGGCCGCACGCCGCGCCCGCCGGCCGACTGGGAAGAGCCGATGCCGCCGACGGTGTCGGGACCGAAGCCGGAGCTGCCGAGTGCCGGTGCGCCGATCACGACGCCGGCCGGCCAGCACTGAGTTCCGGTGAGCGGCTCGGGCACGCCGGTCGCCGCGACCGGCGAGGCTGGTCGTCAGCCGCCTGCCCGGCCGACGTCCTTGCGACTCGCCGGGCGCCTCCCGCTGGCGCTGGACCGGCCGCTGGTCATGGGCGTGTTGAACGTCACGCCGGACTCCTTTTCGGACGGTGGTCGCCACTCGGATCCGGCCGTGGCCGAAGCCCGGGCGCTCGCCATGGTCGCCGAGGGCGCGACCATCATCGACGTCGGCGGCGAGTCCACCCGACCGGGTGCGAGTCCCGTGCCGGCCGATGAGGAGATCCGCCGCGTCGTGCCCGTGATCGAGCGGATCCGGGCGCAATCCACCGTCGTCATTTCGGTCGACACGAGCGAGCCACGCGTCATCGAGGCGGCGGTCCGCGCCGGGGCATCGCTCGTCAACGACGTGCGCGGCCTGCGCCGCCCGGGTGCGCTGGCCGCCGCCGCCCGAAGCGGCGCTGCGGTCTGCGTGATGCACATGCGCGGCGAGCCACGGACCATGCAGGACGATCCGCGCTACGCGGACGTCGTGTCGGAAGTGGCGGCCTATCTCGAGAGCCGGGTGGCCGACTGCCGGGCGGCCGGCATCGCAGCGGATTCGATCGTCGTGGACCCGGGCTTCGGCTTCGGCAAGACGCTCGAGCATCACCTCACGATGATGGCGCGTCTCGAGGAGTTCACGCGGCTCGGCTGCCCGCTCTTGGTTGGCCTGTCGCGCAAGTCCATGCTGGGCGTGCTGACCGGCCGGCCGGTCCGGGAGCGCCTGTACGCGGGAGTGGCCGCGGCGGCGATCGCCGTCAGTCGCGGAGCCGACATAGTCCGCGCGCACGATGTGGGGCCGACGGTTGATGCGATACGGATCGGTGCGGCGCTACGCCGCCCGCGGGAGTAAGACGATGGCAAGAAAGTATTTTGGCACGGACGGCGTGCGTGGCCGGGTCGGCGAGCATCCGCTCACGGTCGAGTTTGCGCTGCGTCTCGCCGGTGCGGCGGCGCGCGTGCTGGCGCCCAACGGCGGCTCGGTGCTGATCGGCAAGGACACCCGCCTGTCGGGTTACATGTTCGAGGCGGCGCTCGAGGCGGGGTTCGTCGCCTCGGGCGTTGACGTCAATCTGTCCGGTCCGCTGCCGACGCCGGGTGTGGCCTACATGACGCAGCGCTTCGGCTGCGACTTCGGCGTCGTGATCAGCGCCTCGCACAACCTGTACGAGGACAACGGCATCAAGTTCTTCGACCGCTCCGGCGGCAAGCTGTCGGACGAACTCGAGGCGGAAATCGAGCGCTATCTCGACGAGCCGGCGGTCACGCTGCCCTCCGAACGCCTCGGGCGGGCGACCCGCGTCGACCGCTCGCGGGTGCTCTACCAGGAGTTCTGCGCCGCGACGATGCCAGCGGGACTGTCGCTCAAGGGCGTCAAGATCGTCATCGATGCCGCCAATGGCGCCGCCTACAAGGTCGCGCCACGGGTGCTCGCGGACCTCGGCGCCGACATCGTGCCGATCGGCTGCTCGCCGAACGGCCGCAATATCAACGACGGCTGTGGCTCGACGGACCCCGCGCTGCTGCAGTTGACCGTGCCGGGTGTGCGCGCCCAGGTCGGGATCGGCCTCGACGGCGACGGCGACCGCCTGGTCATGGTCGACCACCTCGGCCGCGTCATCGACGGCGACCAGCTCCTTTACGTCATCGCCCGCGGCCTGAAGGCCAAGGGTGGCTGGAACGGGCCGGTGGTCGGCACCGTGATGAGCAATCTCGGTCTCGAGCACGCGCTCGCCAAGCTCGGCATCGCCTTTCACCGCGCCGCCGTCGGTGACCGCTACGTCATTGCGATGATGCGGGAGGTCGGTGCCACGCTGGGCGGGGAGACGTCCGGTCATATTCTCTGCCTTGACCGGACCACGACCGGCGACGGTCTGATCAGTGCCCTGCAGGTGCTGGCGATGCTCAAGGTCCTCGATGCGACGCTGGCCGAGGTCGTCGCGGAAATGCCCCGGTACCCGCAGGTGCTGGTCAACGTCCGTGTCGAACATAAGATCGACGTCCGCAAGAGCGAACCGATCCAGGCCGCCGTCGCCGCCAGCGAGGCCCGCCTGGCCGGTCGCGGCCGCGTCGTCCTGCGCCCGTCCGGGACCGAACCGCTGATCCGGGTGATGGTGGAGGGCGAGAACGAGGCCCAGGTTCGCCGCGAGGCCGATGGCCTGGCCGAGGTGGTCCGCTCCGCCAGTGCCGCCCCGGCCGCAGCCCATTGATTTTGGCGGTCGCCGCGCTTATTCTCCGCCGCCTTCGCGGCTCGGGGCCGCGCGCCGCTGTTGCCCTCGAATGCCCGTCAGGACCTGACCATGCGTCGACCCCTAGTCGCCGGTAACTGGAAGATGCACGGTTCGACCGCCGAGAACGCGGTCCTGATCGAGCAGCTGATCAACGGTATCGACGGCCGGCGCGAGGGTGCCGAGGTGGTCGTCTGCCCGCCCTTCGTGTACCTGCCCGAGGTGGTCCGCCGCCTGAAGGGCACGCCCGTGCGGGTGGGCGCCCAGAACGTCTCGGCCGAGCCGGGCGGCGCCTTCACCGGTGAGGCCTCGGCCGCCATGCTGAAGGACGTCGGCTGCGAGTACGTCATCGTCGGCCACAGCGAGCGCCGCGCCCACTACCGCGAGGACGACGCCGTGATCGCGCGCAAGTTCCGGGCGGTGCTCGGCCAGGGGCTGGTGCCGATCCTTTGCGTCGGGGAGACCCTGGACGAACGGGAGGCCGGGTCGACCGAGGCGGTCGTCGGCCGGCAGCTCGAGGCCGTGCTGTCGCTGGCGGGTGTGGCGTCCTTTGCGCGTGCCGTGGTCGCCTATGAGCCCGTCTGGGCGATCGGCACCGGCAAGAACGCGAGCCCGGACCAGGCCCAGGCCGTGCATCGCTTCATTCGTGACCGGATTGCGACGGGGGATGGTAAGATAGCGGGCGATTTGCGCATCGTTTACGGTGGCAGCGTCAAGGCCGGCAATGCGGCGGAGTTGTTCGCGCAGCCGGATGTGGACGGCGGCCTTGTCGGCGGCGCGTCCCTCAAGGGTGACGAGTTTCTTGAAATCTGCGCCGCGGCTGGTTAGTGGCGGCGCTTAACGGATATTTATGCTGACTACGCTCCTGACAATCGTGCACGTGCTGGTTGCCGCCGGCATCATCGGCCTCGTGCTGCTGCAGCGGGGCAAGGGCGCCGACGCGGGTGCTGGCTTCGGATCCGGTGCGTCCGGCACGGTGTTCGGTGCCCGCGGCTCCGCCACGTTCTTCTCGAAGACGACGGCCGTGCTCGTCACCTGCTTCTTCATCACGAGCCTGTCGCTCGCGTACCTGGCGACGCATCGGCCGGCCGCCCCGAAGAGCGTGCTGGACCAGGTGCCCGTGACGCAGTCGGCGCCCGTCCGGTCGACGCCGCCGGCGGTCTTGCCGGCGCCCGCGGTGGTGCCGGCGCCGGTGGATGCGCCTGCCTCGGCGCCCGCGACGCTGCCGGTCGCTCCGGCGCAACCGGAAAAGGCGCCCTGACGTTTTTTTGTGAGAGAGTCCGGTCGAGCTGGAATTGCCGGCGTGGCGGAATTGGTAGACGCACTAGCTTGAGGTGCTAGCAGGTTATCCTGTGCCGGTTCGAGTCCGGCCGTCGGCACCAACCTCGACCTGACTCTCGTCGTGGCCCGGGCGGCCTTCCGCCGCCGGGTCGGCTTGCGGTGCAGCCCTGCACCGTCGTCCGCGATGTTCGGCACCTGCGCACGGCCGACGAGTGCATCGGCAACGGCCTCGTCTGCACGATCGCAGCGACGGATCCGACCGGCGGTGCGCGGTTTTTTCGCCGCACGCAGCGCAACTTCGGCGTGACCTTTCGCCACCCTGCCGTTTACAATAGACAGGTTAAGTCCCCACGGGCCGGGACCACGGCGGAGCGCGATGCTCGAAAATTACCTGCCGATCCTGATCTTCCTCGTCGTCGCCGGTGGCTTCGGCGCCGTGCTGATCGTCCTCGGCTTCCTGCTCGGTCCGCGTCGGCCGGACGCCGAAAAGCTCTCGCCGTACGAGTGCGGCTTTGAAGCCTTCGAGGACTCGCGCATGAAGTTCGATGTGCGCTACTACCTCGTCGCGATCCTCTTCATCATCTTCGACCTCGAGATCGCCTTCCTCTTTCCGTGGGCGGTCGCCCTGCGCGAGCTGGGCGGCTTCGGGCTCGTCTCGATGCTCGTGTTCCTGACCATTCTCGTGGTCGGCTTCATCTACGAATGGAAGAAGGGTGCGCTCGAATGGGATTAGCGAGCGAAGCGGATACCGCCCTGCAGACGGCCCTCAACGACAAGGGTTTCGTCACGGCACGGCTGGATGACCTGATCAACTGGGCGCGAACCGGCTCGCTGTGGCCGATGACGTTCGGCCTTGCCTGCTGCGCCGTCGAGATGATGCACGCCGGCGCCGCGCGCTACGACCTCGATCGCTTCGGCGTCGTGTTCCGGCCGAGCCCGCGCCAGAGCGACGTCATGATCGTCGCCGGTACCCTGGTCAACAAGATGGCGCCGGCGCTGCGCAAGGTCTATGACCAGATGCCGGAACCGCGCTGGGTCATTTCGATGGGTTCCTGTGCCAATGGTGGCGGCTACTACCACTACTCCTACTCGGTCGTGCGCGGCTGCGACCGCATCGTGCCGGTCGACGTGTACGTGCCGGGTTGTCCGCCGTCCGCCGAGGCGCTGGTCTACGGGATCCTGCAGCTGCAGAAGAAGATTCGCCGTACCAGCACGATCGCCCGTTAGGGCGGCGGCGGTCCGGGCAGGTTTGGGTCGGAGCGCCGCGGATCGGCGTGCCGGCTGTCGAGGGTTGGCGCCGGCGACGAGGTCGTCGCGGCGCGTCCCGGGCTACCGGGCGAGGATCTAAGGTCTATGTCAGAGCTCATCGAGGCGCTTGCCGGCCGGGTGGCCGAAACGCTGGGCGCGCGTGCGACCCGGATCGCCAGCCTGTCGGGCGAGCTGTCGGTCGAAGTCCCGGCGGCCGAGTTGCGCGCGGTGGCACTCACCCTGCGCGACGCGGCGGGCCTGCGTTTCGAGTCCCTGGTCGATCTCGCCGGGATCGACTACCTGTCCTACGGCGAAGACGAGTGGAAGACCCATTCGGCCAGCGGCACGGGCTTCGGTCGGGGCGTGCACCCGGTGGCCGACGTTCCGGCGCAGCCGGCCAGCCGCCGGTTCGCGGTCGTCTACCACCTGCTGTCGGTGAGCCTGAACCAGCGTCTGCGCGTGCGCGCCTATTGTGACGAGGGCGAGCCGCCGGTGATCGATTCGGTGGCCGACATCTGGGCTGCGGCCAACTGGTACGAGCGCGAGGCGTTTGACCTCTTCGGCATCTTCTTCCGGGGCCATCCCGACCTGCGCCGCCTGCTCACCGACTACGGCTTCATCGGCCACCCGTTCCGCAAGGACTTCCCGCTCACCGGCAACGTCGAGGTCCGCTACGACCCCGAGAAGGGTCGCGTCGTCTACCAGCCGGTGACGATCGAGCCGCGGATCCTCGTGCCGCGCGTGATCCGCCACGACAACCGCTACGACAGTTCCCTGCACGACCGTCCGGCCGGGGTCATCGACCCGCCGTCCGTGCCACGACCGGGTAAGGCCAATGGCTGAGATACGCAACTTCACGCTGAATTTCGGTCCGCAGCACCCCGCGGCGCACGGCGTGCTGCGCCTCGTGCTCGAGATGGATGGCGAGGTCATCCAGAAGGCCGACCCGCATATCGGTCTCCTGCACCGTGGCACCGAGAAGCTGGCCGAATCGAAGCCCTTCAACCAGTCGATCGGCTACATGGACCGGCTCGACTACGTGTCCATGATGTGCAACGAGCACGCCTACGTGATGGCGATCGAGAAGCTGCTCGGCATCGGGGTGCCGGAGCGCGCGCAGTACATCCGCGTGATGTTCGACGAGATCACCCGCATCCTGAACCACCTGATGTGGCTCGGCGCACATGGCCTGGACATCGGTGCGATGACGGTTTTCCTCTACTGCTTCCGCGAGCGCGAGGACCTGATGGACTGCTACGAGGCGGTCTCGGGCACGCGCATGCATGCCACCTACTACCGGCCGGGCGGCGTCTACCGCGACCTGCCGGACGCGATGCCCCGCTACCAGGCCTCCAAGTTCCGGCCGAAGCGCGAGATCGATCGGCTGAACGAGGCGCGCTCGGGCAGCATGCTCGACTTCATCGAGGACTTCACCAACCGCTTCCCGGCCTGTGTCGACGAGTACGAGACGCTCCTCACCGACAACCGGATCTGGAAGCAGCGCACGGTCAATATCGGCATCGTCTCGCCCGAGCGGGCGATGAACCTCGGCTTCACGGGTCCCGTGCTGCGCGGCTCGGGTGTCGCCTGGGACCTGCGCCGCAAGCAGCCGTACGACGTCTACGAGCGGATGGAGTTCGACATCCCGATCGGCCGCAACGGTGATTGCTACGACCGCTATCTGGTGCGGGTCGAGGAAATGCGCCAGTCCAACCGCATCATCCGCCAGTGCGTTGCCTGGCTGCGCTCCAACCCCGGGCCGGTCATGGTCGATGACCGCAAGGTGCGGCCACCGCGGCGGGTCGAGATGAAGGGCGACATGGAATCGCTGATCCACCACTTCAAGCTCTTCACGGAAGGCTACAGTGCACCGGAAGGCGAGACCTACGCCGCCGTCGAGGCGCCCAAGGGAGAGTTTGGCGTCTACCTCGTCTCGGACGGGGCCAACAAGCCTTACCGGCTGAAGGCGAGGGCGCCCGGCTTCGCGCACCTTGCGGCGATGGACGAGATGGTGCGCGGGCACATGCTGGCCGACGTCGTCGCGGTGATCGGCACGCTCGATATCGTGTTCGGGGAGATAGACCGGTGAGCGAACAGCACGGGGCCGGATCGGCCGGACAGGTACTCTCGGACGAGGTGCGTCGCGAAATCGACCACTGGATCGCCAAATTCCCGCCGGAGCGCAAGCGCTCGGCGGTGATCGGCGCGCTGCATGCCGCGCAGCACCAGAACCACGGCTACCTGACGACGCCGCTGATGGACGAGGTCGCGGCCTACCTCGGCCTGCCGCCGATCCAGGTCTACGAGGTGGCAAGCTTCTACTCGATGTTCGAGACGAAGCCCTGCGGCCGCAAGCACATCTCGGTGTGCACCAACATCAGCTGCATGCTGCGCGGCGCCGACGCCATCGTCGCCGCGGTCGAGGCCAAGCTCGGCATCAAGACCGGCGAGAGCACGCCGGACGGGCAGTTCTACCTCAAGCAGGAGGAGGAGTGCCTGGCCGCGTGCAACAACGCGCCGATGATGATGATTGACCACGTCTACTACGAGAACCTCCGGCCGGAAACGGTCGGCGCGATCATCGACGAGAACAAGTGAGCAGCCCCATGAGCCGCGTCCAGAACTGCGTCGTCTTCGAACCCCTGTCGCTTGCGAACAGCTGGACGCTCGAGTCGTACCGGCAGATCGGCGGCTACCAGGTCTGGGAATCGATCCTGCGCGACAAGCCGCCGGCCGAGAAGCTGATCGAGGAACTGAAGGCCTCGGGCCTGCGCGGTCGCGGCGGCGCTGGCTTCCCGACCGGCACGAAGTGGAGCTTCATGCTGCCGCAGCGTGACAAGCCCGGTCAGAAGTATGTCGTGTGCAACTCGGACGAATCCGAGCCCGGCACCTGCCACGACCGCGACATCCTGCGCTTCAATCCGCACTCGCTGATCGAGGGCATGGCGATCGGCGGCTACGTGATGGGCGCGACCGTGGGCTACAACTACATCCGCGGCGAGTTCCTCGCGGAACCCGTGCCGCGCTTCGAGGGCGCACTGAAGGAGGCCTATGCGGCCGGCCTCCTCGGCAAAAACGTGCAGGGCTCGGGCGTCGACTTCGACCTGCACTGCTTCGTCGGCGCGGGTGCCTATATCTGCGGCGAGGAGACCGCGCTGCTCGAGTCGCTCGAGGGTAAGCAGGGCAAGCCGCGCTTCAAGCCGCCGTTTCCGGCCAACTTCGGCCTCTACGGCCGGCCGACCACGATCAACAACACCCAGAGCTACGCCTCGGTGCCGACGATCCTGCGCAAGGGAGCGGCCTGGTTCGCGGGGCTCGGCGTGCCGAACGCCGGCGGCACCGTGATCTTCTCCGTGTCAGGCCACGTCAACCGGCCGGGCAACTACGAGCTGCCGCTTGGCATCCCGTTCCGTGAGCTCCTCGAGGATGTCTGCGGCGGCGTGCTGGGCGGGCGCAAGCTCAAGGCGGTCATCCCCGGCGGCTCGTCGGTGCCGGTCGTTCCCGCCGCCAACATTATCGAGGCGACGATGGACTACGACGGCCTGAAGAAGGCGGGCTCGGCGCTCGGCTCCGCGGCCGTCATCGTCATGGACGAGACGACGTGCATGGTCAGCGTGCTCGAACGGCTGTCGCGTTTCTATCGCGCGGAGTCCTGCGGCCAGTGCACGCCGTGCCGCGAAGGCACCGGCTGGATGAACCGCATCGTCCGCAAGATCATGGCGGGCCAGGGGCAGAAGTCCGATCTCGATCTTCTTGTCGACGTCGCCAACCGGATCGAGGGTCATACGATCTGTGCGCTCGGTGATGCGGCCGCGTGGCCCGTGCAGAGCTTCGTCAAGCATTTCCGCCACGAGTTCGAATACATGATCGAGCACGGCGGACGCAGCATCGTCAACGATCCGGCCCAGCGCGCGGCCTGAAGCGGCGACGGGCGTTCCGGTCAATACAGCTAAGGACACAGAGCGCTAATGAGCGAGGATCTGGTCAACATCGAAGTGAACGGCGTGCCGGTCACGGCCCGTAAGGGGCAGATGATCATTCAGGCCACCGACGCGGTCGACGTGTACGTGCCGCGGTTCTGCTACCACGACAAGCTGTCGGTGGCTGCGAATTGCCGCATGTGCCTGGTCGAGGTCGAGAAGGCGCCTAAGCCGCTGCCGGCCTGCGCGACGCCGGTTGCCGAGGGCATGAAGATCTTCACGAAGTCGCCGATGGCGATAGCCGCGCAGCGCGCGACGATGGAGTTCCTGCTGATCAACCATCCGCTCGACTGCCCGATCTGCGATCAGGGCGGCGAGTGCGAGCTGCAGGACCTGGCGATGGGTTTCGGCCGTGACGTGTCTCGCTTCAGCGAACGCAAGCGCGTAGTCCGCGACAAGGATATCGGGCCGCTCGTGTCGACCGACATGACCCGCTGCATCCACTGTACCCGCTGCGTGCGCTTCACCTCCGAGATCGCGGGTCTCCAGGAGCTCGGCACCACGGGCCGCGGCGAGAGCATGGAGATCGGCACCTTCATCGAGAAGAGCGTCGACCATGAGCTGTCCGGCAACATCATCGACCTCTGCCCGGTCGGCGCGCTGAATTCCAAGCCTTTCCGCTACCAGGGGCGCTCCTGGGAAATGGTCCAGGTGCCGCTGGTCTCGCCGCACGACCCGATCGGCACGAACCTCTACGGTCACGTCCGTCGCGGGCAGCTGATGCGCGTCGTGGCGCGTCCCAACGAAGCGGTGAACGAGAGCTGGATCGCCGATCGCGATCGCTATTCCTACGAGGGGATCTATGCGGACGACCGCGTCGCGCAACCCCTGATCCGCGACGGCGGCGAGCTTAAGGTCACCGACTGGGAAACGGCCCTGACGCGTGCGGCCGACGGGCTGAAGGCGGTCCTGGCCCAAAGCGGCGGCGCGTCGGTCGGCGCGCTGGCCTCACCGACGGGCACCACCGAGGAGCTGTATCTGCTGCAGAAGCTGATGCGCGGCCTGTCGGTTCCGAACATCGACCACCGGCTGCGGCAGAGCGACTTTCGCGACCAGGCGGCCGACCCAGTGTACCCGGCGCTTGGCATGCCGGTCGCCGCGATCGCCTCGCTCAGTGCGGCACTCGTCGTCGGCTCGCACCTGCGTGCGGAGGCGCCGCTCCTGGCGCACCGCCTGCGCCAGGCGGCCGTCCGCAACCGCGCCGCGGTGAGCTTCCTGAACCCGGAGACGTTTGCGGTCCGCTTCCCGGTGGCCGGCGAGATCACCGTGCCGATGGCCCGTCTCGCCGACGAGCTCGGCGCGGTTGCCGCGGCGGCCGCGGAAATCCGCGGCACGCCGATCGGTGCCGGCCTGCCGGTGGCGCCCGTTGGCGATGCGCACCGGGCGATGGCCCGCGCGCTCGCGGCCGAGGGCAACCGCCTGGTGCTGCTCGGCGCCCTGTCGGCACGACATGCCGACTTTGCGCGTATCCGCCGCGCCGCCGCCGAGATCGCGCGCCTGACGGGCGCGACGCTCGGCTACGTTGCAGACGGCGGCAACGCGGCGGGTGCCGCTCTCGCCGGCGCACTGCCGCACCGCGCAGCGGCGGGCGTTGCCGCGCCGGCCAAGGGCCTCGATGCGCACGCCATGCTGGAGGCGGGGCTCAAGGCCTACGTGCTCTTCGGCGGTGTCGAAGTGGAGGAGGACTGCGCGGCCGGCGCCGGGGCGCAGCGTAGCCTCGCCGCCGCGGACTTCGTCGTGGCGGTGACGCCGTACCTGTCGGAATCGATGCGTGCCACGGCCTCTGTCGTCCTGCCGATCGGTACCTTCGCCGAGACCTCGGGCACGTTCGTCAACGCCGAGGGACGCTTCCAGAGCTTCACCGCCGCGGCCCGCGCCGTCGGCGAGTCGCGCCCGGGCTGGAAGGTCCTGCGCGTGCTCGGCAATCTCCTCAATGTGCCGGGCTTCGAGCAGGTCTCGAGCGAGGACGTGCTTGACGAGCTGAAGGCGGTCCTGGGTGCGCTGGCGACCACGCCGGCGGATACCGCCTATCACGGCTCCTTTGTGGCGTCCGGTCCGGTCGGTGGCCTGGCGCCGGACGTGCCGATGTACCGAATCGATGCGATCGTCCGCCGGGCGCCCGCCCTGCAGGCGACCTCGATCGGCCGTCTGCCGATGTCTTCCTACTGAGCGCGATTGAAGGGTATCGGCACATGAATTCCCTCGCTCGTTACTACACGTCGCTCGATCCCGCGCTGCAGTTCGCGCTGTTGAAGGGCATCGAGATCGTCGGCGTGCTGCTGGCGGTCGTCATCTCGGTCGCGTTCATGACGCTGGCCGAGCGCAAGGTCATCGGCTGGATGCAGGGCCGTATCGGCCCGAACCGCGTGACGCTGTTCGGCATCCCGTTCACCGACGGCTGGGGCCAGCCCTTCGCCGACGTCGTGAAGCTCCTGTTCAAGGAAATCGTCCTGCCGGCCTCGGCCGACCGCGTGCTCTTCCTGCTGGCACCCATGATCGCGCTGGTGCCCGCGTTCGCGACCTGGGCGGTGGTGCCGTTCTCGCCGAGCTTCGTGCTCGCCGACATCGATGCCGGGCTCCTCTACATCCTCGCGCTGACCTCGCTCGGCGTGTACGGCATCATCCTCGCCGGCTGGGCGACGAATTCGAAGTATGCGCTCCTCGGTGCGCTGCGCTCGGCGGCGCAGATCGTCGCCTACGAGATCGCGATGGGCTTCGCGCTTGTCGGCGTGCTGATGGTATCGGGCAGCCTCAACCTGTCGAAGATCGTCCTGTCCCAGTCGGGCCCGTTCGGCTGGAACGTGATCTGGCTGGCACCGCTCGCCGTGATCTACTTCATCTCCGGGATCGCCGAGACCAACCGGGCGCCGTTCGACGTCGCCGAGGGCGAGTCGGAGATCGTCGCCGGCTTCCACGTCGAGTACTCGGGCGCGACCTTCGCGACCCTGTTCGCGCTGCCCGAGTACGCGAACATGATCCTGATCGCGACCCTGACATCGGTGATGTTCTTCGGCGGCTGGCTGTCACCCTTCGACGGTTACCTTGGCGCGGACTCGCTCCTGGCGCAGCCGTCCTTCGTGTGGCTCTTCGCCAAGATCGTCTTCTTCCTGTTCTGCTTCCTGTGGTTCCGTGCCACGTTTCCCCGCTACCGGTACGACCAGATCATGCGCCTCGGCTGGAAGGTGTTCATTCCGCTGACGCTCGTCTGGATCTTCGTCGAGGGGCTGATGGTCTACTGGCACGTCGGCCCGTGGCGCCACTGATCGCAAGGACACCATCGCCATGATCTCCGTACGCAATCTGACCAAGACGCTCCTCCTCGGCGAGCTGCTGCAGGGCCTCGGGCTCACCTTTAAGTACATGCTGAAGCCCAAGTTCACCGTGCGTTACCCGGAGGAGAAGACGCCGCAGTCGCCACGCTACCGGGGCCTGCATGCGCTTCGCCGCTACCCGAACGGCGAAGAACGCTGCATCGCCTGCAAGCTGTGCGAGGCGGTCTGCCCGGCGCTCGCGATCACGATCGAGTCGGACGTCGCCATCGACGGCACGCGCCGCACGACCCGCTACGACATCGACCTCTTCAAGTGCATCTACTGCGGTTTCTGCGAAGAGGCCTGCCCGGTGGATGCCATCGTGGAGACGCGGATCCACGAGTACCACATGGAAAATCCCGGCGAGAACATCATGACCAAGGACAAGCTGCTCGCCATCGGCGAGCGCTACGAGAGCATGATCACCGCCGACAAGGCCGCCGATGCGGCGTACCGCTGAGCGATGGAGGCGGGCGACGTGAATTCGACTAGCTGCAACGAGGCCGAGCGAGTGCTCCGGAGTCAGGCGCCGTGCTGATCAATATCCTCTTCTACGTGTATGCGGCGACCCTCGTGGGCGCGGCGCTCGGGGTCGTGCTTGCGCGCAATTCCGTGCACTCGGCGATGTTCCTCGTGCTTGCGTTCTTCACGAGCTCGGGGCTCTGGCTGCTGCTCGGCGCCGAGTTCCTGGCGATCGTGCTGGTGCTCGTCTACGTGGGTGCAGTGATGGTGCTGTTCCTCTTCGTGGTCATGATGCTCGACATCAATATCGCGCAGATGAAGGAGGGGTTCACGCGCTACGCGCCGCTCGGCGCCCTGATCGCGCTCGTCGTCATCGCCGAGATCGCCTACGCGGTCTGGTACCGGCCCGTCGATCTCAACCTGCTCGGGGCGGCGCGCGTCGTCGAGGATCCGTCCAATACGCACAGCCTCGGCACCGTCCTGTACACGGTCTACGTCTACCCGTTCCAGCTCGCGGCGGTGCTCCTCCTCCTCGCCATCGTGGCGGCGATCACGCTGACGATGCGCCAGCGGCCGAACCTCAAGAAGCAGGACATTTCGGCCCAGGTCGCGGTGCGGAAGGCCGACCGGCTGCAGATCGTCCAGGTTGCCTCGGAGAAGCGTCCATGATCGGCCTCCCGCACTACCTGCTGCTTGCCGGCATCGTCTTCAGCATTGCGGTGGCCGGCATCTTCCTTAACCGCAAGAACGTCATCGTGCTCCTGATGTGCATCGAGCTCATGCTGCTCGCCGTCAACTTCAACTTCGTCGCCTTCTCGCATTTCCTCGGCGACCTGTCGGGCCAGGTCTTCGTGTTCTTCATCCTGACGGTGGCGGCCGCCGAGGCGGCGATCGGGCTTGCCATCCTCGTCGTCCTGTTCCGCGAACGCCGCAGCATCGACGTCGAAGAACTCGACACGATGCGGGGTTGAGGCACTTATGCAAAGCCTACTGCTGATCATCGTCCTCGCGCCGCTCGCGGCCGCCATCCTCGCCGGGCTGTTCGGTCGGACCATCGGCCGGGCAGGGGCGCACTCGGTGACCATCGCCGGTGTCGCGACGTCGTGCGCCTGCTCGGCGCTCGTGCTCTACCGGATGCTGGCCGAGGGCGCGCCGACCTTCAACGACACGCTCTACACGTGGCTCGTGACCGACGGCATCCGCTTCGAAATCGGCTTCCTGGTCGACCACCTGACGGCACTGATGATGGTGGTCGTGACCTTCGTCTCGCTGATGGTGCACGTCTATACGATCGGCTACATGCACGAGGACGACGGCTACCAGCGCTTCTTCAGCTACATATCGCTCTTTACCTTCGCGATGCTGATGCTCGTCATGAGCAACAATTACCTGCAGCTCTTCTTCGGCTGGGAGGCGGTCGGTCTCGTCTCCTACCTCCTGATCGGCTTCTGGTACACGCGACCGACGGCGATCTTCGCCAACATGAAGGCCTTCCTCGTCAACCGGGTCGGCGACTTCGGGTTTGTGCTGGGCATCGCGGCCATCGTCTACTACACGGGTTCCCTTCGCTACGCCGATGCGTTCGCGGCGGCGCCCGCCATCGCGACCCATGCCATCGTGCCGTGGGCGGGGGCGAGCTGGAACGCGATGACGGTGGTGTGCATCTGCCTCTTTATTGGGGCAATGGGGAAATCCGCTCAGGTGCCGCTGCACGTCTGGCTGCCGGACTCGATGGAGGGTCCGACGCCGATATCGGCGCTCATCCACGCCGCCACGATGGTCACGGCCGGCATCTTCATGGTGGCGCGCATGTCGCCCCTCTTCGAGCTGTCGCCGACCGCGCGCTCCTTCGTGCTCGTCATCGGTGCGACGACCGCCCTCTTTATGGGCTTCCTCGGCATCATCCAGAACGACATCAAGCGGGTGGTCGCCTATTCGACGCTGTCCCAGCTCGGCTACATGACCGTGGCTCTCGGCGTGTCCGCCTATTCGGTGGCGATCTTCCACCTGATGACCCACGCGTTCTTCAAGGCGCTGCTGTTCCTGGCCGCGGGTTCCGTGATCATCGGCATGCACCACGAGCAGGACATGCGCAAGATGGGCGGTCTGCGCAAGTACATGCCGATCACGTATCTCACCTCGATGATCGGTTCGCTGGCGCTGATCGGCTTCCCGGGCTTTGCCGGCTTCTACTCGAAGGACTCGATCATCGAGGCGGTGCATGCGGCGCTCGAGGGTGGCCAGGTCCCCGGCGCGGGTTATGCCTACTTCTGTGTCGTCGTCGGCGTATTCGTCACGGCGTTCTACTCGTTCCGGATGGTGTTCATGACCTTCCACGGCGAGGAGCGCATGGACCACCACACCAAGGAGCACCTGCACGAGAGCCCCCTGGTCGTGACGCTGCCGCTCGTGGCGCTCGCGATTCCGTCGGTCCTGATCGGTGCCCTGACCATGGGGCCCGTGCTGTTCGGGGGCTACTTCGGCACGGCCATCCAGGTCCTGCCCGCCAACGACGTCGTGGCAAAGCTCGGCGCGGAATGGCACGGCCCCCTCGAATTCATCGTGGACGGCCTGAAGTCGCCGACCGTCTGGATCGCGCTCGCCGGCGTGGCAACCGCCTGGTACCTGTACCTCGCGAACCCGGCCCTGCCGGCGCGCCTCGGCGAGACGTTCGCGCCGCTCTACCGGCTGCTCGACCAGAAGTACTACTTCGACTGGTTCAACGAGCGCGTTCTGGCCGCCGGCAGCCGCTGGCTCGGCACCGGATTCTGGAAGGTCGGTGACCAGTTCCTGATCGACGGCGCTCTTGTGAACGGTTCGGCACGGACCGTGGGCCTCTTCGGGGCGCTCGTCCGTCACCTGCAGACGGGGCTTCTGTACCACTACGCGTTTGCGATGATCATCGGCTTGTCGGCACTGCTTGCCTACATCCTCTACAGGGCTTGAGCGCACGCAACCCGGGCTAGGATCGAACGACCATGCTTCAAACCCATCTCCTCAGCGTCCTCGTCTGGCTGCCGATCGTCGGCGGCATCGCGGTCATGCTGGCCGGTGAACGGGCCGCCAAGGGCCTGTCGCTCGGTGTTGCGCTCCTCACGTTCGCGCTGTCGATTCCGCTGTGGACGGGCTTTGAGCTCGGCACCGCCTCTTTCCAGTTCGTCGAGCGCGTGGCCTGGATCCCGAGCCTGCACTCCGACTACTACCTCGGCGTCGACGGCATCTCGCTGCCGCTGATCGTCCTGACCACGTTCACTACCGTGCTCGTGATCGTGGCCGGGTTCGGCTCGGTGACGAAGCGGCTCGCGCAGTACTTTGCGGCGTTCCTCATCCTCGAGGGCGTCATGATCGGCGTCTTCGCCGCGCTCGACGGGCTCCTCTACTACGCCTTCTGGGAGGCGATGCTGATCCCGATGTTCATCATCATCGGCGTCTGGGGCGGCCAGCGGCGTGTCTACGCGACGATGAAGTTCTTCCTCTATACGTTCTTCGGCTCGATCTTCATGCTGATCGCGCTGATCTACCTGTACCTGAAGGCCGGAACCTATGACCTCGGCGCCTTCTACGCCCAGCGGCTGACCTTCCACGAGCAGGTCTGGATATTCCTGGCCTTCTTCGCGGCCTTCGCCGTCAAGGTGCCGATGTTCCCGGTGCACACCTGGCTCCCTGACGCTCACGTCGAGGCGCCGACCGGCGGCTCGGTGATCCTCGCCGCGATCATGCTGAAGATGGGCGGCTACGGCTTCCTGCGCTTCAGCCTGCCCATTGCGCCGGACGCGGCGCACTACCTCAGCTGGACCATGATCGGCCTGTCGCTGGTGGCCGTCGTCTACATCGGCCTCGTCGCCCTCGTCCAGCAGGACATGAAGAAGCTGATCGCCTATTCCTCGATCGCCCACATGGGTTTCGTGACGCTCGGCTGCTTCCTCGCCTGGGATATCGTCGCCGCGACCGGCAGCCTGCACGGTGCGGTGCTCGGCCTCTCCGGGGCGATGGTGCAGATGATCTCGCACGGTCTCATCTCCGGCGCGCTCTTCCTCTGTGTCGGCGTGCTCTACGACCGCATGCACACCCGCGACATCGCCGCCTACGGCGGCGTGGTCAACCGCATGCCGACCTTCGCCGCGTTCCTGGTGCTATTCGCGATGGCCAACGCCGGCCTGCCGGCGACATCGGGTTTCGTCGGCGAGTTCATGGTCATCATCGCGAGTTTCCACGCCAACCCGTGGTACGCGCTGCTGGCGGCGGTGACGCTCGTCACCGGTGCCGCCTACACGCTGTGGCTCGTCAAGCGGGTCGTGTTCGGTGCCGTCGGCAACGACGAGGTGGCGAAGCTCGAGGACATCGGCGGCCGCGAGTTCCTGGTGCTGGGCGTGCTCGCCGTGGCCGTGATCGCCGTCGGCGTGTACCCGAAGCCGCTGACCGATGTGATGGAGCCGACCCTGCAGCACCTCGCGGAACTCCTGTCCGCGAGCAAGCTGTAGGCGGCGGGAGAGTCGAGTATGAGTCCGATGCCCCTCGTCAACCTCGCGATCGCCACCCCGGAGATCTATCTCCTGGCGGCGATTTCCCTGATCCTGCTCGTCGACCTCTTCCTGCCGGAGCGGTCCCGCCAGGTGACCTACATCGGCGCCCTCGTGGCGCTTGCGGTGACCGCGGTCATCGTCGCCCGCGCGCCCGGCGGCCACGAGGTGGGCCTCTACGGGATGTACGTCCACGACGACCTTTCCCGGCTCCTGAAGCTCGTCGCCTGCGCCTCGGTCGCGGCGACCTTCCTCTACGGCCGCGACTACCTCATCGCGCGGGGCCTTTTCCACGGCGAGTTCTTCATCCTGGCGCTCTT
Organism: uncultured Pseudomonadota bacterium; assembly: GCA_903839465.1. Taxonomy (GTDB): domain Bacteria; phylum Pseudomonadota; class Gammaproteobacteria; order Steroidobacterales; family Steroidobacteraceae; genus CAIKMS01. The sequence goes on from CAIMCI010000065.1 coordinate 23,871, forward strand.
TGCGGTGCTCGGTATTTTCGTCATGTCGAGCGCGGCGAGCCTGCTCACGATGTACCTAGGCATCGAGATCCTGGCGCTTTCGCAGTACACGCTGGTCGCCTTCGACCGCGACTCGCCGGTCGCGGCGGAGTCCGCGATGAAGTACTTCGTGCTGGGTGCCATCGCCTCCGGCATGATCCTCTACGGCATCTCGATCATTTACGGCGTCACCGGCACGTTCTCGCTCGGCGCGCTCGCGAGCGGCGTCGACGCCGGCATGGTCCACAACGTGGGACTCCTCTTCGGCGTGGCGTTCCTGCTCGCCGGCATCGCCTTCAAGTTCGGCGCGGCACCCTTTCATATGTGGGTGCCGGACGTCTACCACGGTGCGCCGACCGCCGTGACGCTCTTCCTCGGCGCGGCCCCGAAGCTCGCCTACTTCGGGCTCGCGTTCCGCGTCCTGGCCGAGGGCCTCGGCGGCATGACGGAGGCCTGGCGCGGCATGGTGACGGTGCTCGCACTCCTGTCGATCGCGCTCGGTAGCCTTGTCGGCCTCTCGCAGACCAACGTCAAACGGCTGCTCGCGTACTCGACGATCGCGAACGTCGGCTTCATCCTGCTTGGCTTCGGTGCCGGCACGCCGGCCGGCTACCGTGCGGCGCTCTTCTACACCGTCACCTACGTCCTGATGGCGCTCGGCTCCTTCGCCACGATCATCCTGCTGTCGCGCAAGGGCTTCGAGAGCGACCGCATCGACGACTTCAAGGGTCTCGCCCGGTCAAGCCCGTGGTTCGCGTGGATGATGCTGTTCCTGATGATGAGCACGGCCGGCGTCCCGCCTTTCGTCGGGTTCTTCGCGAAGCTCTACGTCCTGCAGGCCGTGATCGCGGGCGGTGCGCCGTGGGTTGCCGGCATCGCGCTCCTCTTCTCGGTGGTGGCGGCGTTCTACTACCTGAAGATCGTCAAGGTGATGTTCTTCGACGAGCCGGCGACGGACGCGGTTGTCTCGGGCGGGCCGGCGCTTCGCCTGCTGCTCAGCCTCAACGCCCTGGCGACGCTGGTGCTCGGCTTTACGAGCACGTCACTGCTGGCGGCCATTGCCCAGACGATCCGCTAGCGGCCCGCGGCGCCGCCTGGCGTCGCGCGCGACGCGATTCCCGGCGCTGATTCTCCTCCTGCCGCTGCTGGCGTTCGGCCAGGCAGGGCCACCGGCTCCGGACGAGCCGCCCGTCGGG
>CAIMCI010000066.1 GCA_903839465.1 uncultured Pseudomonadota bacterium
AGCGTCGACTTGCCGACGTTGGGTAGACCGACGATGCCGCACTTGATGCCCACGCTCTCTCCCGAATACGTTTCGGGCCGCCGATGTGGCGGCCCGCTGTTCAGTCAGTCTGGCGGCTGGCGCCGGTGCAGACGATTCATCACCAAATCCGGGCCATCGCGCAGCAGGTCGAGCACCGCTTCAACGGCCTCGTCCACCGCGGCGTCGATTGCGCCCTCCTCCGCCGCCGGCGCCCGCCGCAGGACGTAGTCGATGACTTCGCCCCGGTTGCCGGGATGGCCGATGCCGAGGCGCATCCGCCAGAACGTGTCGCCGGTGTGGGCGATCAGGTCCTTGAGGCCGTTGTGGCCACCGGAGCCACCACCGCATTTGAGCCGCACCGTGCCGACGGGCAGGTCGAGCTCATCGTGCGCGACGAGCGTCTGGCCGGGTTCGATCTTCAGGTAATCGGCCAGGGCCCGGACCGCCGTGCCGCTGCGATTCATGTACGTCGTCGGTTTCAGTAACCAGAGCTCCCGGCCATCGATGGTCAGGCGACCGACATCCCCTGAATAGCGCGCATGGGGCCGGACGGTACCACCGTAGCGACCGGCCAGCGCATCGACAAACCAGAACCCGGCGTTGTGCCGGGTCCGGGCATGCTCCGGCCCCGGATTGCCGAGGCCGACGATGAGTTTGAGATCCAGTCCGGGCACGAGAGTTCCCCGGGCGCCTAAACGACGCGATCCGGGGCACGCCTGCGCGCACCCCGGACCGTCGTCGGCACCCTAAGGCCTTACTTCTTGGCCGGGGCAGCCTTCGCGTCCGGCTTGGCGCCGGCCGCAGCCTTGGCCCCCGCCGCCGGCGCTGCCGCCGCCTTCGGATCGGCCGCCGCTGCCGCTGCCGGTTCCGGATCCTCGGCACGCTGGCCGTGGATCGACACGACCGCCGGGTCGCGACCCTGGACGATGTCCACCGCCTGCACACCGGCCGGCAGCGTCAGCTCCGACAGGTGCAGGTAGGCGTTCAGGTGCAGGGCCGACAGGTCCACCTCGATGTACTCGGGCAGGTCCTTCGGCAGGCAGGTGACCTCGATCTCGTTCTTGAGGTGCGAGACCATGCCGCCTTCGGTCTTGACGCCCGGGCAGATCTCCGCGCCCTTGAAGTGCAGCGGTACGGCGATCCGCACCGGCTCGTCCTCGAGAACGCGCTGCAGATCGAGATGGACGATCTGGTTCTTCCAGGGGTGGCGCTGCACGTCGCGCAGAATCGCCGTCTGCGGCTCGCTGCCGACCTTGATCGTGATGATCGAGGAATAGAACCGCTCGTGCTCGAGCGCGAGCTGCACCTTGTTGTGGTCGAGCGTCAGAGCCGTGGGCTCCGACCGACCGCCATAGAGAATCGCCGGAATGCGGCCGTGATGACGCAGGCGGCGGCTCGCACCCTTCCCCTGCTCATCGCGGGCTTCCGCGATCAGTTCAAACTTGGTCTGCATGATGACTCCTGATAACACGCTAACTGAACGAGCATCCCGCGCCCGCGACCTGGCTTGGGACCTCTACCAATGGCGCCGGCGGAACCGGCACCGAAACGACCGGCCCGCCAGGCGGGCCGGTCAACCAAACTCCTGCAACGTCAGTCGATGTAAAGCGAGCTGACCGATTCCTCATCGCGGATCCGGCGCATCGTCTCGGCCAAGAGGCCCGCCACCGACAGCTGGCGGATCTTGCTGCACGTCCGCGCGGCTTCCGACAGCGGTATGGTGTCCGTGACCACCAGCTCGTCCAGAACCGACGTCGAAATGCGCTCGATCGCCTGTCCCGACAGCACCGGATGCGTGATGTAGGAGACGACGCGGATCGCGCCCTCGGCCTTCAGCGCCGCCGCCGCCTGGCACAGAGTCCCGGCCGTGTCGACCATGTCGTCGACCAGCACGCAGATCTTGCCCTCGACGTCGCCGATGATGTTCATCACCTTGGACTCGTTCGGCCGCGGCCGGCGCTTGTCGATGATCGCGAGGTCCGCATCGTCCAGGCGCTGCGCGAGCGCCCGGGCGCGTACGACACCACCGACGTCGGGCGAGACGACGATGATCTTCTCGTGATAATGCTTCCACGCGTCGCCGAGCAGCACCGGCGAGGCATAGACGTTGTCGACCGGAATGTCGAAGAACCCCTGGATCTGGTCGGCATGCAGGTCGACGGTCAGCACCCGATCGACGCCCGCCCGCGTGATCATGTTGGCGACGAGCTTCGCCGTGATCGCGACGCGCGTGGCGCGCGGCCGGCGGTCCTGGCGGGCATAGCCGAAATACGGCACGACCGCGGTGATCCGCCCCGCACTGGCGCGGCGGCAGGCATCGGCCATCACCAGCAGTTCCATCAGCGTGTCGTTGGCGGGCGCACAGGTCGGCTGCACGATGTAGACGTCGCGGCCGCGCACGTTTTCCATGAGCTCGACGGTGACCTCGCCGTCGCTGAAGCGGCCGACATAGGCGCGTCCCAGCGGCAACGTCAGGTGCCGGGCGATCTCCTGCGCGAGCGCCGGATTCGCATTGCCGGTAAACACGGCCATCGTCGATTGATCCACCGCTCGGCCTCCACTCGGCACTGCGCCTAAGCTACCCACGACCGCCCGGGCACGGCCGACATCGACAGTTGGCTGGGGCGGAAGGATTCGAACCTTCGCATGGCGGAATCAAAATCCGCTGCCTTACCACTTGGCGACGCCCCAACCGTTAACCGTCCGCGACGCCGCGATCCAACAGCGGCGAGCGGTTCACGCCGCGCGCCACGAATCCCGTCCATTCCGCCGGCAACCCGACCAGCGCGGCCCCGGCGGCGGCGGCGGTCGTGAAGGCGGCGAACACACAGGCACCGCTGCCCGTCAGGCGCGCCGTGCCGCGTTTGCCCAGCCATTCTAGTGCCTCGCGCACACCGCCGTGCCGAGCCCGCACGACCGGTTCGAGGTCGTTCCTCAAGGTCGCACCGGCCGCAAGTTGGGCGAGGAAACTCCCAATTGTGACTTTTGGAGAATTTCTTGTCAATTCAGGTGCCTGAAACACTTCCCGGGTCGCCGAACCCTGCCCCGGAAAGACCACCGCGTACCAGGCCGGCGGCAGGGCGAGCGGCGTCAGCCGCTCGCCGACCCCCTCGCCCCACGCGGAGAGGCCGCCGACGAAGAGCGGGACGTCGGCACCGAGGCGCTCTCCGAGCGTGGCGAGGTCCGTGGTGCCGAGCCTAAGCCGCCAGAGCCTGTTGAGGGCGACCAGGGTGGTTGCCGCATCCGAGCTGCCGCCGCCCAGACCGCCGCCGGCCGGCAGTCGTTTGATCACCTCGATCGACGCGCCGAGCCCCGGGTCGCCGGCCGCGGACCGCAGCAGCCGGGCGGCGCGCACCACGAGGTCCTCCTCGGCGGGCACGCCCGGCGCACCGAGCGGTCGGTCGATGACGCCGTCGGCCCGCGGCGTGAAGGCGAGCTCGTCGCCGTAATCGAGCAGCTGAAAGGCCGTCTGCAGCTCGTGATACCCGTCGGCGCGCCGGCCGGTGACGTGCAGGCACAGGTTGAGTTTTGCCGGAGCCGGCCAGCCGGCCGAGCGTCCGCTCATGGCGGACGGGCCCCACCGGGCACCTGCCAGTCGTCGACGACGACCCGGATCCGGCTGGGAGCGCGCTCGACGACGACTTCGTGCGGCAAGGTCCGGCGGCCGTCCGGCGCGAGCCCGCCGCCGCGTGCCGTGACCCGCCATCCGTACTGGACAAAGACGCCGGGATCGCCCGCGTCCACCTCGGCCGACGCGGCGGGATCGGCCCGCCCCAGGAGCCAGTAGCGCAACGGGGCGAGCGGCAGCGGCGCGCCGAGCCGGGCGGCGAGCGTCGCCTCGAGCGCGTCGAACGGCGCGTCGACCGTCTGCCGCTCCCGGCCGTCGTCGAGGACGATGCGCTCCGCGGTCCGTGTCAGGTGCACCGCACCGATGCCGAGCGGGCCGCGGACGTCGAGCGCGCTCTGGCCGGGCGTCTCGCGCCAGACGAAACGCGCATTGAAGCCGTTACCGGCGTCCCGTACCGCGAGTTTGCCGCTCGCCTGCCAGTCGTCCGGCCAGGCACCGGCGGCGAGCACGGCGCCCGCGTCCGGTCGCGACGGCGTCGTGCCGCAGCCGCCGACCTGCAGCATGGCGGCCGCGAGCAGGACTCCGGCCGCCGGCTTCATGGCTGCGGCGGAGCGTCGCCCGGGCCGCTGCCCAGCCCGTGACGGGCGAGGGTGTCGATCAACAGTTGCCGATCGACGGTGCGCTTGAGCGCGTCGCGCCAGGTCCGCTCGGCGCCAGCCCGGTCACCGGCGGCCCAGCGGGCCTCGCCGAGGTGACTGGCGACCTCGGCCTCCGGATCCGCGGCGTAGGCGCGCTCGAGCCAGGGGATCGCCTCGTTGGCACGGTTCTGCCGGAAGAGCACCCAGCCCAGGCTGTCCTGGATCGCCGCGCTGTCCGGCCGGGCAACGAGCGCGTCACGGATCAGCCGCTCGGCCTCGCCGAGGTCCCGGCCCCGGTCGGCCAGCGTGTAGCCGAGCGAATTGGCCACGGTCGGATCGCCGGGCCGGGCGCGGCGCAGGTTACGCAGGGAGTCGAGCGCGGCATCGACGCGATCGGCGCGGTCGAGCGCGGCGGCGCGGGTCATCGCGATGCCGGCATCGTCCGGATACACGCGCAGCGCGCGGTCGCACAGGGCAACGGCTTCACCCGGGCGGCCGTGCGTGGTCATGAACTCGGCGCGCGAAATGGTCGCGCCGACCCGCTCCGGGGTCGCCGCGACAAACTGGTCGTAGACCCGGGCAGCGAGGTCGGTCGCGCCGTCCTCGTTCAGCAGCCGGTAGAGCGCGAGCTGTGCGGCAACGGCGCGCGAGCCGGTCGCGATCGTCGAATACAGACGCTCGGCTTCCTGGCGGTTGCCGCGCCGCTCGGCGACCTGCGCGAGACCGAAGGTCGCGGCGTCCGGCGCGCGGCCGGCCGCGGAAGCGTCGCGGAAGGCGGTCTCGGCCTCGTCGAGCTGGCCGGCCTCGAAGGCGTTGCCGGCGATCAGCTCGAGCGCATCGGCGCGCAGCGCCGGCTGCTTCGCCAGCTCGCGCAGCAGACCCTTCACCTCCTCGGCGTGACCGCAGGCGCTGGCGAGCCACGCGTACAGCAGCCGGTCGCGCGGCGAGCCTTCCGCGGCCAGACCCGAGGCCTCGCCAACGCCGAGTTCGCAGTGCCGCGCCAGCACGTGCGCGCGGGCCCGGATCCACAGTGCCTCGCGATCGCCGGGACGCAGCGCGAGCGCCCGCTCGGCGCTCGCGAGTGCCTGCGGCGAGTTCAGCGAACGCAGGCTGAGCTCGGCGTGGGCGACGTGGGCCTCGACCACCTTAGGGTATTCGGGCACGAGTTCGGCGAGCGCCGCCGCCGCGGTGCCCGTCGCATCGATGCCGGCAAGCGCCTCCTGCAGGCCGGCAAACGCGGCCTCGGGTGTCGCGTAGGCGCTCTTGATCAGCACCCGAAGGTCCTGCGCGGCCTCGTGCGGCCGGTCGAGCTGCAGGCGGGCGATCGCCCGGAACCGCCGCGCGGCCTCCGACGCGCCGTCGTGGGCAAGCCAGTTGCCGGCGAGCCGCTCCAGCGCGTGCCACTGGTTGTAATCAAAGGCGATCCTCGCCGCGCGGGTCGCGACGTCGGCGTCGAACCGACCCTTGAGGCTCGCCTCCAGCGTGCGCACCGCCTCGGGATATTCGCCGCGGCCGAGGGCGACCTCCGCGGCGACGAGGTGCTCGCTCGGCAGCGCCGATGCGGCCTGGGAGGTCGCCAAAGACAGACAGGCGAGCGTGGCGGCACGATGAATCCAGGCTCGGACGGCGGCAAGCGGCAGTCGGTAGGGCATGGCCTCACTATAGCCGATGGATCGTCCCAGTCGCTGCGCGCTTGCCGGAACGGCGCAGGTGGCCGAGAATTCCGCATTGCTTCCAGAGCCCTAACCCCCTGATGCCGCTGCTCGTCGTAGGGATCAACCACCGCACTGCGCCGCTCGAGATCCGCGAGCGCGTCGTCTTCGACCCGACGCGCGTGGCGGGCGCGCTCGCCGACCTGCGGCGCGACGGCGGCACGACCGAGAACCTGATCGTCTCGACCTGCAACCGGACGGAGCTGTACTGCGTCACCGATGCCCCGGACCGGCTGAGTTCGTGGCTCGAGACCTATCACGGGCACGCCGTGTCGCTGACCCAGTCGCTCTACGAACTCGCTGACGATGCCGCGGTGGAGCACGCCTTCGCCGTCGCCTCGGGCCTCGACTCGCTGGTCATCGGCGAGCCGCAGATCCTCGGCCAGCTGAAGGACGCCTACCGCGCGGCGCAGGAGGCGGGAACCGCCGGGCCCGAGCTTAACCGCCTCTTCCAGGCAACCTTCTCGGTCGCCAAGCGCGTACGCACGGAAACGCGGATCGGTGCCAACGCCGTTTCCGTCGCCTACGCCGCGGTGGGTCTCGCACGGCAGATCTTCGCCGGTTTCGAGAATCACACGGCGCTCCTGATCGGCGCCGGCGAAACCATCGCGCTCGCCGCGCGCCATCTGCACGGCCAGGGCATCTCGCGGATGATCATCGCCAACCGCAGCCTCGAGCGCGCCCAGGCGCTGGCCGGCGAGTTCAACGCCTCGGCGATCGCGCTGGAGGCCCTGCCCTCCTTCCTGTCCCAGGCCGATATCGTCATCAGCTCGACGGCGAGCCCGGAGCCGGTGCTGCTCAGGAGCCACGTGGCGGCCGCGCTCAACGCCCGTCGCCGCAAGCCGATGTTCATGGTCGACATCGCCGTCCCGCGCGATATCGAAGCATCGGTCGCGGACTTCGAGGACGTGTACCTCTATACGATCGACGACCTGCAGACGGTGGTCGATGGCAACCTCGCCGCCCGCGAGCAGGAGGCCCGCGAAGCGCGCGCCCTGATCCGCGAGGAAGTGGCGAGCTTCATGGCCGCGCAGCGTGGCCGCGAGGCCGTACCCACCATTCGCGCCATGCGCGACGCGGCCGAAACGCTGCGGGCGCAGACGCTCGACCAGGCACGCCGCATGCTGCACGCCGGCCGCTCGCCCGACGACGTGCTCGCGTATCTGGCCGACACGCTGACCCATCGCCTGATACATGCCCCGACCCATACGCTGCGCGAGGCAGGACGCGCCGGCGACGCGGCGCTGGTCGCCGCGGCCCGGCAGATCTTCCAGATCGACGACGAGCCATGAGGTCGTCGATCCGCGCCAAGCTCGAACGTCTGGCCGAACGCTACGAGGAAGTCGGCCGACTGCTCGGCGACCCGTCGGTCAGCGGCAAGAGCGGCCAGTTCCGCGACCTGTCGATGGAATACGCGCGCATCGAGCCGGCCGTGCAGCGCTTTCGCCGCTTCCGGGAGCTCGAGCGCGAGGTCGCCGACACCCAGGCCCTGGCCGGCGGCGAGGACGCGGACATGCGCGCGATGGCCGACGATGAACTGCGCCGGCTGAAGGCGACCATCGACGGCGAGGAGCGCGAGCTCGAGCTGTCCCTGATCCCGAAGGACCCCCGGGACGACTCCAACATCTACGTCGAGATCCGCGCCGGTGCGGGTGGCGACGAAGCGGCGATCTTCGCCGGCGACCTGTTCCGGATGTACAGCCGCTATGCCGACCGCTGCGGCTGGCAGGTCGAGGTCCTGTCGGAAAACCGCGGCGAACACGGTGGCTACCGCGAGGTGATCAGCCGGTTCGTCGGCCGCGGCGCCTTCGCGCGCCTGAAGTTCGAATCCGGCACCCATCGCGTGCAGCGCGTTCCGGCCACCGAGGCGCAGGGTCGCATCCATACCTCGACCTGCACGGTGGCCATCCTGCCCGAACTCGCCGAGGTCGAGGACGTGCCCATCGCCGATGCCGACCTGAAGGTGGACACCTACCGCGCCTCCGGCGCGGGCGGCCAGCACGTCAACAAGACCGACTCCGCCGTGCGCATGACCCACCTGCCGACCGGCATCGTCGTCGAATGCCAGGACGAGCGCTCGCAGCACAAGAACCGCTCCCGGGCCCTGTCGCTGCTGAAGGCGAAGCTCCTGGCGGCGGCGCGTGAAAAGCAGGAAGCGCAGCAGGCGGCGACGCGCCGCCTGCAGGTCGGCACCGGCGACCGCTCCGAGCGGATCCGCACCTACAACTTCCCGCAGGGCCGGCTGACCGATCACCGCATAGAGCTCACCCTTTACAAGCTCGAGGACATCGTCGGTGGCGACCTGGACGACGTGATCGACCCGCTGCTGCGCGAGTACCAGACCGAACAGCTCGCCGCCCTCGCCGAGTAGTCCGCGGTCGGCGGCGGTAGCACGCACCAACCGGGCGCAACCGCCAGGCCGGCGTGCACCCAAACGGTGCAAACCGGATCCCGGTCGCCACCGACCGGCCTCCCGAGGGGCGGCGCAATCCACCGCCGGCGCGCCGTCGGGCGCTCTGGCACGCCTCCTGCATGACGCGTCGCGTGGCGCCCCTGCGCCCGTTCAGGAGCGCCCGATGCCTACCGCCCCCGCCCCGCCGGTCCCGTCCGGTGTGCTGACCCGCACGGCCGGACTCGGTCTCGCCCTCTGCGGCGTGCCCGCCTTCGCCGACAGCCCCGCCACCGGCCTGGTGCCGGTCGCCAACCTGTCGGCCGGCGACACCGCCTGGATGCTGGTCGCGACCGCGCTCGTCCTCATGATGACCGTGCCCGGGACGGCGCTCTTCTATGCCGGCATGGTCCGCAAGAAGAACGTGCTGTCGATGCTGATGCAAAGCTTCTCGATCGCCGCGCTCGTGACGCTCCTGTGGTGGGCGATCGGCTACAGCCTGGCGCTCACGCCCGGCACGCCGTTCATCGGCGGCCTCGACCGCGCGCTGTTCCACGGCCTGACGTTCGACAAGGCGAGCGGCCTGATCAGCGTCTCGCCGCTCGCACCGACCATTCCCGAAACCGTAGAGGCGATGTTCCAGCTGACCTTTGCCATCGTCACGGCGGCGCTGATCTGCGGCGCCTTCGCGGAACGGATGAAGTTCTCGGCGATGGTCGTGTTCATGACCCTGTGGTCGCTGCTCGTCTACGTGCCGGTGGCCCACTGGGTCTGGGAACCGGGTGGCTGGCTGGCCGGTCGCGGCGTGCTCGACTACGCGGGCGGCACGGTCGTCCATATCAATGCCGGCGTCGCCGGCCTCGCCGGCGCGCTCGTCATGGGCAAGCGGACCGGCTACGGGCGCTTTTCGATGGCTCCGCACAACCTGGTCCTGACCGTCATCGGCACGGGCCTCCTGTGGGTCGGCTGGTTCGGCTTCAACGCGGGCTCGGCCGGGGCGGCCGACGGCCGTGCGGGCCTCGCCATGCTCACCACGCAGCTCGGGGCCGCCGCCGCCGCGCTCGCCTGGACCGCGACCGAGTGGGCGACCAAGCGCAAGCCGTCGGTGCTCGGCATCGCCTCGGGTGCCGTTGCCGGCCTCGTGGCCATCACGCCGGCCTCGGGCTTCGTCGGGCCGGGCGCGGCGGTGTTCATCGGTCTCGTCGCCGGCGTCGTCTGCTTCTGGGGCGCGACCGCCCTCAAGCACGCGCTCGGCTACGACGACTCGCTGGATGCCTTCGGCGTGCACGGCCTCGGCGGCATCGCCGGCGCGCTCCTGACCGGACCGCTGGCGGACCCGGCGATCGGCGGTACGGCCGGGTCGCTCGCCGCGCAGGCGCTCGGCGTCGGCGTGACCGTCGTCTACGGCTTCACGGTGAGCTTCGTGCTGTTCAAGCTGCTCGACCTGACCCTGGGGCTGCGGGTCAGCGAAGACGAGGAACGCGAGGGCCTGGACGTCGCGCTGCACGGCGAGAGTATCGAATAGCGCCGGCGCGAAGTTCCTATAATGGCGGCATGCAGACCACGCTGGCCGCCGCTCTCGAGACTGCCGCCGTGACGCTCGGGGGCGGCGACGGCGGGCGGGTCGACGCCGAGATCCTGCTCGCCCACCTGCTCGACTGGCCGCGCAGCCGGCTGCTCGCCTACCCGGAGGCGCCGCTCGACGCGGCGACGGCCGGCCGTTTTGCGAGCCTGCTCGGCCAGCGGGCCGCCGGCGTGCCGGTCGCCTACCTGCTCGGGGCGCGCGAATTCTGGTCGATGACGCTGCGCGTGACGCCGGACGTGCTGGTGCCGCGGCCGGAATCGGAACTCCTGGTCGACCTGCTGCTCGCCGAACTCCGCGACCGGCCGGGCCCGACGGTGCTCGACCTCGGGACCGGATCCGGGGCGATCGGCCTCGCGGTCGCCCGCGAACGGAGCGACGCGGCGGTCTGGCTGACCGACGCCTGTGCGGCCGCGGCCGCCGTGGCGCGGGACAACGCCGCCGCCCATCGCCTCGGTAATGTCACGCTGCGGATCGGCAGCTGGTACGAGCCGCTGCCCGCGGGTCTCGCCTTCGACGCCATCGCCAGCAATCCGCCGTACCTGGCCGCCGCCGACCCGCATCTGGCGAGCGGCGGCCTCGACCACGAGCCGCGCGCGGCCCTCGTCGGCGGCGACACCGGCCTCGAGGCGCTCGCCGCCGTCGCCGGTGGGGCACCGGGCCGGCTGCGGACCGGGGGCCTGCTGGTCGTCGAGCACGGCTGCACGCAGGGTCCGGCCGTGCGCGATCTGTTCGCCGCGGCCGGGCTTGTCGCAGTGGCCACGCACCGCGACCTCGCCGGCCACGAGCGCGCGACCGCGGGGCGCCGGCCGGGCTAAACTGCGCGCCTCGATTTCATGCACACCGCGTCTAGAGCGCGCCAACCCCAGGGACGACCCCATGCTCAGCTTCAAGACTTCGCTAGGTACCTTTACCGTCGAGCTGCACGCCGAGGAGGCGCCGATCACGGTCGAGAACTTCCTGCGCTATGCCGACGAGGGCTTCTTCGACGGCCTCGTGTTCCACCGCGTGATTCCCGGTTTCGTGATCCAGGGCGGCGGCATGTCGCCGGAGATGGAACAGAAGAAGGGCCACGCGCCGATCAAGAACGAAGCCGGCAACGGCCTGAAGAACCTGCGTGGCTCGCTGTCGATGGCGCGCACCGACGACATCAACAGCGCCACCTCGCAGTTCTTCGTCAACCTGAAGGACAACGCCTTCCTCGACCAGCGGCCGGGCAGCTTCGGCTACGCCGTGTTCGGTCGCGTCAAGGACGGCATGGACGTGATCGACAAGATCGCCGCAGTCAAGACCGGCCAGCGTGGCCATCACGGCGACGTGCCGGTGGAGCCGGTGGTCATCGAGTCGGTCACCCGGGTCGACGCCTGACCGATCCGCCGGTCGGCGCAAGGATCCGCCCGTGAGGCGTCTGCGGCGGATCCTCCTCTGGGCGTTCGCGATCGCGCTCGGCGGCAGCGTGCTCTTGGTGCTGGCCCTGCGTTTCGTGAACCCGCCGCTCACCTCGTTCATCGCCGGCAGCTACCTCGCCGCCTGGAAGAGCGGCGAATCCGGGTACCGGGCGCGCTACCGCTGGACGCCCTACGCCGACATATCGCGGCACGCCAAGCTCGCCGTGATCGCCTCCGAGGACCAGAAGTTCGCCTACCACCCGGGCTTTGACTTCGATTCGATCGACAAGGCCGTCAAGGCGCGCGAGCGCGGCAAGCGCCTGCGCGGCGCGAGCACGATCTCGCAGCAGGTCGCGAAGAACCTCTTCCTGTGGTCCGGGCCGAGCTTCGTGCGCAAGGGCCTCGAGGCCTACCTCACGCTCCTGATCGAGACGCTCTGGTCGAAGCAGCGGATCCTCGAGGTGTACCTGAACGTCGCCGAGTTCGGCCATGGCGTCTACGGGGTGGGCCCGGCCGCCGAGCAGTTCTTCCACAAGCCGGCCGCCCGGCTGACGCGTGGCGAGGCGGCGCTGCTTGCCGGCGTCCTGCCGGCGCCGAGCCGGCTGCACGCCGATGAGCCGAGCGTGTACCTCCTCCATCGTCAGGCGTGGATCGTCGAGCAGATGAACCGGCTCGGCGGCGAGGCCTATATCCACAGCGTCGACGGCGGCGGCTAGCGCCCCGGGGCCGGGCCGCCGCCGCCGCGGACGCGGTCCCTCAGGTGCCGGTCGGCGGGGCGATCGCGACGCTGAGCGCGCCGAGACGCTGCGCCCGGTTGACCGCCGAGAGGACCGCCAGCAGGGACGCCGTGATGATGTTCGGGTGCTTGCCGACGCCGAACAGCGCCCGCCCGCCCGGCGTCGAGATCTCGACGTAGGCGACCGCCGTCGCGCCGCTGCCGCTGCCCACCGAGTGTTCCTCGTAGGCGACGACGTCGATCGGCAGCGCGAGCGCCCGGACGATCGCGTCGATCGGGCCGGAGCCGGTGCCGTGCAGGGTCTGCACGTGGCCGTCACGCTCGACGGTGAGGGCGATCCGCTCGCGATCCTGGGCATCGGCGGAGGCGGCGAGCTGATGCGAGCGGTAGCTGATCGGCGTGCGGGCCGCGAGGTACTCCGCATCGAACAGGCCGTAGATCTCGGATGCCGACAGCTCCTTGCCGGTCGCGTCGGCACGCTCCTGGACGACCCGGCTGAACTCGATCTGCAGGCGGCGCGGCAGCACCAGGTGGTAGTCACGCTCGAGCAGGTACGCCACGCCGCCCTTGCCCGACTGGCTGTTGACGCGAATGATCGACTCGTAGGTCCGCCCGACGTCGGCCGGATCGATCGGCAGGTACGGCACGTCCCACGGGTCGTTCGGCGCGAGCGCCGCCAGGCCCTTCTTGATCGCATCCTGGTGCGAGCCCGAGAAGGCCGTGAACACCAGATCCCCGACGTACGGGTGACGCGGGTGGATCGGCAGCTGGTTGCAGGCCTCGGCGCAGCGCGCTACCGCGTTGATGTTCGAGAAATCGAGCCCGGGGTCGACGCCCTGCGTGTAGAGGTTCAGGGCGAGCGTGACGATGTCGACGTTGCCGGTGCGCTCGCCGTTACCGAATAGCGTGCCCTCGACCCGGTCCGCACCCGCCATCATGCCGAGCTCGGCGGCGGCGACGCCGGTGCCGCGGTCGTTATGCGGGTGCAGGCTGATGATCAGCGCGTCGCGGTTCCTGACGTGCCGGCAGAACCATTCGATCTGGTCGGCATAGACGTTCGGCGTCGCCATCTCGACGGTGGCCGGCAGGTTCAGGATCACCTTCCGGGCCGGGGTCGGCTGCCAGACCGCGGTGACCGCGTCGCAGATCTCGACCGCGAAATCGAGCTCGGTGCCGGTGAAGCTCTCGGGGCTGTACTGGAACACCCAGTCGGTCTCCGGGGCGAGGAGCGCGTGCCGCCGCACCGCCTCGGCACCCTTGACGGCGATATCGATGATGCCGGCGCGGTCGAGCCGGAAGACGACCCGCCGCTGCGTCGTCGAGGTCGAGTTGTAGAGGTGCAGCACCGCCCGCTTGACGCCCTTCAGGCTCTCGAAGGTGCGGCTGATCAGGTCCTCGCGGGCCTGGGTCAGCACCTGCACCGTGACGTCGTCCGGGATGCGCCTGCGGTCGATCAGGTCGCGGACAAAGTCGAAGTCGGTCTGCGAGGCCGCCGGGAAGCCGACCTCGATTTCCTTGAAACCGAGTTCGACCAGCGTGTCGAACATGCGCCACTTGCGGGCGGCATCCATGGGCTCAATGAGCGCCTGGTTGCCGTCGCGCAGGTCGACGCTGCACCAGGTGGGTGGACGGGTGATGGTCCGCGACGGCCACTGACGGTCGGCCAGCGGGATGGGCGCGAAGGGACGGTACTTGGCGGACGGATTGCGCAGCATGGCACTACTCTCGCACGGGAAAGGCTACAGGAGACCGCGGGGATCCCTACTCTGGGCTTCTCTGGACTGTTTCCGGTCTTGTAGGCGCCGACCGGTAGCGCGTGTAGTGGTGCGCCTAGGGGCGCAGAAGGAGGAGGCCGAGCGCAAGCCGCGGCGACCGGGGGCCGGGGACTGGGAACGAGGCGCTCAGGACGGCTCCGACACTCATGGGCAGACGCTATCACCGCGCCCGCGGGGTGGCAAGCCGGGTCGTTCTAGGTCGCCGGTCCGTCCATGCGCAGGAGCGGACCGAAGCACTGCCGGCCCGCGCCGTCGTAGCAGGCGAGCATCTGCTGGTGCTCCGGGTCGAAAAAGACGTAGAGCGCGGCAGCCCCGCCCGCCGTCGTGACGGCGCCGCCGCAGTCAGGGCGGCCGTTGCTCTGCGCCGGCCGCTCCACGAGCACGAAGGCGCCGTTGCCCGCCGGGTGCGCGCTGACCGAGTAGACGCCCCGGCTGACCGCCTCGCCGCTGGTATGGACGATGGTACCGTCACCGTGCAGGTAGTAGGTCTCGACGCAACCGTCCCGGTACTCGGTCCGCCAGACGCCGATGGCCGGGTGGCCCGCGGCGGGTGCGGCCGCCTTCGGCGGGGCAGCGGCCGCCGCCACGGCGACAAGCAGCGCGACGGGCAGGGCGGCGCCACGCTTCAGGTGCGGGCGGCTCGCGCCCGGCGGTTTGACGCAAGTCATGCTGACGCCCGATGCCGCGGCATCACAACCCTAGTGAATGCCCGGCGGCACCGCCGGCGCGGCGACGAACAGGGTCGTGGCGTCGACCGCGTCGAACTGGTAGGCGCGATTGCAGAACTCGCAGCGTACCTCGACATTGCCGCGCTCCTCGACGATCGAGCGGATCTCCTCCGCGCCGAGCGAGCGCAGGATGCCGGCGACACGCTCGCGCGAGCAGGTGCACTGGAAGAATGCCGGGGTAGGCTCGAACAGCCGGACGTCTTCCTCGTGGAAGAGACGGTGCACGATATCGCCCGCGCCCAGGCTGACCAGTTCGTGCGGGGTCAGGGTCTCGGCCAGCATCACGACCCGGCGCCAGTCCTCGTCGGCCTCTGCCACTTCGTTCAGGTCCTCTTCGGCCGACGAGGTGGCACCGACCGGCAGTCGCTGCAACAGGAGCCCGGCGGCGCGCTCCGGGGTCACGGCCAGCCACAGCCTGCTCGGCAGCTGCTCGGAATTGCGGAAATACCCCTCGAGGCATTCGGCGATGCGGCCACCGGCCAGCGGCACGACCCCCTGGTAGCGGGACGTGCGATCGACGTTCTCGACCGTGACCGTGACCCGGCCGAGGCCGAGCTGCTCGCGCAGGTCGCGCGAGGCCGGCGGCACCGAGTAGCGGGCCACGCCGCGCATGGCGTGGCCGTGGGTGCTCTGCGCGACCAGCAGATGCATCGGCCCGTCGCCCTGCATCTGCAGCGTCAGCAGGCCCTCGAACTTGAGCGTCGCAACCAGCAGCGCCGTCGCCGCCAGCGCCTCGCCGAGCGTCTCGCGCACCACCGGCGGGTAGTCGTGGTGCTCGACCAGCGCCCGGAAGGTCGCATCCAGGTGGACGAGGTGCCCGCGCACCGGGAAGCGATCGAACAGGAAGCGCGTCAGGCGGTCGCCGTCGTTACGGCGCACCTTGAGGTCCGGCCGAAGCGGTGGCCGCTGGCTGCCTTCTTGGTCGGCCATCCGCCTGCCCTCAGGGTCCGGCAAGCATCTTGCGCAGGATCTCGTTCAGCGCCGCGGGATTGGCCTTGCCCTGGGTCGCTTTCATCGCCTGGCCGACGAAATAGCCGAACAGCTTGTCCTTGCCGGCCCGGTACTCGGCGAGCTGCCCCGGGCTCGCCGCCATGACCTGCGCGATCGCCTTCTCGATGGCCCCGGTATCCGTGATCTGGCGCAGTCCACGGGCATCGATCACCTCGTCCGCCGTCTGGCCGCCGGCCCACATGACCTCGAAGACCTCCTTGGCGATCTTGCCCGAGATCGTCGCATCGACGATGCGCGCGAGCAGTCCCGCGAGGCGGGAAGCACCGATCGGCGCCGCGGTGACATCGAGGTTGTCCTTGTTGAGCGCCGCAGAAAGGTCGCCCATGACCCAGTTCGCGGCGAGCTTCGCGTTCGCCTTCTGCGCCGCCGCGTCGGCCGCCGCCGGCATCGCGGCCAGCGTCGCCTCGTAGTAATCGGCGAGTTCCCGGCTCGAGCAGAGCACGCCCGCGTCGTATTCGGACAGGCCGCAGGCCGACTGCAGCCGCGCCGACTTTTCGTCCGGCAGCTCCGGCAGGGTGGCCCGGACGGCGGCGACAAACGCCGGCTCGATCAGCACCGGCAGGAGGTCGGGATCGGGGAAGTAGCGGTAGTCGTTCGCCTCTTCCTTGGAGCGCATCGAGCGGGTTTCGTCCTTGGCGGAGTCGTACAGGCGGGTTTCCTGGACGATCTTGCCGCCACCCTCGATCACGTCGATCTGGCGCGCCACCTCGTAGTTGATCGCCTTCTCGACGAAGCGGAAGGAATTGACGTTCTTGATCTCGCAGCGGGTGCCGAACTTGGGATCGCCGAAGCGGCGCACCGAGACGTTGGCATCGCAGCGGAAGGATCCTTCCTGCATGTTGCCGTCGCAGATCTCGAGGTAGCGGACCAGCGTATGGATCTTCTTCAGGTAGGCGATGGCCTCCTTGGCCGAACGCAGGTCGGGCTCGGAGACGATCTCCAGCAGCGGCGTGCCGGCCCGGTTGAGGTCGATGCCGCTGGCGCCGACCATGCCCTCGTGCAGCGACTTGCCGGCATCCTCCTCCAGATGCGCCCGCGTGATGCCGATCGTCTTCCTCGCGCCGTCATCCAGGACGATCTCGAGCGATCCGTCCTCGACGATCGGCCGCTCGTACTGGCTGATCTGGTAGCCCTTCGGCAGGTCGGGATAGAAGTAGTTCTTGCGCGCGAAAACGGACCGCGCGGCGACCTTGGACCCGGTCGCGAGCCCGAACTTCACGGCCATGCGCACGGCCTCGGCGTTCAGCACCGGCAGCACGCCGGGGTAGCCGAGGTCGACGAGGTCCGCCTGGGTGTTCGGTTCCGCCCCGTAGGCGGTCGGGCTGCCGGAGAAGATCTTCGAGCGCGTCGCGAGCTGGGCGTGGATCTCGAGCCCGATGACGACTTCCCACTTGGCTTCTTGCGTCATGACAGGTCCTCAGGCGTAGGCCGCCGGCACGCGCACGTGCCAGTCGGTCTCGCGCTGGTAAGCGTGGGCAGCGGACAGCATCCGGCTTTCGGAGAAATGCGGTCCGATCAGCTGCAGACCGACCGGCAGCGCGCCGTCAAAGCCGCACGGGATGGACATCGCCGGCAGGCCGGCGAGGTTCGCGCCGATCGTATAGATGTCGTTCAGGTACATCGTCACCGGGTCGTCGACCTTCGCACCGATCGGGAACGCAGGTCCTGGCGCGGTCGGGCACAGGATGAGGTCGACCTCGGTGAAGGCGCGCCGGAAATCGTCGGCAATCAGGGACCGGACCTTCTGCGCCTGCAGGTAGTACGCGTCGTAGTATCCCGCCGACAGCACGTAGGTCCCGGTCATGATGCGCCGCTGTACCTCGGGACCGAAACCCTCGGCCCTGGAGCGCTGGTACAGGTCGAGCAGGTCGCGCGGGTTCTCGCAGCGGTACCCGAACCGGACGCCGTCAAAGCGCGAGAGGTTCGAGGAACATTCGGCCGGCGCCACCACGTAGTAGGTCGGCACCGACAGCGGCAGCTTCGGGCAGCTGACGTCCACGACCGTCGCACCGAGGCGGCGGTAGACGTCGATGGCCTCCCGGACGCGGTCACCGGTGCCGGCCTCGAGACCTTCGCCCATGAATTCGCGCAGCACGCCGATCCTGAGGCCGGCGAGCGGCGTCGCGAGCTCCGCCACGTAGTCGGGCACCGGCCGGTCGACCGACGTCGAATCGCGGGGGTCGAAGCCGGCCATCGCGCCCAGGAGGTAGGCGCAGTCCTCGGCGGACGGCGCCATGATCCCTGCCTGGTCGAGGCTCGAGGCGAAGGCAATCATCCCGTAGCGAGATACCCGGCCGTAGGTCGGCTTGATGCCGGATATGCCGACGAGCGCCGCCGGCTGGCGGATCGAGCCACCGGTGTCGGTACCGGTCGCCGCCGGCACCAGGCGCCCGGCGACGGCGGCCGCCGATCCGCCCGAGGAGCCGCCGGGCACGCGGCTCGGGTCCCACGGATTGCGCACCGGCCCGTACCAGGAGGTCTCGTTCGACGAGCCCATCGCGAACTCGTCCATGTTGGTCTTGCCGAGGTAGACGACGCCCGCCGCCGCCATCCGGCTGACCACGGTCGCATCGTACGGCGCGATGAAATTGTCGAGCATCCGCGACCCGCAGCTGGTCTTGACCCCCTGCGTGCAGAAAATGTCCTTGTGGGCGATCGGCACGCCGGTGAGGACGCCGGCCCGGCCGGCCGCCCGGCTCGCGTCGGCCGCCGCGGCGGCGGCCAGCGCCTCATCCGCCGTGACGGTCACGAAGGCATTCAGGGCCGGGTTGAAGCGACCGATCCGGTCGAGAAAATGCCGGGCGAGCTCCACGGCCGAGTACTGCCCGGCGGCGAGCCCCCGGGCCAGCTCGCCGATCGAGGCGGTATGCAGGCTCATTCGATCACCTTCGGCACGACGTACAGCCCGGCCTCGACCTGCGGCGCGTTGCGCTGGTAGAGCTCGCGGTGGTTGGACTCCGACACGGCGTCCGGGCGCAGCCGCTGGGCCTCACCGGCCAGCGGGTGCGCCATGGGTTCCACCGCCGCGGTCTCGACCGTCGACAGCTGCTCGACGAAGGCGAGGATTTTGGAAAGGCTGCCGGCGTAGACCTCGAGATCTGCATCGGACACCTTAAGCCGGGCGAGTCGGGCAATGCCTTCGACGTCTTGGCGGGTGAGACTCATGGGCGCCTATCGGGTTTCAAGGGGATTGGGTAGCGCCTTCGCGTGTCCGCGAAAGCCGACAAAAAGCCTTTCCAATCATACACGTTGCCTTGCTCATTCCGTCAACGGTTGTTAAATTAGAGACACCTGCCTCGCGCCTCCAGGTCGTAGCGACCCGCGAGCCGATTGTCCTCCTTCTGGTCCCCCGCCCACTGGAATCCTATGTTTAAGAGCCTGCGCGGCTATTTCTCGAACGACGTCTCCATCGACCTCGGCACCGCCAACACGCTGATCTATGTACGCGACAAGGGCATTGTCCTGAACGAGCCCTCGGTGGTCGCTATCCGCGACGAACCCTCGCGCGGCGGCAAGACCATCGTCGCCGTCGGCGCCGAGGCGAAGAGCATGCTCGGCCGCACACCGGGCCACATCACGGCCGTGCGGCCGATGAAGGACGGCGTCATCGCCGACTTCACCTACACCGAGGCGATGCTCCAGTACTTCATCAAGAAGGTGCACGGCAACCGCTTCCTGCCCGCCAGCCCGCGCGTGCTGGTCTGCGTGCCCTACGGCTCGACCCAGGTCGAGCGGCGCGCCATCAAGGAGTCGGCCGAAGGCGCCGGCGCCCGCAGCGTCTACCTGATCGACGAACCGATGGCGGCGGCCGTCGGTGCCGGCCTGCCCGTGCACGAGCCGCGCGGCTCGATGGTCCTCGATATCGGCGGCGGCACGTCCGAAGTCGCCGTGATCTCTCTGAACGGCATCGTCTATGCCGCCTCGGCGCGCATCGGCGGCGACCGCTTCGACGAGGCCATCGTCAATTACGTGCGGCGCAACTACGGCATCCTGATCGGTGAAGCGACTGCCGAGCGCATCAAGATGGAGATCGGCTCCGCCTATCCGGGCCAGCAGGTTCGCGAGATGTCCGTGAAGGGACGCAATCTCTCCGAGGGCGTGCCGCGCAGCTTCACGCTCAACTCCAACGAGATACTCGAGGCACTGCAGGAGCCGCTGCAGGGCATCGTCGGCGCCGTCAAGCAGGCGCTCGAGCAGACCCCGCCGGAGCTCGGTGCGGACGTCGCCGAGCGCGGCATCGTGCTCACCGGCGGCGGCGCGCTCTTGAAGGACATCGACAAGCTGCTGATGGAAGAGACCGGCCTGCCCGTGCTGATCGCCGAGGATCCGCTGACCTGCGTGGCGCGTGGCGGCGGTCGCATCCTCGAACTGTCGCAGGAACATCCCGGGTCCTTCGGACTGCAGTGACGGCGGTGCGCTGGCAGGAGGGCAACCTCCCTGAGCAGCGCGTGTTGCACGGGGGAGCACGCACTTGGCAGTGCTGAGAGATTCTGGCGTCCGCCCGCCGGTGCCGAGGTTCTCTGCGCTCGGCCTGAAGGCTTTCACCCTCTGCGTCCTGTCGATCGCGATCATCGTCGTCGACTTCCGCCAGCAGCACCTGAAGGTAATCCGCGCCGCGCTGACGGCGGCCGTCTATCCGCTGCAGGTCCTCGTGCACTCGCCGATCGCCGCCTACGACCGCTGGCGTGAAACGATTGCCAGCCGCGATGCGCTTCTCGCCGAGAACGCCTCGCTGAAGGCCGCGGTGCGCGGCGACGACATCCGCCTGCTGCGCCTGGAGGCCGAGGAACACGAGAACGCGCGGCTGCGACTCCTGCTGGACGCTGCGCCACGCGCCGCGCCGCGCGTCGCCGCGGCAACCGTGCTGCGCGTCGAGCTCGACGCCCTGCGCCAGCGCGTGCTGATCGACAAGGGCACGCGCGACAAGGTCTTCAAGGGCCAGGCCGTCGTCGATGCGCGTGGCGTGTTCGGCCAGGTCACCAATGTCGGCCCGGTGTCGGCCGAGGTCATCCTGCTGTCGGACGGTTCGCACGCGATACCGGTCCAGGTCAGCCGCAATGAGCTTCGTACGATCGCCACCGGCACCGGCGACCCGCGGCGCCTCGCCCTGAACTTCCTGCCCAGGGCCGCTGACGTGAAGGTTGGCGACATCCTGCTGTCGTCGGGCCTCGGCGGCGTCTTTCCGGCCGGCTATCCGGTCGGGCGCATCGCCGAGGTCAAACGCGATCCCAGCCAGCCGCTGCTGTCGGTGGTCGTGGAACCCTATGCGGGACTGGACAGCGCGCAGGAGGTGCTGCTCGTCTGGTTCGACCAGCCATCCGCACCGCCGCCACCGCCCGAGGTACCCAAGCCGCCGACCGGCAAGCATCACGGGG
>CAIMCI010000067.1 GCA_903839465.1 uncultured Pseudomonadota bacterium
GGTGCACTGCTCCAAGGGCACCTACGTGCGCACGCTCGGCGAGGACTTCGCGCGCGAGCTCGGCACGGTCGGGCATCTCGTCGCCCTGCGCCGGGACTGGGTGGCGCCGTTCAGCGGCCAGCCCATGCACACGCTGCAGTCGCTCGAGGCGGCGCTCGCCCGGGCAGCCGCGCCCGAGGAACTCCTGTTGCCGACCGAGGCCGCGTTGCCGCACTGGCCGGCCCTTGAGCTCGACGCCGACGCCGAGCGCGACATCCGCCACGGACGCGGCGTGCCGAGCGGCCTTAAGCCCGCGGCGCTCGGCCGCGACGTGCGCCTGCACGCGGCGGGCAGGTTGCTGGCGCTCGGCCACGTCGCGCCGGGCAGCACCGTGGTCGTGCCGCTCCGCTTGCTGGCCGCCGGCGCCGGCTCGTAGACTCCAGCGGCCGCAGACCGCGGCCGGATGGCGGGGTGGGGCGATGTAAGGACTCAACGACCGGGCTGCTGCGGCGTCTCGCCGGGGCCGCGCTCGTCGGGGGCGCCCTGTTCGCGCTGCCGGCGGGTGGTGCGACGTCCGCCAGCGACGCCTGGCCGCGGGCCGAGCCCGCCGCGGTGGGCGTCGACGCGCCGTCGCTTCACGCCCTGGACGAGGAGCTGCGGTCCGGCAAGTACCCGCTCGTCGACAGCCTGTTCGTTGCCCGCTGCGGGCGGCAGGTCCACTTCAGCCGCTACGAACACGACTACGCGCGGATCTACGACCGCCAGGCCCATCAGAAGGGCGCGCTCAATGCCCGGCTCACCGGGCCCTACAACTACTACGATCCGCACTGGCATCCGTATTTCCACGGCACCGCCGAGCATTCGATGCAGTCGGTCTCGAAGACGGTGACCTCGATCGCGATCGGCATTGCCCGCGGGCGCGGCGACTGGAAGTCGTCGCTGGACCGGCCGGTGATGGACTATTTTGACGCCGCGAAGGTCCGCAATGTCGACGCGCGCAAGCGGCGCATGACGGTCCGCGACCTCCTGACGATGAGCGCCGGCCTCGACTGGGACGAGGACCTGCCCTACGACGACCCCGGCAACGGCTCGAGCGCGATGGAGGCGACCGACGACTGGGTACAGTTCGTCATCGACCGGCCCATGGTCGCGGAGCCCGGCAGCCGCTACGCCTATTCCAGCGGCGCGACGATGGTGCTCGCGCACATCTTCCGCCGCGAGACCGGCCAGGCTCTCGACACCTATGCCCGCAGGCACCTCTTCCAGCCGCTCGGAATCCGCGACTACTACTGGAAGCACACCCCGCTCGGGATCCCGGATGCCGAGGGCGGCCTGTACCTGCGCACCGAGGACCTCGCCAGGCTCGGTGAGTTGTTCCTGCGCAACGGCCGCTGGCACGGCACCGAGGTCGTTCCGGCGGCCTGGATCGCCGAGTCCCTGCAGCCGCGGATCGAGGCCACCGAGGGTTACCGGTACGGCTACCAGTGGTGGCTATACCCGCACGGCGAGCCCGCGACCTACGCCTGGGCGGCACGGGGCTTCGGCGGCCAGCGGCTGCTGGTCTTTCCGGAGGCCGAGCTCGTGATCGCGACCACGGCCTGGAACCTGACGGACGAGGGCGCTGCGCTCACCCCGGAGCTCACGGCCCGGATCCGCGACCGGCTCGCCGACACGCGCTGCCCGGCACCCTGATCCGGGCCCGCCGGCGGCCCGCCCCGGGCCGCCAGGATCCACCGCGGCCCGGTCGGAAGGGCTTGTTCCCGAAGGTAAATCCGGCGCCTGGCCGGCAGGGGCGGGGGGCGGGCACGACGGCGTCGCCCGGCACCGGCGGAGATCCCGGGCGCGGCGTTCGTGTCGACCTTGTTACGACCATCGCCTCGGGGTAACATGCGCGGCTCAATTCAAGGGCTAAAGCCAAGTTTCCGAGGTTTTGAAGTCAATGCCACTCGACAGTCAGCAGAAGGCGGGGATCGTCGCCAAGTTCGCGCGCGGCGCGCAGGACACGGGGTCTCCCGAGGTACAGATCGCTCTCCTTTCGGAGCGGATCAACGGCCTTACCGAGCATTTCACCGCCCACAAGCGCGACCATGCGTCGCGCCGCGGCTTGCTGAAGATGGTCAATCAGCGCCGCAAGCTGCTCGACTTCCTGAAGAGCACGGCGCCGGAGCGGTACCAGACCGTTATCCAGAGCCTCGGGTTGCGGCGCTGAGCCGAATACCCCCCAGTACGGCCCGCCTCACGGTGGGCCGTGCCGTTTTGGCCCGCGGCGTTCATGCCGCGGCGCGCTGCGCCGTCATCCGTCCCAGGTCCGGCTCGGCTCGACCCGATACCACGTTTCGTGAGGTTATCCAGTGAGCGTTCACCAGCAGTCTTTCCAGTTCGGTTCCCACAGCGTCACGATCGAGACCGGCGAACTCGCCCGGCAGGCCGACGGCGCCGTCATTGTCCGCATGGCCGACACCGTCGTCCTCGTGACCGCGGTAGGCAAGAAGGAGGCCGTGCCCGGCCGTGACTTCTTCCCGCTGACCGTCAACTACATCGAGAAGACCTACGCCGCAGGCCGCATCCCGGGTGGCTTCTTCAAGCGCGAAGGCCGCCCGACGGAGAAGGAGACGCTGACCTCGCGCCTGATCGACCGCCCGATCCGGCCGCTGTTCCCGGAATCGTTCACCCACGACGTGCAGGTGGTCGCCACCGTCGTCAGCCTGAACCCGGAGGTCGATGCCGACATCCCGGCGCTCATCGGCGCCTCGGCGGCGCTGGCGATCTCGGGCCTGCCCTTCCAGGGCCCGATCGGCGCCGCCAAGGTCGGCTACAAGGACGGCAAGTACCTCCTGAACCCGACCGCGAGCGAGATGAAGACCTCGCAGCTGAACCTCGTCGTCGCCGGCACCGCCGAAGGCGTGCTGATGGTCGAGTCCGAGGCCGCCGGCCTGTCCGAGGAGGTCATGCTCGGCGCGGTGGCCTTCGGCCACGCCGAGATGCAGGTGGCGATCAAGGCCATCAACGCGCTGGCCGCCGCGGCCGCGAAGCCCAAGTGGACCTGGAACGCCGCGGCCACCGACGCCGCGCTCGAGTCGGCGCTGCGCGGCCACGCCGAGGCCGGCGTGAAGGCCGCCTACCGCATCACCGAGAAGGCCGCCCGCCGCGACCAGCTGAGCGCCATCAAGGCCTCCGCGATCGAGGCGCTCGCCTCCGGCGAGGCGCCGAAGTTCAGCGCCGACGCCGTCAAGAAAATGTTCGGCGACCTCGAGTACCGGATCGTGCGCGACCTCATCCTGTCCGGCGAGCCGCGCATCGACGGCCGCGACCACAAGACGGTCCGTCCGATCACGGTCAAGGTCGGCGTGCTGCCGCGTACCCACGGTTCGGCGCTCTTCACCCGCGGCGAGACCCAGGCGCTGGTCGTCACCACGCTCGGCACCGGTCGCGACGCGCAGATCATCGATGCGCTCGAGGGCGAGCGCAAAGAGCCGTTCATGCTGCACTACAACTTCCCCCCGTTCAGCGTCGGCGAGACCGGCATGATGGGTTCGCCGAAGCGTCGCGAGATCGGCCACGGCAACCTGGCGCGCCGCGGCATCTCGGCCGTGATGCCGGACATGGAGAAGTTTCCGTACGTGCTGCGCGTGGTCTCGGAGATCCTCGAGTCGAACGGCTCCTCGTCGATGGCCTCGGTCTGCGGCACGAGTCTCGCGCTGATGGACGCGGGCGTGCCGATCAAGGCGCCCGTCGCCGGCGTGGCGATGGGCCTCGTGAAGGAAGGCGAGCGCTTCCAGGTGCTGACCGACATCCTCGGTGACGAGGATCACCTCGGCGACATGGACTTCAAGGTCGCGGGCACCAAGGACGGCGTCACGGCGCTGCAGATGGACATCAAGATCACCAGCATCACGCAGGAGATCATGAAGGTGGCGCTGGCCCAGGCCCGCGACGGCCGCCTGCACATCCTCGAGAAGATGAACGCCGTGCTTGCCACGCCGCGCCAGCAGATGTCGGAGTGGGCGCCGACCATCACGACCATCAAGATCGATCCGGAGAAGATCCGCGAGGTCATCGGCAAGGGCGGTGCGGTGATCCGCGCGATCACCGAGGAGACCGGCACGACGATCGACATCGACAACGACGGCACGGTGCGCATCGCGTCCGTGCACGGCGCGGCCGCGCGCGAGGCCCAGCGTCGCATCGAGCTCATCACCGCCGACATCGAAGTCGGCCAGGTCTACGAGGGCAAGGTCGTCCGCCTGATGGACTTCGGTGCGTTCGTGACGATCCTGCCGGGCCGCGACGGTCTGGTGCACATCTCGCAGATCTCCAACGAGCGGGTCGAGCGCGTTGCCGACAAGCTCAAGGAAGGCGACTCGGTGAAGGTCAAGGTCCTCGAAGTCGACCGTCAGGGCCGCGTGCGCCTGTCGATGCGCGACGTCGAGTAACCGGTCGGTGCCGTGCCGGGCCCCGGTGCCCGGCCTGCCGAAAGGCCAAGGGGGCGGGAACGGAAGTTTCCGCCCTCGTCTTTTACGGGTGGCGCCGGTAGTCCGCGCCCACCGGGGCTCTGGGCCTGCGGCCAACGGCGGACGCCGCGCCAGCGTTTTTCGGTAGGCATCGAGCTAAGCTAGCGGGCCCCGAAATGCCCCGGCCGAAGGTTGCCATGTCCCTGCCTGTCGATCCCGCCACGCAACCCGTCCTCGGCACGCTGCTCGATGAACTCGGTGACGGGTCGGGAACCGGCGTCGACTGGCTGGCACGGCTGGTGGCGGCCCTGCGCCCCGCGGCGGCGGACCGTGCAGGCGATTCACTCGCCGGGCTTACCGACCGGCTGACGGCGCGGCCCGCGGCGCGGGCGGCGTTCGCGGCCTGTCTCGACCGGCTGGTCGCCGAACGCCTGCACCGCATCGCCTACGCCCATCTCGAGCCGCTGCGCGGCGGCGGGCTCGCCGGCAACGTCATGGTCCGCGCCTTCGGCCGCCTGCTGCCACGAACGGTCGGCACGGTCTTCCTCTCGGACCTCCTCGAGGAGGTGTTCGAGCGCAGCGACGACTATCGCTGGCTGGAGGCCGTGCCGGCCGCCGACTGGGATCGACTGTACGAGTGCCTGGAGCTCGACGGTGAGCGGTGCGCCGCGCTGCGCGCGCGCTGCCGCGCGGAGCTGTTCGAGGCGCTGCGCCTCGTCGCGGCGCGGGCCGCGGCGCTGGGCAGCGATCCGGCGCTCATGCGCTACCTGCCGGATCTCGCGCGCTACGAGTCGCCGTTCCTGCAGCTGTCGAACGAGGTCGAGCGCTGGCACAGCGCCGAGGCAGCGGTCGGCGCTGGGAATCCGCGCCCTGCCGACCCGCACGCTGCCGACCACGTCGGCGTACTGCTCGCCCAGTGCCGGGACGTCGTCAGCCGCGTGCGGCGCCTCTCGAGGGAGGCGGGCGTGGACGTCAACCTGGTCGTGCAGCTGGCCGGACTCGAGCGGGCGCTGACGCGTCTGGAGCTCCTCGCGACGCTGGCCGGCGCGCCCGGGCGGGCGGCGGTCGTCGACTTCTTCCTACGGCTCGTCCGCCAGGAGAACCGCCGCAACAGCATCGCCGACTGGTGGGGTGACACCGCGCAGCTCCTGGCCCGGCGCGTCACCGAGCACGCCAGCCGCTCGGGCGAGCACTACATGTCGGAGACCCGGGGCGAACTCGTGGCGATGTTCCGGGCCGCGGCCGGCGCCGGCTACGTCATCGGCGTCATGGCCCTGATCAAGGTGTATCTCGGCCGCCTGCACCTGCCGCCGCTGTGGGAGGCCGTCGCCTACAGCCTGAACTACGGCCTCGGCTTCGTGCTGGTGCATGTCCTGCACCTGACGATCGCCACCAAGCAGCCGGCGATGACGGCGGCGACCATCGCCGCCAGCATCGACGGCGTGCCGGACCGGCGCGCCCGTATCGCGGCCCTGGTCGAGGTCGCGGCCAAGGTCAGCCGCACGCAGTGGGTCTCGATCGCCGGCAACGTCACGGTCGGCTTTGCGACGGCCCTCGCCATCACGCTCGTCGCCGGCCGGCTGCTCGGCTTTCACCCGATCGTCGCGGCCAAGGCGGAGCACCTGATCGCGGACCTTCACCCCTGGCAGAGTCCGGCGTTGCTGTACGCGGCCCTGGCAGGCATCTATCTGTATCTCAGCGGGCTCGTGTCCGGCTATTACGACAATCTCTGCCTGTACCACGGCGTCCCCGAACGGCTGCGTCGTACCCGCTGGCTGCGACGGCTGATCGGCGAGGCGCGCCTCGCGCGTTTCAGCGGCTACGTCGAGCACGAGCTCGGGGCGCTCGCCGGCAACTTCGTGTTCGGGTGCATGCTGGGCTCGACACCGCTCGTGGGTCACCTGATCGGCCTGCCGCTGGACATCCGTCACGTCGCCTTCGCCTCGGCCAACCTCGGCTTCGGGCTCGGTGCGCTCGACTTCACCGTGCCACCGGCCACCGTCGTCGTCAGCGTGGTCGGCGTGCTTCTGATCGGTCTCGTCAACCTCTCGGTCAGCTTCCAGCTCGCGCTCCGTACCGCCCTGCGGTCGCGCGGCATCGGCGCCGACGACGTCGAGGGCCTGGCAGGGGCAGTCCTCGAGCGGCTGTGGCGGCGGCCGCTCGACTTCTTCTGGTCGCCTCGGCCGGGCTGACTCGGTCCACTACGCCCGTCGTATCGCGCGTCCTGCCCGCACGCCACCCGGCGGCCCCGCGCCCGGACAGGTGGCCGGCGCCTTTCGGCTCCGGGTCGCCGCCTGCGCCTATTCCTCGCGGGCCGGGAAAACGACCTCGCCGGCGCGCCCGGGACCGATGGCGGCCGGTGGCGCATCGGCAGGCCAGGCGAGGGACGCGGACCAGCCGTAGCCCTTGCTCCACGTAAAGCCCTTGCTCCACGTGAAGCCCTTGCTCCAGGTGAACCCCTTGCTCCACGTGAAGCCCTTGCTCCACGTGAAGCCCTTGCTCCAGGTGAACCCCTGGCCGTAGACGAATTTGCCGGACCATGCGGTCCCCGGGCTGCCGTCCGCCGCCAGCGGCACCGGGTTGTCCATGTCCATCACGTAGTAGTTGCCCCGGCTGTCGCGGTTGGCGGGGCCACCGAAGTGCGTGGCACCGGCAAGGTCGGCGGCGATGTCGAGCCCCCGGTTGGCACAGCCGGTCGCACTGCTGGAGCTGGCCGCGAGCACGTCGATGGTGCCGCTGCCCTGCTGGAACACGGAGTAGGCCAGGCCACCGTTCGTCTGCTGCGCCGCGCGGGCGGTCGCCATCAGCTTGCACTTCACGTCGTCGGGCGTGAGTCCGGGCTGCGCCTGGAGCAGGAGCGCCACGGCCCCCGAGGTCACGGCGGCGGCCATCGACGTGCCCGACAGCGGGAACAGGGTGCGGTTGTCGTTGTTGGCGCTGAAGATCCGGTAGGCGAGCGACGTCTTGATGTCGGCGAGGTCGTTCGGCATCGTCGCCAGGATGTGGCCGCCGGGCGCCACGACCTCGGGCTTGACGAAGCCTTCGAAGGTCGGCCCGCTGGAGGAGAACGAGGCCAGCCGGTCGTCGGTCGGGTCGTTCGGCGTGTAGTGGTCGGTCATCGCACCGACCGTGATGACGTAGGGCACGTTGCCGGGCACGTTGACGGACTGGGCGCGCGGACCGCCGTTGCCGGCGGCGACGACGACCACGATGCCGGCCTTCCAGGTCCGCATCACGGCCTGGGCGAGCGGATCGTCCCAGTAATAGGACTGCGGCGTCGCACCGAGGGAGAGGTTCGCGACGCGGATCCCGTAGTCGTCCTTGTGGGCAACGACCCAGTCGAGGGCGAGGATCACCTGCGAGTAGCTGCCGCCGCCGTTGGTGTTGAAGGCGCGCAGGGCAATGACGTTGGCGCCGGGCGCGATCCCGTAGTACTGGCCGGCCGAGTCGCGGGCCGCCGAGGCGGCGATCGAGGTCACGTGGGTGCCGTGGCCGTGCCGGTCAACCGCGTAGCGCTGGTACGGCTTCGTGCTCATGTGGGTCAGGTCGACGGCCATGACCGCGCGCGAGCCCCAGTTGTCGTAGGCCAGCGGCGAGTTCGGCGGCGCGACCCACAGGCCGGTGTCGATCATGGCGATGGTCACGCCCTTGCCGGTGATTCCGGCGGCGTGCAGGGCGGTTGCGCCGATCTCGGCCGCCTGCGGCGGTGCGGGCCGCAGCGGATCATAAGCCACCGGTGCGGAGTTGGTCGCGGCGGTCGCGTCATCGCTGACCCGCAGGCTGTAATCGCGCGTCACGTGCACGCCCCGCGTACCGGCGAGCGTCGCGACCGCGGCTGGCGTGAGCGTCGCCAGCACGCCGTTGACGATGGCGATCGGACGCACGACGTGGCCGCCGGCGCTGCGGACGTCGGTCGCGGCCAGCGCGCTGCTCTGGGCGCTGACGATATAGCTCGCGCCGATCGTCGGCGCGGCCGCGGCCGAGGTGCCGGTCAGGGGACCGGCCAGCGCGAGCAGGGCAGGCAGGGCGAGGCGCAGGATGAACGTCGACCGCATGGGCACTCCTTGGGGTTCGGCGACCGCGCACCGCCGCGGTGTTCCGAAGTGCCGCCAGTAGACGGGATGGGCGGCGCAGGCGCCGCGCGGCGTGTCGTGCCGGGAGGGCGCTGAAGCGTGCCCTGGCGCACATAACGGGCCGTTAAATGCATTACGGAAAGGGCCGCACCGGTGGCCTTCCCGACGCCAAAAAAACGGGCGGCTCGCGCCGCCCGTCGGTATCGCGCAGCGACCGGCGCGTCAGGGCTTGGCGGGCGGCTCGTCGTCGCTGCCGGTGCGCCCGGCCGTGCCGGCACCGCCGGCACGCAGGAACGACTGCATGAAGGCTTCCTGCATCTGCTGCCAGCGCTGCAGGTTCTCGTGCGCAAGCGTTGCCATGTTCGCCATCGGGTCCATGCCGACCATCGAGCGCAGGCGGTCGCGCATCTGCGCCTGCTGGCCCGTGAATAGCTTGAGGCTCTGCTCGAGGTAGCTGCCGACCATGGTCTGCATCGCCCCGCCGTAGGAGCGGATGACCTGGGCGAGGAAGTCCTGGCTCATCAGCGGCTCGCCGTCGTGCTCCTGCTCGGAGATCACCTGCAACAGAATGCTGCGCGTGATGTCTTCCTGTGTCTTTTTGTCGACAACCGTGAAGTCGACCTTGTCCATCA
>CAIMCI010000068.1 GCA_903839465.1 uncultured Pseudomonadota bacterium
CCAGCCGCCGAGGCCGACGTAGGCGGTGGCGAGCGCGACCGAGATGCCTATCCCGTTCGCGGCGACATCGCCGAGCTCCATCGAGCGGGTCGGCGTCAGGCCCTGCAGGAGCTCGATCAGGATGCCTAGCAGGAGGCAGCCGAGGCCGAGCCTCGCGTAGCGCTCGCGCCGGTAGAGCCCGGCGAACCAGCTCGTCAGCAGGAAGTAACCCGTCGCGTGCTCGATCTTGTCCCAGACGTGGAACGGCAGCGGTGCCCCGCCCGGCCAGAGGCTCAAGACCAGCGCGCAGCCGACGCCGAACCAGGCGATCGCGAGCCAGAACGGGCGCAGGGCGAGCGGCCGCACGGTCAGGGCGCCGCCGGCGCCGCGGCCCCCACGACGTCCACGCCCGGTGGCGGCGTGAACGTGAACAGGCTGGCGTCGAGCTTGACGTTCTTTTCCACCCGTTCAAGGGTGATGCGCGTGACCTGGTTGAGCTTGCTGCGAAAGTCCATGCGGCGAAGCTCGGAGCCGGCAAAGCCGAGCTTCAGTTCGCTGAAATCGCTCGCCGCCTGGCGAGGCGTCAGGAGCACCCACGACAGGCCCTCGCGCTCGCCGCCGTCACGGACTGCATAGCCCTCGTGGACCGCGCCGGTGCCGGCGAGCAGCATCGCCGGCGTCTGGTTGAGGGCATCGGTGAGGCGCCGCACCGTCACCTGCTCGAGTTCCGGGTCGTAGAGCCACAGGGTCTTGCCGTCGGAGACGATCAGGCTCGCGGGCTTGTCGTAATCCCAGCGGAACCGGCCCGGCCGGGCGAGGCTCATCCGGCCCTCGGAGTGCTCGATGAGCTTGCCGTCGGCATCGACGAGGTCCTGGCGGAACTGGGCGCGCACCGTCGTCAGCTGGCCGAGGTAGCCCTCGACGCGACGGGTGGCGGAGGCATCGTCGGCACCAGCCGCCACCGGCAGCAGCAGGACGGCAACTGCGCCCAGGCGCGGGAGCCAGCGCCGTGCGGGCGCGGAATGCTTTGATCGACCGGGCATCAGGACTCTCCGCGCGGCGGAACGAGGAGCTCGCGCGCACCGTTTGACTGCAGCGGCCCGACGAGGCCCGCCGCCTCCATCGCCTCGACCAGGCGCGCGGCGCGGTTGTAGCCGATCTTGAGCCTTCGCTGCACGCCGCTGACCGAGGCCTTGCGCGTTTCCATGACGATCTTGACCGCCTCGTCGTAGAGCGCATCCTGCTCGGCGCCGGCCTCGCCTCCGCCGTCAGCGTCCTCGCCCGCCAGGCCCGGTATCGCGCCGCTCGGCCCGTCGAGGATTTCCTCGACGTAGGCGGGCTGCGTGCCCTCCTTGAGCGCGCTGACGACGCGATGCACTTCCTGGTCGGACACGAACGCGCCGTGCACCCGGGTCGGCACCGACGTGCCGGACGGCAGGTAGAGCATGTCGCCGTGACCCAGCAGCGACTCGGCGCCGCTCTGGTCGAGAATCGTCCGCGAGTCGACCTTGGCCGACACCTGGAAGGCGATGCGCGTCGGGATATTGGCCTTGATGAGGCCGGTGATCACGTCGACCGACGGCCGCTGCGTGGCGAGGATGAGGTGGATGCCGGAGGCGCGCGCCTTCTGGGCGAGGCGCGCGATCAGCTCCTCGACCTTCTTGCCGACGATCATCATCAGATCCGCGAGTTCGTCGATGAACACGACGATGTGCGGCAGCACCACGCAGTCCGGCACGTTGCCGGTGGCGGCGTCCAGCCCGCCCTGCCCCGCCTGCAGCTTCTGCATCGCGATCGGGTCCGGGATCGGCTTGCCCTGGGCGATGGCGTCGGTGATCTTGCGGTTGTAGCCGCCGATGTTGCGCACGCCGAGCGCGGCCATCAGCTGGTAGCGGCGCTCCATCTCCGCCACGCACCAGCGCAGCGCATTCGCCGCCTGCTTCATGTCGGTGACGACCGGCGCCAAGAGGTGGGGGATGCCCTCGTAGACGGACAGCTCCAGCATCTTCGGGTCGATCATGATCAGCCGGCACTGCTCGGCGGTCGCCTTGTAGAGGATCGACAGCACCATCGCGTTGATGCCGACCGACTTGCCGGATCCGGTCGTGCCGGCGATCAGAAGATGCGGCATCTTCTGCAGGTCGGCGACGACCGGATTGCCGCCGATGTCCTTGCCGAGCGCGAGCGCGAGGGGACTGGCGACCTCGTCGTAGGCGCGGGATTTGAGGATCTCGCCGAGCGTCACGATCTCGCGCTTCTCGTTCGGTATCTCGAGGCCCACCACCGATTTGCCGGGAATGACCTCGACGACCCGCACGCTGATCGCCGACAGCGCGCGCGCGAGGTCCTTCGACAGGTTGCTGATCTGGCTGACCTTGACGCCAGGGGAAGGCCTGAGCTCGAAGCGCGTCACGACCGGACCCGGGTGCACGGCGACGACCTCCACCTCGACGCCGAAGTCGCGCAGCTTGAGTTCGACGAGCCGGGACATCGCCTCCAGCGCCTCCGGCGAGTAGCTCGCGACCCTTGGACCGGGATCGTCGAGGAGCTCGAGGGCCGGCAGGCTCGAGGCGCCGGAGCGCTTGAACAGCGGCACCTGCTTCTCCTTCTGCACGCGCTCGCTCTTCTCGAGCACGGGCGGTGGCTCCTCGATGCGCGGTGTCGGCCGGAACTCGGCCTTCTTCTTTTCCTCGCGGATCGACTCGGCGCGCGCTTCCTTGTTCTCCCGCCCGGCCCGGGCGTCGCGCCGGGCCGCGAGGTAATGACGGGTCCAGGACACCGCGCCGAGCACGGCCCGCCCGATCGCGTCCATCACCCGCAGCCACGACACGCCCGAGAACAGCGACACGCCGGCGAACCACAGGCCCAGCAGCAGCAGGGTCGCGCCGAGGAAGCCGAACGCGCCGGCGAGGCCCGAACCCACGACGTCGCCGAGAATGCCGCCGGCAGTGTCCGGGAAGCTCGGCGCGGCGAAGTGCAGCGTCGCCAGCCCGCAGCTCGAGGCCAGCGTCAGCACGAAGCCCGCACCCTTCAGCCACGGCGCGAAGCGATGCTCGCGCTCGGGATTCGCCTCGCGCTTGAAGAGCAGCCAGCCACCGAAGGCGATCAGCACCGGGAAGAGGAACGACGGCGCGCCGAAGTAGAAATAGAAGGCATCGGCGAGCCAGGCGCCCGCCCGGCCGGTCAGGTTGCCGATCCGTCCGGGCTCGCCGGTGTAGGAATAGCCCGGATCCTGCGGATCGAAACTGGCGAGCGCGAGCGCAAAGACGAGTGCCACGGCACCGAACACCCACAGCGCGCCCTCGCGCAGGCTGCGCACCATCGACGGACGCAGGCCCGGCGCGCGCTTCGACGATGACTCGCTCACGTCCGCACCCGGCGCGACCCGGCCCGCGCACAATCCTTCACATCAATCGAGACAGCATTCATAAGCCAATGATACTTTTACTTGTAAGTCAAAGATACGTCCGACGCGCCCGGTCCGGCGCCGGGCACGGCCGACAGGCTGTCGCTACAATGGCGGGCGCGCCTGCCCGACGTCCCCGGCCGCGCGTCCGCCTGCCCTCACCCTCACGTTCGTCTTCCGGAGCCCGTCGCCCGCCATGTCCGCGCCACGTCATTCCAAGCTCATCATTCTCGGTTCGGGACCGGCCGGCTACACGGCCGCGGTCTATGCCGCCCGCGCCAACCGCCAGCCGCTCCTGATCACCGGCCTCGAGGTCGGCGGCCAGCTGATGACCACGACCGAAGTGGACAACTGGCCGGGCGATCCGCACGGCCTGCTCGGTCCGGCGCTGATGGAGCGGATGAAAACCCATGCCGAGCGCTTTGCGACCGAATTCGTCCACGACACCATCCAGTCGGTCGACCTGTCGCGCCGGCCGTTCGTGCTGAACGGCGACACGGCACGCTACACCTGCGAGGCGCTGATTATTTCGACCGGCGCGTCCGCCCGCTACCTCGGCCTGCCCTCCGAAAGCGAATTCCGCGGCCGCGGCGTCTCCGCCTGCGCGACCTGCGACGGCTTTTTCTACCGCGGCAAGGACGTGGCCGTGGTCGGCGGCGGCAACACGGCGGTCGAGGAAGCCCTCTACCTGTCGAACATCGCCCGGCACGTGACCCTCGTCCACCGCCGCGACCGCCTGCGCGGCGAGAAGATCCTGCAGGACCGGTTGTTCGAGCGCGAGCGCGCGGGGAAGGTCAGCTTCGTCTGGAACCACACCGTCGGCGAGGTGCTGGGCGACGAAGCCGGGGTCACGGGCGTGCGCCTCCTCGGCAACGACGGCAGCGACCGCGTACTGGCCGTGCACGGCCTGTTCATTGCCGTCGGCCACACGCCGAACACGGCGATCTTCGAGGGCCAGCTCGACATGCAGGGTGGCTACATCACCGTGCGCGGCGGTGCCGCGGGCTTTGCCACGCAGACGAGCGTCGAGGGGGTCTTCGCGGCCGGTGACGTGGCCGACCACGTCTACCGCCAGGCCGTGACC
>CAIMCI010000069.1 GCA_903839465.1 uncultured Pseudomonadota bacterium
CGCGGAGGGTCGGGGAGAAAGCGTCTGGCTGGCATGGTTTCTGCGCGCCTCGCTCGACGCCTTCGTGCCCCACGCGGCGGCGCGCGGGGACCGCGCCCGCGTCGAGCGCTGGCAGGGCCATGCATTGCAGCTCGCTACTGCACTGGATGCCGAAGGCTGGGACGGTCGCTGGTATCGCCGTGCCTTCTACGATGACGGTACCGCGATCGGTTCGAACGGCGATGCGGAGTGCCGGATCGACGCGATAGCCCAGTCCTGGAGCGTCATCGCGGGCGGCGGAGACCCCGCGCGCGCGGCGCAGGCGATGGAATCTCTCGAGGCCGAACTGGTCCGGCCCGCCGACGGGCTGGCGCTGCTGTTCACGCCACCGTTCGACCGATCTGCCCGCGATCCGGGTTATATCAAGGCCTACCCGCCGGGGCTGCGCGAGAACGGCGGGCAGTACACGCACGCGGCGGCGTGGACGGTGATTGCGCTTGCCAGGCAGGGCAAGGGCGATGCTGCGCATGCGCTCTTCTCGATCCTCAGTCCCGTCAGTCACTCCTCGACGCGTGCCGGCGTCGAGCGATACAAGGTCGAGCCCTACGTCGTGGCGGCGGATATCTACTCGGTCGCGCCACACGTCGGGCGGGGCGGCTGGACCTGGTATACGGGCGCCGCCGGGTGGTTGTACCAGGCGGGACTCGAATGGATTCTCGGCGTCCGGGTGGAGGGCGCCTTGCTGCGCCTGGTGCCCTGCCTGCCACGGACCTGGCCGTCGGCCGAGGTGACGTTGCGTTACCGAACGGCCGTCTATCGAATCACGCTCCTGAACCCGGACGGTGTCAGCGGCGGCGTGCGCGAACTGCATGTCGACGGGAAGGAACTCGCGCCAACGACTGCTACCGTTGCTTTGCGCGACGATGCCCTCACGCACACGATCGACGTAGTCCTCGGCCACCGGACGGTTCCCGAGGCTCCGGGATGAAGTGCGCCAGCGCACGGAGACGCCCGGTGCCTTCAGTTAGCTTCATCCTGCCGGCGCGCCGCAGTCCGCGCCTCGCCCGTGCATCCGGACCACGCCGATAATGGCCAATACTCTCACTGAGGCTCACGATGGCAACTCCACTGCATTCCGCTTCGACAACCGACAGCACCGAGGCGAAGGTTCTCGCCCCGCTGCCATACGAACTTCCGCCGCTGCCCTACGCCGAGACGGCACTCGAGCCGGTCATTTCGGCACGGACCGTCGGCCTGCACCACGGTACGCATCAGCGAGGGTATCTGGACAAGCTCGCCAAGCTGGTTGTCGGCACCCGGTTTGCGAACATGTCGCTTGAGGGCATCATCCACGCGACGAGCGGCGTTGCTGCGCACGCGGCGATCTTCAATAATGCGGCGCAGGCCTGGAATCACGCCTTTTACTGGCGAAGCCTGGCGCCCAACGGCGGCGGGCGACTGCCGGCGCCACTGGCCGCACGCGCCGAGGCCAGTTTCGGGACAATCGAAGCGATGATCGCCAAGTTGAGCGCGGCCGCCGTGGGCGAGTTCGGGTCGGGTTGGGCGTGGCTGGTTCAGGACGGTGCGAATCTGCACGTGATGACAACCGCCAACGCCGGTACGCCGCTGACCGAGCGCCTGCGTCCGTTGCTGGCGATCGATGTCTGGGAGCACGCCTATTACCTTGACGTTGAGAGTCGTCGCGCCGACTACGTCAAGGGTGTCATGGACAGGTTGATCAACTGGCAGTTCGCGTACGACAATCTCGGCGCGTAACGGCTCCTGGCTGGGGCGCGTCGGATTCAAAGCCGGAAGCACGGGTCGATACGTGCCTAGTCTGCCTGCCGGTGCGCACGCCACGAGGCGCCGATCGCATTCAGCAGCAGCCGGCCGGCCGTGATGCAGGTGATTCGATTGGCGAAATCGTAGCGCGGCGCGACCTCGACGATGTCCATGCCGACGAGGCGGTGGGTGCTCGCGATCCGGCGGACGAGGGGCGCGACCTGCCGGAAGTACAGGCCGCCCGGCGCCGGGCCCATGACGCCCGGCATCTCGGTCGGGTCAAGGCCGTCGGCGTCGATCGTGATGTAGACATTCGCGCCCGCCGGCAGCGTCGCGAGCACCGCCTCGCTGCCGAGGCGATGGAAGTCATGCGCCGTGAACAGATGGGATCCGTAGGCGAGAGCTGCCTCGACTTCCGCCCGACGGGCGCTGCCGGTCGCCCGCAGGCCGATCTGGGTCATGCCCGACACGTACGGCTTGGTGCTCGCCCAGCGCAACGGACTGCTGTAGCCGCGCCGCACGCCACGGACGTCCTCGCGCCAGTCGAGGTGGGCATCGATGTGGACGACGAACACGGGCTCGCCGAGCGCATCCATGGCATCGAGCACCGGTATCGTCACGCCGTGGTCGCCGCCCAGTACGAAGAGCTGCGTGCCGCGTCGCCAGAGGTGACGCAGTCGGGCCGTGACGCTTGCCGAATAGTGGTCGTAGCTGTCGCCGGTCCAGGCGACGTTGCCGCAGTCGAGGCAGCGTGGCGGCAGCACGGAGTCCAGTTCCGCGCCGATGTCGAAGTCCCAGTGATCGCGCCCGTCGGAAAACTGGGTTGAGGCCAGCCGGATGGCGTCCGGCGCCTGTGCCTGGTCGTTCGGGAACGGATCGTGGGCGTAGGGCTCGCTGTGCTGGATGCCGATGAGGGCAACGTCCGCCTGCCACTGCGCCGGATCGGTCACCACCGGCCAGTCCAGGAACGGGCGCACCGGCATCGCCGTCGGCAGCAGGGTGGTCATGGGTGGCCTCGTCGCCGTGAAGTGGGATCGGATCGCGTGCCCCGATCATAGACGCCGGCCGCCGAACTCCGGAACCGCGGACGGCAGGTAGCGCCCCGGACCGGAGACGGCCAGCCGTCCGATCGGCGGGCGCGTGCCATACTGGCCGCACGCAACCGGGACGGTTCCGGTCGCGGTCCGGGGCCGGTGCCGGTGCCCGATCGGCGACCGGTTCGCGCCCAAGGCCGGCGGACAGTGCCAATCCACACGATCAGAGGGGTTCGGAACATGAGGTCAGTCTTGCTCGTCTTCGCCGCGCTGGCGCTCGCTCCCGCGATGGGCCTGGCCGCGCCGGCGGCTGCTCCCGCGGCCATCGAGAAGGAAATCGTCGCGCTCGAGGACGCCATGAACAAGGCCTATGCGGCCAACGACCTGCCGACGTACTTCGGCTATTACGCCGGGGACGTTTCCGCGATCTTCTACAACCAGCGGACCACGCTCGAAGCCTACCGGACGATGTGGACCGCGGCGGTTCGGTCCGACCCGATCGAGGCGGTCGGCACCCACGACATGCAGGTCCGGGTCTCGGCGGCCGCCGACGTCGCGATCGCGAGCTATCAAATTGACGTTCGGACCCACCATGCGTCCGGTCCCGCGACCGACGAACATGCCTTTGAGACCGACGTCTGGGAGCGGCGGAGCGGCGTCTGGAAGGTCGTGCACGTGCAGTACTCGCCGGCGGCCAAGTAGCGCCACCGTCGGGTGGTCGGGACGGGCCGGCCACTGGATTGGCGGTTAAGTCCAAATTGGACTTGCAAGTTACGGAAATTACTGTACTTTAGGACCCAGAGCGGCGGGCGTGCCGGTGGTTGCCGAGGGCGGTAATCGCAGAGCGTCCCGTCGCCATCGTGTTGCAGCCAACGGCCCCGGTGGGGCCGTTGTGCTCTTGGGCCTCGGCGGATCGGTTCCTTGGGGCCGTCATTTCCCCCGGGAAGAGTCCATGCCAAATACCCAAACCGTCGAGACGGTCGCGATTTCCTTTGCCGACCTCGGCCTGTCCCAGGCCGTGCTCGCCGCGCTGAAGGACGTCGGCTACGAGTCGCCATCGCCCATCCAGGCGGCCACCATTCCCGCGCTGCTGGCCGGCCACGACCTGATCGGCCAGGCGCAGACCGGCACCGGCAAGACGGCTGCGTTCGCGCTGCCGCTGCTGTCCAAAGTCGACGTGGAGCGGCGCGAGCCGCAGGTCCTCGTGCTGGTACCGACCCGGGAACTCGCCATCCAGGTGGCCGAGGCGTTCCAGAAGTACGCCAACCACATGCCGGGTCTCCACGTCCTGCCGGTGTACGGCGGTACGAGCTACACGCCGCAGCTCAAGGCTCTCAGCCGCGGGGCGCACGTCATCGTCGGCACGCCGGGCCGGGTGCTCGACCATCTGGAGCGCCGGACGCTCAACCTCGCGACGCTGCGTTTCGTCGTCCTCGACGAGGCGGACGAGATGCTGCAGATGGGCTTCGTCGATGCGATCGACCACATCCTGAGTCTCGCGCCCGTGGAGCGCCAGGTCGTGCTGTTTTCGGCCACCCTGCCGCCGCCGATCCGGCGCATCGCGCAGAAGCACCTGCGCTCGCCCCAGGAAGTGACGATCCGCTCGAAGACGAGCACGGCCACCAACATCCGCCAGCGCTACTGGCTGGTCAGCGGCATGCACAAGCTGGACGCCCTGACCCGCATCCTCGAGGTCGAGCCGTTCGAGGCAATGCTCGTGTTCGCGCGTACCAAGCAGTCGACGGTCGAGCTCGTGGAGAAACTCGAGGCGCGCGGCTTCGAGGCCGCGGCGCTCAACGGCGACGTGCCCCAGGACCAGCGTGAACGGATCGTAGCGGCGCTGAAGTCGGGCCGCGTCGACATCGTGGTGGCCACGGACGTCGCGGCGCGCGGGCTCGACGTCGAGCGGATCACGCACGTCGTCAACTACGACGTGCCCCACGACAGCGAGTCCTACGTGCACCGGGTCGGGCGCACCGGCCGTGCCGGACGCAGCGGCGAGGCGATACTCTTCATCGCACCGCGCGAGCGCAACATGCTCAGGATCATCGAGCGGGCGACGCGCCAGCCGATCGAGGCGATGGTCCTGCCGTCGGTCGAGGCGGTCAACCAGCGGCGCGCCGACAAGTTCAAGCAGGAAATCACGGCGACGCTGACCGCCGACGATGTCGGTCCCTACCGTGCGGTGCTGGAGCAGTACGTCCAGGAAACCGGCGTCGATCTGCTGGACGTGGCGGCCGCGCTCGCGGCCCTGTCCCGCCGCGGCAAGACCGGGCTCCTCGGCGGGCGCGGCGGCGCGTCGGTCGAGGGCGAGGTAAGGGAGGCAGGTCCCGCCGACGGTCACGAGCCGCGGCCGGGCAAGCCGAAGCGTCCGCGACGGGGCCAGAAGGCCGATCGCCCGCAGGCGACCTACCGGCTCGAAGTCGGCCGGCGGCACGGCGTGAAGCCCGAGAACATCGTCGGTGCCCTGGCCCACGAGGGTGACCTGCACGGCAGCGAGATCAACGGGCTCGATATCCGCGACGCCTACACGGTGGTGCGCCTGCCGGCGGAGATGCCGCCGGCGACGCTGTCCCGGCTGCGCCAGGTCGTGGTGCGCGGCCAGCGACTCGACATCAGCCGCTTCAAGGGCGATGACGACTGACCGGCGGACCCGCGACCGACCCGACGGGGGCGGGGCGGGCGTACGCTGCCCGTGCGGACGGCTCGAGCGGAGCGGGCAACCGCTCGCCTTCGAGCGCTGCTGCGCACCGTACCTCCGGCAGGACGATCCCCGGGCGGCGGCCGACGCCGAGTGCCTGATGCGTTCCCGGTACACGGCCTACGTAGTCGGCCGCGCCGACTACCTGCTCGCGACCTGGCATGCCTCGCACCGGCCGGCCGATGTCGCGCTGCCGACGGGCCTGAAGTGGCTCGGGCTCGAGGTGCGGACCTGCCGGCAGGTGGCGGCCGACCGTGCCGAGGTGGAGTTCGTCGCGCGCAGCACCCTGAACGGGCGGGCGACCCGCCTGCACGAGACCAGCCGCTTCGTCCGCGAGGACGGGCGGTGGTTCTACGTTGACGGTGACCTGCACTGAGCGGGGGTCACGGCCGCCGGCCCCCGGCCCGTGCTGTGCTACCGTCGGCGACGGTGAGGCGGGCAGGCGGACGCGGGCTAGCAGGCCGGCTCGACTGAGGTCAGGGACCGGGGAGGGGCGGCGGTGGTGAGCGCGACGGTTCTGCTGTACACGGCGCTGGTCGTCGTCAACGTGGCCGCGATGGTCGTCTGGGTCCGGACCTCGCGGCGCCGCGGGCTGACCGAGCGGCCGGTCCCGGCCGCGATCGCGATCGGTGTCGGCACCAACTTTCTCGACACGCTCGGCATCGGTAACTACGCGCAGATCACCGCGCTTTTCAAGCTGCGCCGGCAGCCGGCCGACGAGCTGATACCCGGCACGCTGAACGTCGGCAACGCCATACCGTCCTTCTTCGGGTCGCTGCTCTTCGTCACGTCGGTCAACGTTGAGCCGGTCCTGCTCGCCTCGATGATCGGCAGCGCCGCGCTCGGGGCCTGGCTCGGCGCCGGCATCGTCAGCCGGATGCCGCGCCGGGCGATCCAGCAGCTGATGGGCGTGGCGCTGCTCGTGGCCGCGTTCTTCTTCGTGCTGACGAACCTCGGGGTTCTGGCCCCGGCCGGCACGGCCATGGCCCTCGGCGGCTGGCGATTTGCCGTCGCGGTCGGCGCCAATTTCGTGCTCGGCGCGCTGATGTGCGTCGGTATCGGCAACTACGCGCCGAGCATGGTGATCCTCGGCCTCCTCGGCATGCATCCGATTGCCGCCTATCCGATCATGATCGGCAGTGACGGCCTGCTGATACCGGTGGCGGCCATGGGGTTCCTGAAGTCCGGCCGCTACGCGCAGGGCTCGGCGCTCGGCCTTGCGCTCGGCGGCATCGTCGGCACGCTCTGCGCGTGGCCGCTGGTCAATGCGGTTGCCGACCACCTGGCGGCGATGCGCTGGTTCGTGATCGTCGTGATCCTCTATGCCGCCGTGTCGATGCTGCGGGCGGCCCGCGCCGACGGCGCCGAGGCCCTGGCGCACTGACGTGCCGCGCCACCGTGCGCCGCCGCCACGGACCGTCAGGCCCTGCAGCCGTTGTTCGGGCCCCGGGAGCCGCGCTGGGGCGTCCTGGCGGGACCGATTCCGCGCGCGCAGGGGGGGGGCCGGCAGGCCGTGCCAGGGCGTATACTGGGGAAGTTTTATCCGCCGCCGATTGTCCCCGCGAGGAACCGAACTGCATGACTACCGCCACCGCCGTTGAAGCGCCGCGCAACTGGCCCGTGACCCTGATGTTCGCCCTGACGGCGCTCGCCGCCGTGACGCTGGTTCCCTGGTACGGCCTGGCGCACGGCTACCGCCTCAACGCCTGGCTCTGGTTCGTGTTCTTCCTGTCGGCCAACGAACTGGCCATCACCTGCGGCTACCACCGCCTGTTCGCCCACGCCACCTACCAGGCCAACCCGCTGCTGAAGGTCGTCTACCTCCTGTTCGGCGCCATGGCGCTGCAGAACAGCGCACTCGTCTGGGCGGCGGGGCACCGCGCGCACCACCTGCACATCGACGATCCGGAGAACGACCCGTACTGCGCGCGGCGCGGCTTCTGGTTCTCGCACCTCGGCTGGATGATCCGCGACTACCCGAGCGGGCGACCGGACTTCGACTTCGTGCGGGACCTGCAGAAGGATCCGCTGGTCGCCTTCCAGCACCGCCACTACCTGCCGATCGCGCTCGCGGCCAACATCGGCCTGCCGCTCCTCGCCGGCTGGTGGAGTGGCGAACTCATCGGCGTGTTCCTGCTCGGCGGCGTGCTGCGACTGGTCGCCAGCCATCACCTGACGTTCCTGATCAATTCGGCGGCGCACCAGTTCGGCACGCAGCCCTACACGTCGGACAACACGGCACGCGACAACCCGATCATCGCCGTCTTCACGTTCGGCGAGGGGTATCACAACTTCCACCACATGTTCCAGAACGACTACCGCAACGGCGTGCACTGGTGGCAGTGGGACCCGTCGAAGTGGTTCATCCGCGCGATGAGCTGGCTGGGGCTTGCCCGCAACCTGAAGCGCGTGCCGTGGTTCCGGATCCGCCGCGTGCAGTTCGTCACGCAGTTCAAGCGGGCCGAGCTCGGCCTCGCCGCGCAGGCCGGCAAGGCCCATGCGCTGCGCATGAAGGACCGCCTGGCCGAGGAATACGCGGCCTTCCAGGACGCGGTCGCGAACTGGACCCGCCTGCGCGAGCAGTTCGTCTCGGACGCGCGCCAGTCCGCCGGCGAGCGCTGGGAGCGGTCGCTGATGCAGGCCCGCCTGCGGGAGCTCGAGCGCTCCCTGAGCCAGCAGGTGCGGCGTATGCGCGCGCTCTGCGCCGAGCTCGCCTGACGGGGCGCGAGGCTGCCGGAGGGGCGAGCCGCGGCTGACGGCCGCGCGGCCCGGGGGGCTTTGCCATGCACGACAGGTTCCATCTGGCCGACGGTGCCGCCGCGATGAAGGCGGTGGTGACGATCGGCCACGGCGGCTACGACCGGCTGGTCTACCGAGACGTGCCGGTGCCGGTGCCGGGCCCCGGCGAGGTGCTGATCCAGGTCCTCGCCGCCGGCGTCAACAACACCGAGATCAACACCCGGCTCGGCTGGTATTCGAGCGCGGTGCGAACCGGCACGGAGGCGGCCGCCTTGGCGGCCGAGGCCGAGGCCATCGACCGGCCCGACGGCGGCTGGAACGGCGGTACGCCGTTCCCGCTGATCCAGGGCACCGACTGCTGCGGACGGGTGGTCGCGCTCGCTGCGGGTGTCGATGCCGCGCTCCTCGGCCGGCGCGTGCTCGTGCGGCCGTGCAGGCGGCCGCACGGCTTTGCGTCACTGGACAACGTCTGGATGGCGTCCGATTTCGACGGTGCGTTCGCCCAGTACGTCAGGGTGCCGGCCGGCGAGGTGTTTCCGGTCGAGTGCGACTGGAGCGACGTCGAGCTCGCGACGATACCCTGCGCCTACGGCACGGCCGAGAACATGCTGCACCGGGCCGG
The DNA here is from genome assembly GCA_903839465.1 of uncultured Pseudomonadota bacterium. Lineage (GTDB taxonomy): Bacteria > Pseudomonadota > Gammaproteobacteria > Steroidobacterales > Steroidobacteraceae > CAIKMS01. Next base: position 8,858 of record CAIMCI010000069.1, read on the forward strand.
GCTGCAGCCCGGGGAGCACGTGCTTGTCAGCGGCGCGTCCGGCGGTGTCGGCTCGGCGGCGCTGCAGCTCGCCCGGCGCCGGGGCGCCCGGGTCACGGCGATCGCCTCGGCGGCGAAGCACGCCGGCGTGCGGGATCTCGGCGCCGAGCGCGTGCTCGGCCGCGACGAGGACCCGGTCGGGCTCCTCGGCCCGCAGAGCGTCGACCTTGTCGTCGACAACGTGGCCGGCGCCGGTTTCGGCGGCCTGCTCGGCACGCTCAGGCGCGGCGGCCGCTACGTATCGTCCGGCGCCATCGGCGGGCCGCTCGTCACGCTCGACATGCGCGAGTTCTATCTGCGCGACCTCACCCTCATCGGCTGTACTGCCTGGGACGAGCCCGTGTTCCCCGACCTGATCGGCTATATCGAGCGCGGTGAGATCCGACCCCTCGTCGCCGGGGTCTTTCCGCTCGAGCGGATCGCCGAGGCGCAGCGCGAGTTCCTGCTCAAGGCCCATGTCGGCAACTTCGTGCTGGTGCCGCCGCTGACGGTCTGACGCCGGCGACCACCGGCGCCGTCCGCGTCAGGCATGGCGCCGGCCCGGGGCGGCCGTTAAGCTCTCCGGCCGGGGGGAGCGATCGACAGGTGACGAGTGCCAGACGAGGCCCGGCCGAGGAACTGCCCGTTCACCGTTGCCGCGATCGGCCACGCGCGACTGGATGGCGCCGACCATGAGCGGGTCCGCGCGGCGCTGACGCGCCTGTTCGCCGAGCTTCGCGGCTGCCTGCCGACGACCGATGTCCGGGTGCTCGTCGCGCTCGGCGGGGCCGCCGACCTGCTGATCGCGCAGACCGCCGCGGGCCTCGGACTCGAGGTCGAGGCGGTGCTCTGCGGTTCGCCGGACGAGGCCCTGGCGGAACTCGGCGACGCCGCGCGCGCCGACTGGTCGGCGCTGTTCGCGGCGGCACGGGTGCGTCTCGTCGCCCTCACGGCCCCGGACGCGGTCGTGCCGCAGCCGGCAGCCGTCGACCGGCAGTCGCGGGCCGCCCGCGTCGTCGACGCGCTACTGCGGCGCAGCGGCCTGCTGCTCGCCGTGTGGGACGGCACGGCGGAGGCGGCTGACGATGCCGATCCGACCGGCGAGGTCGTGCTCCGCTACCTGCGCGCGAGGTCCGCCGACGGCGCGGCCGCGGACCTGCGGTTCGAGGAGATCGAGGCGATCGAGGACGAGGTCGCGGGCGAGCCGCTCGCCTACTGGATCCCGGCCGGCCGGCCGGAACAGACCTCCGGCCCCGAGGTCGCGACGGGCTATCTGCGCGGGGTGGGCGAGCGGTCGATGCAACTGCAGCGCTCGATGCCGGGCGCCCTGCAGAGGCTCCTGCGCGACCTCGACGACTACAACCGCGAGTTCGCGGCGCTGCCGCGACAGGCACGCCGCGCGCCGGTCGATTCGCTGCTGGCGGGGCTTGCCGCCGAGGAGGTGCCGTCCGTCGATCTCGAGCTCGAGACGGTCGACGCCGAGTACGGCAAGGCCGACGCGCTCGCCGTGCATTTCCAGCGCCAGTCCGACCGCCTGTTCCAGCTGTTCGGCGTGCTGGCCTTCACGATGGGTTTCGTCTATCTCGTCTACGACAAGCTCGCGCGCTACAACATGCTGCTGATGGCCTACATGGTGGGCCTGTTCGCCGGCCTGCTCGCCTACTACCTGCTGCGCGGCCGGCGCTGGTTCACCAAGCACCTCATCTACCGGGCGCTGGCCGAGACGCTGCGGGCGACCTTCTACCTGCGCCTGGTCGGTATCGACCACCGCGTCGATGCCGCCCGCGTCCTCGCCCTGTCCGCCGTCGACCGCTTCGACGGCTTCAGCCTGATCAGCCAGGTGCTGGCCGGCGTCGCGGCGCGCGACGTGCACGCCGCGGCCGTGCGCGCCACGGACAGCCGTGCCATCGCCTGCATCGAGCGGCACTGGCTGGAGAGCCAGTACCGCTACTTCGTGCGCAAGGTCAGCACGATCGAGCGCACGGGCATGCACGTCCGGCGCCTGAAGCGCATCCTCGTCTGCGGCATGTTCGTGCTGATCCTCGCCATGTTCGGCTTCGATGACCGCATGGAGCATTACGACGCGGCGTTCGGCGTGTCGTTCAAGAACCTGGTGACGTTCGTGCTCGGCTTTCTGGCGCTGCTGCTCGGTGCCTGGCAGCTGCACGAGGA
>CAIMCI010000070.1 GCA_903839465.1 uncultured Pseudomonadota bacterium
ACGTATCTCTGGTGTTCCGGTTGTCACGCCAGTGGCACTGCCGGGTAGCTATATACGGACGGGATAACCGCTGAAAGCATCTAAGCGGGAAGCCCCCCCCAAGATTAGTTCTCCCTGGGATCTTGAATCCCCTGAAGGGCCGTCGAAGACTACGACGTTGATAGGCTGGGTGTGTACGCGCAGTAATGCGTTCAGCTAACCAGTACTAATTGCCCGTGAGGCTTGACCATATAACCTCAAGCGTTCTGCGAAAGCGCGCTTAGGTTGTCTAATTCTCGATCGACACTTTCTAAAGTTGCGAATCGACGAATCAATCGACATACAAGTGTCTTCACAAATTCGGATTGGCGCGTGTTGCCTTTGGTTTGGGCAGCACGCCCTAACAGTTTCCCTGGCGGTTATAGCGAACGGGAACCACCCGATCCCTTTTCGAACTCGGAAGTGAAAACGTTCTGCGCCGATGGTAGTGTGGTCGTAGGCCATGTGAGAGTAGGTCGCTGCCAGGGTCTTAAACCCGAAAGCCCCGTACGTGAGAACGTACGGGGCTTTTGTCTTTTGGGGCTCCGCGCGCCTGCGGCGCCCGCGTCCCGCGCCGACTGACCGCGTCGCGCGCTTTCCGTCGCCCCCGCCCGGCGGGCGCGTTCGGTTGCCACCCTCGGGGGCGATCACATAAGCTCGCCCGGCACCTACAAAAAGCCCGCCCACGCGGCGGTCGTTATTTCAAGAATTGCCGGGGAAGACCACCATGCTATCGAACCAGGCCGTCCGCCGCGTCGGCAGGCTTTTGAGTGCCCTTTCGCTGCTCGTTCTCGGTGCCTGCGGCGGTGGCGGTGGTGGCAGCAGTGCGCCGAACACCTACCCGATCGGCGGCTCGGTCTCCGGACTCGCGAGCGGCGACTCGGTTGTGCTGCAGGGTGGCAGCGCCGGCAGCGCCACCGTCTCCGCGAGCGGGACGTTCAGCTTTCCGACGCAGCTGCCGAGCGGCAGTGCGTACTCGGTCACGGTGGCGACGCAGCCGGCGACGCAGACCTGCTCGGTGACCTCCGGCACCGGCACTGTCCAGTCGGCTGCTATCACGACGGTGTCGGTGACGTGCGTCACCAACGCCTACACCGTGTCGGGAACGGTGTCCGGCCTCGGCTCGGGCGTGCAGGTGGTCCTGCAGAACAACGGTGGCGATGCGACAACCGTCGGTGCCAACGGCACGTTCGCCTTTGCGACCGCGGTCAACCAGGGTGCCGTGTACGCGGTGACCGTACAGACGCCGCCGGTCGGTCAGGGCTGCGCGGTCCAGAACGGCACCGGCACGATGGCCGGCGCGCCGGTAACCAACGTGCAGGTCGTCTGCGGCGCCCGAATCCATGCGGTCGCCGGCAATCCGGTGGGCTTTGGCACCGCGGACGGGACCGGCGCGGCGGCGGGCTTCGACGGAATGGCCTCCGTGGCCGTCGATTCGTCTGGCAACGTATACGCGGCGGACGTCTACAACAACACCGTGCGCAAGGTGTCTCCGGCCGGGGTTGTAACGACTCTCGCCGGTAAGGCGGGCGTCTCCGGTCACGCCGACGGCACGGGGCCGGCGGCGAGTTTTAACAACCTCGGCGGCGTCGCCGTCGACGCGTCGGGCACCGTCTACGTCGCGGATGGCGGCAACCACACGATCCGCAAGATCTCGCCGGCCGGAGTCGTCACGACGCTGGCCGGCACGGCCGGGGTCAGCGGTTCCGCCGACGGCACCGGCGCGGCCGCGAGCTTCCGGTATCCGGCCGGTCTCGCCGTCGATGCGTCGGGGACGGTCTACGTCGCGGATGGCGGCAACCCCCCGATCCGCAAGATCTCGCCGGCCGGTGTCGTCACGACGCTGGCCGGCACGGCGGGCGTCACCGGGCATGCCGACGGCACCGGCGCGGCGGCGAGCTTCAATTATCCGAGCGATATCGACGTCGATTCGTCAGGCAATCTCTACGTCGCCGACACTAGCAACAACACGATCCGCAAGGTCTCGCCGGGCGGCGTCGTCACGACGCTGGCCGGCACGGCGGGAGTCACCGGGCACGCCGACGGCACCGGCGCGGCGGCGAGCTTCAACGGTCCCGACAGTATCGCCGTCGATCAGGCGGGCAACCTCTACGTTGCCGACAGCAACAACAACACGATCCGCAAGGTCACTGCGGCCGGGGTCGTGACGACGTTCGTCGGTATGCCGGGGGTCGCCGGCCACGCCGACGGCACCGGCACCGCGGCGAGCTTCAACAACCCGAACGGCGTTACCCGCGATTCGGCGGGCAACCTCTACGTCGCCGACACGAACAGCAATACGGTCCGTAAGGTCTCGCCGGCCGGGGTCGTCACGACGCTCGCCGGTAGCCCGGAAGTTTATGGCAGCGCCGACGGCACCGGGACGGCGGCCACTTTCGGGGGCGCGACCGGTCTGGTCCTCGATTCGTCGGGCAACGCCTACGTCACCGAACGGGGCAACGCCACGATCCGCAAGGTGACTGCGGCAGGGGTGGTCACGACCATCGCCGGCACAGCGGGGGTCAGGGGTCACACCGACGGCACCGGCGCGGCGGCGAGCTTTGACTATCCGCAAGGTATCACCATCGATTCGTCAGGCAACCTCTACGTCGCGGATACCAACAATCACGTTATCCGGAAGGTCTCGCCGGGCGGCGTCGTCACGACGCTGGCCGGCATGCCAGGGGTGACCGGCCACGCCGACGGCGCCGGCGCCGTGGCGAGATTCAACTATCCGGTAGGTATCGCCATCGATTCGGCAGGGAATCTCTACGTGGGCGATTCCCACAACAACACGATCCGCAAGGTCTCGCCGGGCGGCGTGGTCACGACGCTCGCCGGCACGGCAGGGGTTGCCGGTGCCGCCGATGGCACCGGGGCCGCGGCGAGCTTTAACGATCCGCAGGGTGTCGCGATCGATTCGTCGGGCACCCTGTACGTTGCCGACTTCGTCGGCAACACGATCCGCAAGGTCTCGCCGGGCGGCGTGGTGACGACGCTCGCCGGTAGCGCGGGGGTCAGCGGCCACGCGGACGGCACGGGCGCCGCAGCGACGTTTAGCGGACCGTTCAGTATAACGGCCGATGCCTCCGGCAACCTGTACGTCGGCGATGTCAGGAACGGCACGATCCGCAAGATCTCGCCGTCCGGCGTCGTGACAACGGTGGCCGGTCTGGTCGGCCAGACGAGCTACATCCCGGACGGATCGCTGGCCGGGCCGATTCCGGCCGTCAGCTTTCTGGCGGTATCCGCCAACCACGTCCTGTATGTCACCGCGGGCAACGGCTTGGTGAGCATCAATCCGGCGCCCTGACGCGGGCGCGGGCGGCGCGCGCCCCCTGCGCCGGGGGCGCGTGCGCCGTTACCGGGTTTCAACCGGTCGCCGCTGTCCGGCAGGCGATCGGATCGGGCCGGCGCCGGAGACGGCCATTGAACGTGCGACGGTCACCGCGGGCAAGTCCCGCGGCCGCCGTGGCCTTCACAGGGCGTTCAGGAAGTTGACGAGATCCGCCTTGTCCTGTGTCGACAGGCCGATCGAGAACCGCCGGTCGTAGAAGTTCACGACGTCCAGCAGCGTCGCGGCGGACCCGTCGTGGAAATACGGCGCCCGGGCCGCGAGCCCCCGAAGCGACGACACCGTCACCTTGCCGATATCGGCGCATTTCCCGGACACGAGCGCGAGGCCCGGGTCGTTGGTGCGGATCACGCCACCGGCGTAGGGAGTCGCGGCCCCGGCCTTGCACTTCAGTTCAAAGACCGGCAGATCGACGGCCGCCGCCGTACCGCCGAAGGCCTCGCTCGTGCCCGACGTGCCGATGTCCTGCTGGGATCGGGGAAAGACGTCGGTTCCGGCGTTCGCCTGGGAATGGCAGAAGGCGCAGCCGCCGACGAAGGCGTTGTTGACCGGCGGGACGTCGTTGAAACCGGTCACGTTCGAAATGGTGAACGGCCGCAGGTTGAAGATCTGCTCGCCGCGATAGATCGACTGGCGCAGCCGGGCGGCGGCGGTCGTGCCGACCGTGTCGGCCCAGGCATCGAACAGCGTCATCGGCACGTAGTTGGGATCGGTCACCGAGTTCGGGCCCGCAGCCGCGGTGGTCGACAGGTTCTCCGGTCCACCGCCGGCCCGGCGCGCGGTCAGGGACCCGACGCCATCGAGGGCTGCCTGGGCGCTGAAGAACTGGGTCTCGAAGCGGACGATCTGCTTTACCTGGCCGGGCGTCGGTGGCTTCAGCGCCTGGGCGTGGGTCAGCGTCGCGTTGATGGCCTGGGAGGCCAGCGTCGGCTCGCGGCCGTCCCACATCAGGTTGCCGCTCTCGACCACGCCGTTGGCATCGACCGGCAGCGGCTCCCCCGAGTAGGGGTCGAAGGCGTAGGTCGCGGGGTCGGTGTTGGCCAGCGTCGTGGTCATGAAGCGCAGGTTCGTCGCCGCCTTCGGGCGGCGGTAGACGGACAGGATCCTCGTGACCCGGCCTTTGTCGTCCACCGTGCGGTCGTACCGGGTGTTGCGGTTGCAGCCCGCCGGGTCGCTGACCACGCGCACGCTGAACTCCGCGTCCTTCGGCAGGGGCAGGAAGATCCGGAACACACCCCGGCTGAGTATCAGCGAGTAGGCGCGTCCGTCGTCGTCGCTGCCCTCACCCCGCAGGGCACCGAGCGGCGCGGCCGCGGTCGCGCCGCGGGACACCACGTCCGGACAGTTCGCGCCGTCGACCGGCGCGAACACCGGGTCGCGCGGACCGTACGCCTCAAACCGCGCCCGCAGGTCGTCGCCGCTGACGCTCATGCCCTGCGCGGGAACGTGGCAGGACGCGCACGAGCGCCCGTTCGAGCCAAGCGGTTCGAAGAAGGCGTTGTGCGCGAGAGCGGACGGCCCGTCCAGCTGGTAGCTGCCGAACAGGCCGAGCGCATCCGGGTCCGTGAAGCGTTGCGGCAGAACGCCGGGAACCGCGCCCGTACCGGACGCCGCCGGCATCGGCGCGGCCAGCGCGGAGCGCCACGTCTCCGCCAAGTACGCCGGGCTTCCGGCAGGAACCGGTGGCAGCGATGTCAGTGCGCCGGCAGGCCCGCCCGCCAGCGCCGTCGCGCCGATGAGCCCGAGTCCGGTCGCCGCCAGTCCGCGGATGCACCCGAGTCGCGCGCTCGCTACGCGTCCGTGCCACGGCCAGCGCACGCGAAGACCACGGTCCCGAACAGACTCGCTGGAAGACATCGCGACCACCTCGCATCCGGGGTGCCGGGCCGGCAGGAGCGCCGCCCGCGTTCCCAGGGAAAGATCATCGGCAACGCGCCGTCGCCCGGGCAAGTCGGGCTTCCATCCAGCGCGAGGTGGGACAACACGGTACGCGCCCGCCCCGACGGGGCGCGGATTGCGGCGATAGCCCGCGCGGGGCTCCAGGCGGAGCCGGATCGGCGCGCGTCGTCGGGCTACGTCGCCGGAACGGCGGCGGGTGTACCCGCCGCGCGGTCGGTCGCACCGCCGGCACTGTTCCCGTTGAGCCACGCGGCGCGCACGTTCGCCGCCGTGGGTCCCCGGCCGTCCGGTCGCCAGCCCGGTGGACCGAACACGTACAGGAAGACCTCGCGGGCGGAGCGGGCCCGGGCGAGGTCGCGGACCATCGCGATCCACTCGTGGAAGGCGATGCGCAGCGGGTTGTAGGTCTCGATGTTGTGGATCAGCCCGTAGACCGGCCGTTCGTCGTCGCGTTCGGCGGCAAACGTGCCGAACAGCCGGTCCCAGACCATGAACATGCCGGCGTAGTTGCGGTCGACGTAGCGCGGGTTCGAGGCGTGGTGCACGCGGTGATGCGAGGGCGTGTTGAATACGTACTCGAACCAGGCCGGCAGCCGCCCGATCGCCTGGGTGTGGATCCAGTACTGGTACAGGAGGTTCAGCCCGCTCTGCAGGAAGATGAGCTCGACCGGGAAGCCGATCCAGGCGAGCACGAACCACGGCGCCCAGGTGCCGACCAGCGCACCGGTCCAGGTCTGGCGCACCGCCGTCGACAGGTTGTACTCGCGGGACGAGTGGTGGTTGACGTGCGCCGCCCACCAGAAGCGCACCTCGTGGCTCCAGCGGTGGAACCAGTAATAGGCGAAGTCGTCGAGCACGACGATCGCCGCCCACGTCCACGGCGAGTCGAACGGGATGTCGAACAGGCGGTGGTCGAAGAAGAACCTGAAGCCGGCATAGGTCACGCCGGCGAGCAGGCCGTAGCTCACGTAGTTGCCGGCGCGCATCGCGAGCGAGGCGAGCGTATCGGGCCAGGTGTAGCGGCCGCGGATCAGGCCGAGCCGGACGAGGCCCATCTCGAGGAACATCAGGCTGACGCGGACCCCGACCAGGATCTGCGCGAGCGTGAGCGCTTCGAACTTCACGGCGACACCTGCTCCTGGAACGCCTTCGGCGCCGGTCTGTCGACGGAGTAGGTATAGCACAACCGGTGTTCGGCGCCAGCGTGCCGGGCTGACGGCGCGTGGTCGGGCGCATCGCCGCCCCGTCCCGACCCGACCCGGTCATGAAATGGCAACGCCGGGTCGGCTAACGTCGGCGGACCTGGCGGCGGCCGCGTTTTCCACCCGGCCACCGCCACCCGTCTCCCTGCGCAAGGAAGCGCCCGCATGGACAGCCTCTTAAGCAACTCCACCCGGTTCGGGTCCCTCTCGCTGCGCGACCTCCTCGAGGCGCGGGCGCTGTTCCACGTCCACCTGATGAGCAAGCGCAACGTGGTGGCGACCGCGGTCGGTCCGTACCGGATCCGCCGGAGCGACCCCTGGCCGACGAAGGCCGATCCCCACGGCGCGGGCGGCGGCCGGGCACATCCCTGCCGCACGCTCTCCAATTCCGAGGTGCGCCCCTATTCGTGGCCGAGCGTCTACGTGTTCGTCTCGGACTGGTGTGCGGAACAGGAACTCGCGAAGGAGGATCCGTCCGACGTCGTCCCGAAGACCCTCTACCTGCCGAACGGCACGGTGGTCCCGGTCTGCGTCATCGAGGCGCGCAGGCAGGCTTATGCGCGCGATCTCCAGATCAACCCGAACACGCGCTTCGCGCGCAACCTGCTCGGGCCGGGGGCAGCGATCGTCAACACCGACGGCCAGGGCCTGCCGCGGCTGGCGACGGCCGGGGCGGTCGTCCGCGACGGGGAGCGGTACTACGTGCTGTCCAACCGCCACGCGGTCGGTGCTCCCGGCACGCCGATCGACGCGCTCGCGGGCCATCGCGAGAGGCAGATCGGCGTCAGCGCCGCGAAGGGCCTGACCCGCCTCGACTTCCGCTCGGTGTATCCGGACCTGCCGTCACGCGACCAGTACCTACTGATGGACGTCGGCCTCGTCGAACTCGATGACGTCCGGCAGTGGAAGTGCGACGCGCCGGGCATCGCCCCGGTCGGGCCGGTACTCGACCTCTACGACAACAGCTTCACGCTGCAGCTCGTCGGCCGCAGCGTCGTCGGCCTCGGTGCGGTCTCCGGTCTCATCCGCGGCGAGATCCAGGGGCTGTTCTACCGCTACAAGGCGCTCGGTGGCTTCGAATACATCTGCGATTTCCTGATCGGGCCGCCGGCGGACAGCGGCCCCAAGCCGGCGCGGGGCCCGGGTCGGGACGCGGGCCGGGACGCGCCGGCGGATTTCGCGGTGCATCACGGCGACTCCGGCACCGTCCTCTACCTCGAGCACGAGACGCCGCCCGGCAGGGGCCGCGGCGCGCCGTCCACCGTGTACTACCCGCTGGGGCTCCTCTGGGGCAAGGAAGAGTTCCACGACGGCACCCAGTACGTGGCGCATCCGTTCGGCCTCGCGACCGCGCTCAGCACGGCGCTCAACCGCCTCGAGCTCGACTTCGTCCGCGACCTCAACCGCGACGAGGAGTACGTCTGGGGCTGGGTCGGCCACTACGCGATCGGCCGGACGCTGCCGCTGCTCGGTGACGTCGCCGGCCAGGGCAAGCTCCGGAAGTTCATCGCCAAGAACCTCGATCGCCTGTCGCTGCAGCCGGACCAGGCGCTCGGCAACGTTATCAAGCCGCTGGACAGCGGCGACCCGGCCGCGCCGGCGTTCGTGCCGCTGGCCGACGTGCCGGACAACGTCTGGAAGAGCAACGTCAATTTCGCGCAGGCAAAGGGCCCGGACGGCAAGCCGCGGCGCACGCCGGGCCCGGGCTCGCGCGGCCAGAACGACAACCCGAACCATTTTGCCGACCTCGACCTGCCCTACCAGGGGAGCCAGACCTTCCTCGAGTACAACCTGGCGCACCTCGAGGCGAGTCCGGTCGTCGCCACCTGGCTCGATTATTTCGGCTCGGTCAAGGACCGCTACGCCGCCTGGGGTGCGGCCCTCGGCAGGACGGTACCGGCGAAGTCCCACTGGGGTGCGCTACCGTTCCGCGTCTGGCAGCTGTTCGATGCCATGGCGCGCGCCGCCACCGACGGCGACCAGGCGGCGTTTCTCTGCGCCGGTGGCGTGCTGATCCACTACGTGGGCGATGCCTGCCAGCCGCTGCACACCTCCTACCTGTCGCAGGGCGACCCGGACCGGGTCGTGAAGCGGCCGTCGAGCGCCGGCAACAAGCTCGAGGCCGACGGCGTGCACAGCGGCTACGAGGACGAGATGGTGAACTTCGGCTACCAGGAGAAGGACCTGGCTGGCCTCTTGGCGAAGGAAATCCGGCGCCAGGACAGGGACAAAAAGGAGGTCATCGCGCCGGTCGGCAGCGGCCACGATGCCGCCCGCTCGATGCTGCTGCTGATCGCCGCCACCCACGCGACTATCGCGCCCCGGGATATCGTCGACAAGTGGGTCGAGCTCAAGGGCAGTGCGAAGAGCGACCGGACCCAGGCGATGTGGGACACCTTCGGTACGCGCACCGTCGAGTGCATGGCGCGCGGCGCCCGCTATCTCGGGCACCTCTGGGTCGCGGCCTGGGTGGCGGGTCACGGCGACAAGTCGATCGGCGAAGGGGCGGTCGTCACCGAGAAGGCGCTGATGAAGCTCTACAACGACCCGAAGGTCCTGCCGTCCGTTGCGCTCGACCGGTATCCGGGGATTCTCAGTCCGCCCTGAGCGGGCGAACGGCCGGGCCGCGGGGCGGGCGATCGTTCGCCCGCCCGCGCGCACTTACTTGGACGCGTCGCTCAGGTAATCGAATTTCTCGGCCTGGCTGATGAAGAGGATGCACTCGTTCGGCGAGATGCACTTCGTCACGTGCCGTTCGCCGCCCTTCTGGAACCAGTAGGACCCGACCGGCAGCGGCACGTCCGTGCTGCCACTGAGGCCGTTGACGGCGACGCCGGAAATCACCACGCCCCAGTAGTCGCCGGTGTGGATGTGCACGTGGCTGACGAACCCGGCCGGCATCTTGATGAAGGTGCCGTGCGCGCCGTGGGCGAGATCGCCGTAGGCGGGCGCGGCGTTGAGTTCGCCGTGCACGCCGTCCGACACCCCCGTCGGGCCGTAGCGCAGTTCGGTGACGGGCGTGCTCACCGAGGGCTTGGCTGAGGGGCCTGCCACGGCGGCGAAGGAGAGGGCCGTGAGCACGGCGGCGGTAACGAGCAGCGGAAGTCGGGTAGTCATGTCGATGTTCTCCGGGATTGAGGGAAGGATTCGGGTGGTCGGTGCAGAGCCGGCGGCGTCGGCCGCCGCGTCGGAAGGCACTATCCGACATCCCGCTTATCGGGAGAAGATGCTATAAATGGGATCCAGACTCTCAAAATATGAGAAGCCATGGACCGGCTCGAATCGATGGCGGCGTTCGTCGCGGTGGCGAAGGCGCGCGGTTTCTCGGCCGCCGCGCGCGAGCTCGGGATGCCGCTCGCGACCATCAACCGCCGGGTCGTCGACCTCGAGCGGGCGATGGGCGTCCTGCTCCTGCACCGCTCGACGCGCCAGGTCGTCCTGACCGAGGTCGGCCAGAGCTTCTTCGTCAGCTGCGAACGGATCCTCGAGGACCTGCGCGAAGCGCAGGAGACCGCGACCGGCGAATACCGCTCGCCCAAGGGGACGCTGACGCTGACCGCACCCATGGGCTTCGGGCGGCTCTACCTGCAGCCGGTCGCGCTCGAGTTCCTCGCTGCCTACCCCGACATCTCGCTGAAACTGCTGCTCGTGGACCGGGTCGTGCATCTCCTGGAGGAAAACGTCGACCTGGCGCTGCGGATCTCCGAGCTGCCGGACAGTGCGCTCGTCGCCCGACCGCTCGGTCACGTGCAGATGGTCGTCAGCGCGAGCCCGGGCTACCTCGAGCGCCGCGGCGTGCCACAGCACCCGGCCGAGCTCCTGCGCCACGATGGCATTGCCTGGTCGGGCATCGAGCCGCTCAACAGCTGGTGGTTCCGGGACGGTGGGAAGGACCGCACCTACCCGGTGCACAGCCGCCTGTCGACGACGAGCGCGGATTCGGCGATCGGTGCGGCCCGCGCCGGGCTCGGACTCGTCCAGACCACGAGCTACCAGGCGGAGCCGGGCCTGCGCGACGGCGCCCTGGCGCTCGTGCTCCGCGAGTTTGAGTGCGCGCCGACGCCGGTCAGCCTGGTCTATGCGCGCCAGCGGTCGCTGCCGCTGAAGGTGCGGGCCTTCATCGACTTCGCGGTGCCGCGCCTTGCCGGCGAGCTGCAGGCCATCACGATGACCGTCAGCGCCGCGAAGTCGTTCCGGCCCCGAAGGGCGCGCAGGTCCGTGGCGAAGTCCCTGTCGCGGGAATGACCGGACGGCGTCGCACGATCGCGCCCAGGTTGCGTTCCTCGCGGCGGCCGGGATCGCCGCCTGCCAGCGGGCTCGGGTGCCAAGCCGCTAGCTGATCTGCGCGATGGCAGCGACCCGCGAGCGGTCGGAGACGACGACGCCGCCCGGCCGCTCGACCGTGACCGCGAACGTGGTTGCAAAATCGACGTAAAGCTTGCTGTGGATCGGGATCACCACCTCCTCGCCGTGGCTGGAGGTGACGTCGAACACGCCACCGTCGACCGGATAGGGCTGTTCGCGGTGCCCGTCGAAGATCCAGAGCTGGTACTCCTCGGTCAGCGGGTTGTTGCGCGGCAGGCCGACAAAACGCAGGAAGCCGGTCTGCGACTTCGGATCCCAGACCACGTCGCCGCGGACCCCGGCACCCCGGGGATCGTTGCCGGCCTGCCACGACCGCTGCACGACCCAGCGGTGGGTCGCGAGGAACGCGCGGCGCGCGGCCGCGGGGTCCGGCGGACCGCTGGCCGGATCGGCCGGCGCCGCTGTGCTGCCCGGTGCCGTGCCGGTGATCGTGGCCGGAGCGGTGTCCGGCGCCCTGGTCTCCGCCATCCGCGTCGGGTCCGGCGTCGGGGGTGGCGACGGGGGTGGCGACGGGGCCGCGACGATCGGCCGGGGCGCGTTCGTGTGCGCCTCGCGCCACGCCGGGGTGCGCGGGTTCAGGGCAATGGCGCCGACGACCAGCGCCGCGGCACCGGCAGCGGCGAGCCACCCGCGACGCCGCGCCGTGCCGGTGGGTCGCGACCGGACGACGGCGGGTGCGATCGGCGACACCGGCGTCGGTGCGGGTTCGCTGCCGGTGAGCGCCGCGGTGCCGGGCGGCACGGCGAAGAAGTCGGCGGCATCCAGCGCGACCTGCTCGTAGAGCAGCGCCGGGAGCTCGTCCTCCATCGGATCCACGCCCGACTGCAGTGCCACGACCGCGGCATCGATCGAGGCGCTGTCGAAGTCCGGGTGGCGCGCGAGCAGATCGGCGAGCTCGCCGGATTCGGCGTCCGTCAGCGAGCCCGTCAGCTCATCGACGTAGAGCGCGGTCAGTCTTGCGAGCTCGAGTTCGCCGCCGCTCATCGCCCGTCCTCCGCGGCGCCCGCCTCACCGGTTCTGCCGGCCATCAGGGCCCGCACGCGCAGGATACCGCGCCGCACCTGGGTCTTCACGGTACCGAGCGGCAGGCCCGTGTGCCGGGCGACTTCCGCGTGCGAATACCCGTGCGCGAGCGACAGCGTGATGACCCGCTGCTGGGCCTGCGGCAGTTGCGAGAGAACGTGGCGGGCGAGGTCGATGTCGGCGTCGCGCTCGGCGTGCGAGCCGGCCGGCGCCGCCGACTCCGGCACGTCGTCCAGCGGGACCTCCTGCGCGTACCGGCGCCGCGACGAGCGGCGCCGGTCGATGAGGCGGCGTCGGGCGAGGATCGTCACGTAGACGCGCTCCGTGCCGCGCGTGGCATCAAAGCGGCCCGCGTTCGCCCAGAGATCCGTGAAGATTTCCTGGACCGCATCCTCGGCATCGGACACCGTCAGCGAGAAACGCCGCGCCATGGTCCAGACCAGCGGCCCGTAGCGGCGGATACAACCGCCGACGGCCTGCCGGTCGCCGGCGGCAATCCGCGGCAGCAGATCCTCATCGCTGCTTCCCGGACGCGGGGTGTTTGTCATCGTCATGGTTGCTGTTCCGCGACGGCCTGGGCGGGATGGACCTGCGGCGTCCCTTGCGCCCGGGCGCGCCCCACCGTGTCCCCTGCGACTACCTTCGCTGCCGGCCTGCGGTTGGATTCAGACGCGCACGGCGGGTGTTTCGACCGGGCCCTGAATCCGTTTGCCTGGAACTTCCGTACGGCTGGGTAAGGACACCGCCCGGACCCGCGCGCCGTCGCCGGGGCCCGTGCCGCTGTCCCGCGCCGAGATCCCCCATCCCGATACGGAGATTCCCCATGACCACGCCACTGCCAGAGCCGCGCGGCCGATGCACGACCCCGTGCGCTGCGCTGCACTCTTCGCCGCGAACCTGCCGGATCACGGGCCAGAGCGGAGTGTCACTGCCATGAAAAACCTCATCCGGTCGGGCCTCGCGCTGGGCCTCCTCGTCCTCCTCGGCGCCGTCGCTGCCTGCAACGGCAACGGCTCGAATGCGCGCCTGAACTCGATCGCCGTGTCGCCGGCGCAAGCCACGGTCACGCTCGGCACGACACAGCAGCTGACCGTCCGCGGTACCTACAGCGACGGGTCGACCAGGGACATCACTCCGCAGGCCGCGTTCATTTCGCAGAGCCCGGCGGTGGCGACGGTCGCCCAGGGTGGCCTTGCGACTGGCGTGGCCGCCGGCGCCGCGGTCATCAAGGCAACCGTCGATTCGCTGACGGCGACGGCAACCGTCACCGTGGCGGTGAGCAGCGTGGCGGTACTGCACGCCTCGCCCGATGCCCCCGATGTCAACGTGCTCGTCGACGGCCAGGCCGCCGTCTCGGGGCTTGCCTTCGGTCAGGGTACGGCGCCGGTAACGCTCGCCACCGGCGCGCACACGCTGGCGGTCCAGGCCCGGTTGCCGGGTGGAGCCGTGGCGACGGTGATTCCGGCGACGGGCGACTCGGTGTCCGAGACGTTCGCTGCGGCGACCCAGTACATCGTCATTGCCGAAGGCGCGGTCGCCGCGATCGGCCCGCAGATCTTCAGCCGGCCACTCACGCCGGTCACGGCAGGACAGGCGCGCGTCCAGGTCTTTCACGCGGCGCCCGCCGCACCGAAGGTCGACGTCTACGTCACGGCGCCCGGCGCCGGTGTTGCCGGCCAGGCGCCGCTCGGCAGCTTCTCGTTCAAGGAAACGCTCGGCCCGGTGGAAGTGCCGGCCGGTTCCTACGAGATCTACGTGACCGTCGCCGGCACGAAGACGGTCGTCTTTGACTCGGGCAGCGTGCCCCTGCCGGCGGGTGCCGATCTCCTGATCGCCGCCGAGCAGAACACCGGACCCGGCGCCTCGCCGATCACGCTGGCCGTCACCGACGATCAGGGCAAGAACAGCCAGCTGCTCGACGTCGCAACGCCGGCGCCGGTGCGCATCATCCACGCCTCGCCCGACGCCCCGGCGGTCAGCGTCTACGTCAACAACAGCTTCGCGGCGCCCCTCGTGCCGTGCCTTGCCTTCCCCGGCTACACCGGCGCGCAGGCCGCCTCCTGCCCGACCTACACCGCGTACACGCCGGTCTTTCCGGTTGGCAGCGTCACGAGCGCCCAGGTCACGCCGTACGGCAACGCCGGCGTCATCGCGATCAACGCGCCGCTCGCCCTCAAGGCCGGCACGCAGTACAGCGTCTATGCGGTCGGCGATCTCGCGCAGATCGCGCCGCTGCTGGTGACCGACGACACGCGGCGTCTCGCGACGGCGGCGAAGCTTCGCGTCATCCACGCCTCGCCGGCCGCCGGACCGGTCGACGTGTACCTGACGTCGGGCTCCTCGATCGGCAGCGCGACACCGGTGCTGACCAACGTGCCGTTCAAGGCGGACAGCGGGTTCCTGGGCGTGGCCGCCGGCACCTACTACGTCACGGTCACACCCACCGGGACGAAGACCGCCGCGATCGGGCCGCTCGCCGTCACGCTCGCGGTCAAGGGGATCTACACGGCGGTGGCCGTCGACCACGTCGGTGGCGGCGCCCCGCTCGGGCTGATCGCGCTCGACGATCTCGCCGGGCCCTGAGCCCGGGCTCTCGATACACCGGGTGCGCAGGGCGCACCCGGTGTCCCGGTCGGGCGACGCGGGTCGCCCGATCGGTGCGGGTTTAGGCGGCGGCGCGAGTCGCGAGCAGGGTTCCTGTGACCGGTGTCACGGAATGACGTGCCGCGGCGGTAATCGGCCCGCGAGCTGCCTACAGTGCGCGGACGGAGGGCCGCACGCGCCCGGTCCGAGGGCATCGCGATGGACGAGGCAAACACCGGAAAATCGGCGGATCTGTCGCTGCTGGTGTCGCTGACGCAGGATTCGGCGGGCCGGCCGCGGCTCTTGATCGGCGCGCTCGAGGCGGCCGCCGCAGCTGCCGATTCGACGCTCTTCTTCGACCGGTATTACGCGCGCACGCCGCGCGATCAGCGCCTCGTCTGCGAGCTGCCACGCTCGGAAGCCGAGATGGCCGATCTCGGGCGCGCCGTCATGGCCGCACTGCAGATGCAGACGGCGCAAGCGGCCTTCGATGACCCGGTCGGCGATCCGACGGCCGATATCTTCGCGGCCTAGCCCCGCGGGCCGTCACGGCCCGACGTAGCGGTCGAGCAGTCGCGCCGGCCGTCCGGCCGCCGCCGCCGTCTCAAGCCAACTGCCCGCGGCCGCTGCCCAGCCGCGTCCCTTGCCGTACAGGAAGACCTTGTCGGCGCGCTCGTAGCTGTCCCCAAGCAGCCGGCAGAGCTGCGGATAGCGGCGGGTAACGAGGCGGATCTCGGTTTCGTCCGTGAACATCACATCGGCACGGCGTGCGAGGAGTTCCTCGAACACGCTCTGGTTGTCCGGATGCACCACGAGCCGTGCGGCCGCAAGGTGCGCGCGGGCGAAGGCCTCGTTCGTCCCGCCCGGGTTCTCGATCACGGTCACTCCCGACCGATCGATGCGCTCGAGGGCGGTAAACCGCCCGGCATCGGCGCAGCGTCCCACGGCGGTCTTGCCCGACTGGCTGAGCGGGACGGAAGCCTCGGCGAGGCTGAGGCGGGCCGGCGTCGCCGAAACGCCGCCGATCGCGATGTCGAAGTGATCCGCGAGCAAGTCCTCCACCAGGGTCCGCCAGCTCGAACGCACGAACACCGCCTCGAGCCCGAGCGAGCGGGCGAGGTCCATCGCCAGTTCGACGTCGGCGCCCCGCACGGTACCGGCGGTGCTTGAACTGAACGGCGCGTAATCGGCCGGCGTGCCGAAGCGGACCAGGCCGGCGGCGCGCGCCCGGTCCGCGCCGCCGCGATCCGCCGGGCGCAGCGCGACGAGGCCTTCGGCCAGTGCCTGCCGGTCGGTGCTGCTCCAGCGCGTCGCGGGCAGCGCGCGCCCGGCCGCGGTGGCGACCTTCGCCGCGAAGTCGGGCGTGTTGGCGTAGGGGGCGAGCAGGTAGAGCGCACCGAGCAGGTCGCCGGTGAGGCGGTCGATTTGCGGCCGGAGGTCGCGCGCGAGATCGGGGACCGGTGTGATCCCGTCGTAGCCCGCGCTGTCCCAGTGGTCGGTCAGCCGCGCCTGCGCCTCACGGGCGAGCCGGATCTGCACGGCAAAGAGCGCTTCGACGGGCGCCCGCTCGAGGCCCAGCCGTACGGCGCGTTCGCCGGCGGTGGCGATGACGGCGGCTTCGCGGGCGGGGTCGGCGATCGGCTGGCGGTGCTGCCACTTGGCCCCGGCCACGAGCGGCATCAGCGCCAGGCGGTCGTCGACGAGTTGCAGGACGTGGTCCAGCAGCGAGCCCTCGTCCCAGAGCCGAGGGTCCGGCAGGATCGCCGGCGCCGCGCCCGGCGTCTCGGTCGCGGGAGCGCTCGCCGGGACGGCGGCAAGCAGCAGCCAGGCGAGAGGCAGGAGTGCGTGCAACCGTCTGATCAGGACACACCTCCCGGCCGGGGCGGCCGCGACTGTCGATGCGCATGGTACGCCAAAGCGGCCGTGCGCCCGGGCGACCGGGCCTTGGTTCGGGACTGGCCGGACCGCCGCGCCGGGTTCGGCGCAGGGCGGCGGATTTGCCGTGCCGGCAGCGATGGACGACCCCGGGGGAAGCAGCCGGTTGGCGCGTCCGGGCCGGTCGCTCGGGCCCGGCCGGCGCCAGCATTTACATAATCCTAAAGTTTTGCCGGCCGTGGCCGATAGAGCGGGCAATTCGCCCTCCCGCGCACCCCGGCGGAAGGTCCCGTTGACCGGCATTACCCCCCATTGCCAGAAGGATCTGCCATGAACGTCGGTGCGACCAATTCAGCCAGCCTGTACCTGAGTTCCATCAGCTATTCAGGCTCTGTCTCCGGAAATACCCGGACTCTCTCGTTTCAGGAAATCGATGTCGGCGTCGAGGCCACCGGCCCGGGCGCCTCGGCCTTCATCAGTGCGCTCAGGGCCACGCTGCAGCAGGAGTTGGGGCTGGATCCGAACGCCACCGGCAGTTCGGGCTCCACCGGTTCCTCGGGCGGCGGCACGACGCTGACCACGACGGGGACGTCGGGCGGCGGCGGATCCACGACCACGAACGGTGGTACGGGATCAACCACGACAACGGGCGGCACGGGGTCGACGACCGCGGCCGGCGGCTCGGGTTCGACGACCACGACCGGCGGCACCGGCTCGACCACGACCACCGGTGGCACGGGGTCGACGACGACCACCGGCGGCACCACGAAGCCGTCCAATCCCGCGGCGGATCTCGCGCAGGCGATCGCGGACTTTGTCGCGGCACTGTTTGCCGCGCTGAAGCAGGCCGGCGGCGCGGGCGGCCGCGAGCGTGAGGACGACGATGACGACGACGGCAAGACCGCCATCGCCAGCACCGGCACCACGACTGGCACCGGCACGACGGGTACGACCGGCACGACCGGCACGACCGGCACGACGGGCACGACGGGCACGACCGGCACGACCGGCACGCAGCCTTCCGGCACGGTACCTTCCACCAAGGCCGCCGCGGCCACGGCGGCCTACGCCGGTGTCGGCACCGACGTCGGTTCGTCGCTGAAGCAGCTGGTCTCGACGCCGTCGGGAGGCGCGATCGTGGTCGCTTCCGACACGTCGCAGACGGCCGTGACCAACCTCGAGAGCACCTTCACGAAGCTGCTGTCGGCGATCGACGCGTTCGCCTCGGGCACGGCGGCGGCGGCCTCGCCGAAGACCACCTCGGGTGAGGAACCCACACTGGCGTCGTTCCTCACGGCGCTCGCCCGGGAACTCGATCGCAGCCCGGGCAGCCTGCAGACCTCGGGGACCCTGTTCAAGTCGGTTGCCTGAGCGGGTCCCGATCAGTCTTCGTCCGCCGGGACGGATTCCCGGCGGAACATCGCCTCAGACGCGGAGCCGGCGGCCACGTGGCCGTCGTGCACCGCCTCCAGGCGCCGTTCGGCAGGCGCCGTCACCTGACGCTGGCGAACATCAATCCGGCTGCCCGCATCCAGGCGCTCGACGCTGACCGCATCAACCGCCAGCGGCCGACCGGCCGCCACCTGGCCGCGCTTGCCGACGGTCACCAGCCACGCGCTCCCAGCCGACCCTTCGGCCAGGCGCCCGATACCCCGCTCATCGACCAGCAGGGCCGAGGCCTCATCGACCCCTAGACCGCAGACCCGGGCCGCCGGGAACGTCGCGTCAAGGCGGGCGACGAAGGTGATCAAACGACCCAGCCGGCTGCGCGCGCTGAAGTGGGTGTCGGTGATCACGCCCTCGAGACCCGGTACGTGCAGGAAGTCCGTGTCGAGTGTGACCGCCGGGCCGTAGGGATCGCTGAGCGCGATGCGCGATTCCAGGCTGCCGCCGTCGAGCGACGTGTAACTGTAGTTCCCCAGTATCGCCAGGCCCGCGCTGCTGCCGCCGATCGGCCGGTGGGCACGCACGTGCGCATTAAGCAATTCCTGCACCGGCGTGCCCTTCCAGTAGCGGACGTAGTTTGCCTGGTCGCCACCGGCCAGGAATATGCCGTCGGCCGCGCGCAGGGTGGCGAGGACCTCGGGGTCGTAGGCCGCCTGGCGATCGTGAAAGACGATGGTCCGGGCTGACCGTACCGGTCCCCAGTCGGTCACGAAGGACCGGCCGTAGTCGCCGTCATCCGGATCGAAACTGTCATCCGATACGGCACGCAGGATGACGATATGGCCGTGCCCGGCGGCGTTGCCGAGCGCTCGGAAGGCCGCATCGAGGCGGCCGCCGCCGCCCATCAGGGCGAGCAGGAGTTCCGTGTGACGCGCGCGCGGCAACGCAGCATCGCCGACCGAGAAGAAGTCGTAGTGCGCGTGCCGAACCACGCTTTCCCCGTCGGCCTGGACGGCCGCGTTCGCGGCAGCCGGGCTTAGCAGGCAGAGCGTGAGTAGCCAGTGACCGATCAATCGCATTGCCCGTCCCTCCGGTCGGCGATATTCCATTACAGGAGCGCTTGATCCATCATCGCAGACTGCACCGTGTCGGTGCATCGTGTCGGTGCATCGTGTCGGTGCACCGCAGTGGCCGCATCAGGAGGCGCGTTCATGGGCATCACGTTCATTCGTCGGCAGAACGCCGTGCGGACTTTGCTGTGGTGCGCAATCGCGGCTGCGATTGCGACCGACGTGCGCGCCCAGGCTCCCGGGCCAGGAGCAGCCGAGGGCACGGCGGCGGCGAATCTTGAGACCGTCGTCGTGACCGGCTCTCACATTCCGCGCGTGCAGGCCGAAGGCCCGGCCCCCGTTACGGCCATCACGGCAGCCGATATCCGCGCCAACGGCTACGCGACGATGGCCGACGTCATGTCCGCGCTGACCCAGAATCTCGGCGCGCTCGACAACAACCAGGACACCAACGGCTTCACCCCGGGGGCACAGGCCGTCGATCTGCGCGGCCTTGGACCGAACCACACCCTCGTCCTCGTCAACGGGCGGCGGATGGCGTCCTATCCGCAATCGTACGGCGGCAACAGCAATTTCACCGACATCTCCAATATCCCGGTGTCGATGGTCGAACGCGTCGAAGTGCTGAGCGGCAGTGCCTCGGCGATCTATGGATCCGACGCGATTGCCGGCGTCATCAACTTTATCCTCAAGCAGCATGTCGAGGAGACGACGGTCGACCTCAGGCTCGGCAACACGCAGCACGGCGGGGGAACCTCGGAGCGTTTCGCACTGACCAGCGGCTATGCCAACGGCCCTCTGGACGCCGTGTTCGGCGTCGAGCTCTACAACCAGCAGCCGGTATGGGCCTATCAGCGCAACTTCACGGACTCGCGCCTTGACAGTCCGGCCGATCCGTCGCGGATCTTCGCCAGTCCGGTGTTCACGCGCATCGACGGTGATGGCAACTACATCGATCCCGGCAAAGCCACGTGCGATCGGCTGTCGGCACTCGACCATGGCACGATCGTCTACGCCCACCGGCGCAACTACGGCTACTACTGCGGCAGCTACCAGGACGTCGGCTACGGGACGCTGCAGAACGGCCGCAAGGCGGTCAACGTCTACGGCTCCGGAACGTACAAGCTCAGTGACCAGGCAAGCCTCTTTCTCGACGTCCAGGCGGGCGGTGCGAAGCAGACCATCTACAACACGCCCCTGCAGTGGCAGAACAGTGTGCCGCTGAACGGTGGCTCGGCAGACACGCCGTTCTTCAATTCGGCGACGGGCCAGGTCGAGCAGTGGCAGCGTAAGTACTTTACGATCGAGGAAAACGGCGGATTCGACGCGGGCGAGATCCGCAACGAGAACCGTACCTTTTCCGTCAACACCGGGCTCAAGGGCGCACTGGGCACGACCGCGTGGAACTACGAGGCGCTCGTCAGCTATTCGCAGAACACGCTCGAAAACAGCGAGCCCGCCCTCGTGGCCGCCAGGGCCACGTCGCTGTATCTCGGTCCGGCGCTCGGGATTGATACGAGCAGCGGCGCACCGCTGACGATCTACAACGCCGACCCAAGCCGCCTGTACACACCGCTGACCGTGGCCCAGTTCCGCTCGATCACCCGCAACTCGGTCGACAACGACAAGAGCCGCGCGGCGCTCGCGGCACTGACGTTGACCAACCCACGGTTGTGGTCGGCGCCGGGCGGGCCGGTGGGATTCGCGGGTGTTCTCGAGTACGGCAGCGAGCGCTTCGAGAACAACGTGGATCCGGCCTCCCTCGACGGGACCTACTACGGCCTGCACAACACGAGCGCGACCGGCTCGCGCAAGCACGGCGGTGCCGGCATGGAGTTCAGCGTGCCGGTGACATCCGCACTGACCGTGACCGCGGCAGGCCGCTACGACAACTACAGCTACGGCGGGTCGTCGTCCGGCAAGTTCACCTATTCGACCGGTGTCGAGTACCGGCCGACCAGTCACCTCCTGCTGCGCGGTTCCTACGGTACCGGCTTTCGTGCGCCGGACCTGTCCTACCTCTACGCCGGGCCGAGCGGCTCGAGCTCCGGTGGCACTGACTACTACCTCTGTCGTCGTGACGAACCGCAGAACGGCCCCGACTTTGCCAACAACTGCAACAACGGTGACGTGGGCTTCAACGGCCGCAGCAACGGCAGCACGGCACTGAAGGACGAGACCAGCACCTCGCTGACGTACGGCTTCGTGTTCACGCCGGTGCGGGGGCTGGACATCGCCGCCGACTACTACCAGATCCGGCTCGCCAACGAAGTGGAGTACCAGAGCAGCGATCTTATCCTTCGCGAGGAGGCGGATTGCAGGCTCGGCAAGACGCAGAGCGGCCAGCCCGTCGACGGCCACTCGGCGCTGTGTCAGGCCGTGGTCGGTCAGGTCGTCCGCAATCCGGTGTCGTCGGGGTCGTATTCGGAGGCCATCACCTCGGTGCTCTCGTTGCCGATCAATGCCGCCGTCGATCGGACGACGGGCGTCGACATCAACGTCCATTACGCCTTCGGCGCCGGGCCGGCTGGTCGCTTCGACCTCAACGCCGGCGTGACCGACGTGCTCACCCACACGATTCAGCTCTTTCCGGGTGACCCCGTCGTCAACGAGCTCACCGACTGGTACGAGTACGTGATCCCGCGCTGGAAGGCCGGCTACTCGGTCGCCTGGACGCTGGGGCCGGTCTCGACCACGGTGCACGCCTCGCTCCTGGGCGGGCTGCCGAACTACGACGGAACCAAGCGGCTGGGCTCGACCCAGGTCTACAACGCCTCGGTCACCTACCGGGCGACGGAGCGGGCGACCGTCACCCTCATCGTCGACAACCTGCTCGACACGAAGCCGGCCCGGGACCCGACCTGGACCAGCTACCCGTACTACTCGAGCAGCTGGTTCAGCCCGATCGGCCGGGCCTTCTTCGTCGAGTTCGGCTACGGCTTCGGCGGCAAGCACTGAGGCGACGTGCGGCCCGCCGGACTTCGCCCGGACCTGCAAGAGGATCCGCCGCTGCCCAACAGCCGGACGGTTCGTCGGTCGCTGGCCGTGCTGCTGGTGGCCTTGCTCGGCGGCTGTACGACGGCGCCGCCGCAACCGGCACGGGTTGGCGCTGACCGGGATGCGCACGGCTGTATTCCATCAGCAGGCTATTCCTGGTGCGCGCGCGAACGGCGGTGCGCGCGGCCGTGGGAACTCGCGGCGGAGAAGGGCTTCGGAAATACCGCACCGGCCTACGCCGCCTACTGCGAGGCGCCGGCCCGCTGACGCGCCGGCTCAGTAGGTGCCGGTCTCGTCGAGGCGCACCCGGCCCGGCGCAACGCTGCGCAGGCTCGACTTGCCGATCCAGTGGCGCAGGACGCGTTCGAGGTCGGACACCTCGAAGGGCTTCGCCACGTAGTCGTCCATGCCGGCGTCAAGGCAGGTCTCGCGATCGCCGTGCATCGCATTGGCGGTCAGCGCGATGATCGGGATCGCCCGCTGCCGGTAGTCGTCGAGAGCGCGGATGGCAGCCGTCGCGGCCAGCCCGTCCAGTTCCGGCATCTGTACGTCCATCAGCACCGCATCGGGGAGCGGCGAGGCCGTGCGCAGGTAGTCGACGGCCTCGCGGCCGTTGCCGACCGCCACGTACTCGCAGCCGAGCGTGCGCAGCATCTCGATGCACACGAGGCGGTTGATCTCGTTGTCCTCGGCGAGCAGTACCCGGGCGTGCAGGCGCTCGCCCGAGTGGGCCGCGAGGCGCACGGGTTCCGGCGGCGCATGCACACCGATCCGGCTCGCGATGAGCAGGGTCTCGTGCAGGTCGTCGATCATCACGGGTGTGGCGAGGATCGAGGTGACGACGAAGCTGGCGCGGGCGAAGGGTGTGGCGCCGTCGCCGAAGGGGACGAGGCCGATGACCGTCGGCGGCCCGCCCTGCTGGTTCTGCAGTCGCGAATAGAGTGCCGAGGCCGAGTGCGAGTCGATGGCCGTGTCCACGATCAGAACGTCGATCCGTCGGCCGAGGGCCACGTGGCGCTCGATCGCGGTGTTGGCCTGGCCGATATCGATGGCCACCGTGCAGCGCGGACCCCACGCGCCGACCTGGGTGGCGATGGCGTTGGCCTCGTCGGCCAGCGTGTCGATGACGAGCACGTTGAGGGCCGCCATGTCCACCGGCAGCTGGTGCTGCGGCTCCAGCAGGTCGGCAGCGAGCGGCAGCTCGACCTCGAAATGGAAGGTCGAGCCGCTGCCGGCGTCGCTCTCCGCGCCGATGGTGCCGCCCATGAGTTCGATGAGCCGCTTGCAGATGGCAAGGCCGAGGCCGGTGCCGCCAAAGCGTCGGGTGGTCGAGTCGTCTGCCTGCGTGAAGGGATCGAAGATGGTCTTCAGCGCGCCCGGCGGGATGCCGATGCCGGTGTCCTGTACCTCGAAGCGCAGTGCCACTTTCGTCCCGGTTGTGCGCAACGGGCGGACGCGGATGCTGACATTGCCGTGGGCCGTGAACTTGACGGCATTGCTCAAGAGGTTGAGCAGCACCTGGCGGAGCCGGTTGGCGTCGCCAATTACCCTCGGCGGCAGCGTCGCCTCGACGCAGTTGGCGAGGCGCACGCCCTTGTCGGAGGCGCGTGCCGCCATCAGCGCCAGCGTGCCTTCGACGAGTTCCCGCGGCGAGAACGGGCGCACGTCCAGCGTCATCCGGTCGGCCTCGATCTTCGAGAAGTCGAGCACCTCGTCGATCACGTGCAGGAGGTCGGCACCCGAACGCGCGATCGTCTCCAGGTACTGGCGCTGCTTCGCGGACAGGTCGCTGCGGCCGAGAAGGTTTGCCATGCCGAGCACGCCGTTCATCGGCGTGCGGATCTCGTGGCTCATGGTCGCCAGGAAGCGCGACTTCGCGAGACTGGCGGCCTCGGCCGAGTCGCGGGCCGACTTCAGTTCGGCGACCAGCCGGCCCAGCTCCTCGTCGCGGCGCTCGATCTGCTCGACCATGCCGTTGAAACCGTCGACCAGGACGCCGAGCTCGTCCTCGGTGGTCTTCGTGGCGCGCGCGCCGTAATCCTGGGCGGTGCCGACCCGACGCACGACGCCGACGAGTTCGGCCACGGGACCGGTGATCCAGCGCTGCATCCCCGCCGACACGCTGTAGGCGATCACGAGGGTCAGTACGGTAGTGCCGGCCAGCACGGCGATCTGCCAGGCGATCGCGCTCTCCACCCGCTCGAGGCTCGCGCGCACCTCGACGGTACCGAGGAGCCGGCCGTCGACCTGGATCGGTTCGCGCAGGAGCACGGTTCGCGCCGCGCTATCGCCCTGCTCGCGGCTGAAGCCGACGAAGACCTTGCCGGCCGGATCGAGGATGCTGGCGGCGACGACGTCCCGGTGCGCGCGCAGGGCGCCGAGCACTTCGCCGGCCGCCTCGCGGTCGTTGAAGGTCAGCGCCGCGGCGGCGTTGAGGCCGGCCATGCGCGCGGCCGAGGACATGGCCTCGGTCAGTGCCGCCCGGCCCGACCGGTACTCGGTCGTGGCGGTGGTCAGGACGAACAGCAGCGCTACCAGACACGAGGTGGCGAGCGAAATCGCCACGATCTTGTGCCGGATCGAGAGGCGGCTCAGTGAGCCGAAAATGGCTGGTCCTGCAACGCGTTCCATGACGGTCCGGAGTTTACCTGCCGACCCGGGCTTCGCCCGTGTCGTGCGTCACGCGACGACGCCGCTGCCAGGGACGGCCCCGGCCGGGCGGCGCCAGACGACCGGGTAATGCTCTGAGACGTCGGTTCCAGCTTTGAATTCTTTACCATTCCTGCCGATACCCGGGTCTGGAATTGAGAACTGGACTACACGCCCCGTCGGGCGATGCTGGCAACTTGCGGCGGTGCGCCCGGCGGCGCGCCTACTGGTGAACTGCTATGGCGAGAATACCCCCCCGTTCCGTCACCCTCGTCCTGTGGCTGGCAGCCCTCTGCGGCCCCGCGGTCCAGGCCGGCGAATCGATCCATGACCTCGCCGGCATGAGCCTGGAGGAACTCGCCGAATACAAGGTCGAGGCGCCGACCCGGACGCGCCTGCCGCTCGCCGAGTCGCCGGGCGCCGTCTCGGTGTTCACCTACGACCAGATCCATGGCATGTCGGCCCAGTCGATTCCCGACCTCATGCGGCTCGTGCCCGGCATGAACGTGCGCTGGAATCCGATGGTCGAGACCATGGACCTGCGCGGCTTCGGCTCGAGCCCGTTCACGAGCCGCATCCTGCTCCTCATCGAC
>CAIMCI010000071.1 GCA_903839465.1 uncultured Pseudomonadota bacterium
CCCGCCGGGCCGGCAGCCCGGCGCCGAGCGCGGCGGCCGCGACCGCGAGGAGCGCAAAGCCGGCGAGCGCGAGCGGATGCGCGTGCAGCGCCGGGGCGCCGCGAAAGTAGCCGCCGCCGAGATCCGCGCCGAAGTGCCTGAGCGCCAGCGCGGCGATCGCCAGACCGAGGCCGAGGCCCGGCAGGAGCGCCACCATGCCCTGCGCCGCACCCTCGGCGACGAGCACCCACAGCACCGTGCGGGCCGGCGTGCCCAGCGCCCGCATCAGGCCGATCGCCGGCCGGCGCCGCTCGACCGACAGCGCGGCGATCGCGTAGACGAGAAACGCGCCGGTCAGGAGCGCCACCAGGGCCAGGAGGTTCAGGTTCAGCCGGTAGGCGCGGGTCAGCGACGCGGCCCGCTCGCTGTCGGCGGCGGGCGCCTCGATCCAGGTGCCGGCCGGCAGGTCGGAGGCGAGCGTCCGGGCGAGGTCTGCGACGCTGACGCCCTCGGCGGCCCGGACCTTGAGCTGCGACAGCCGGCCGAGGCGCGCGAGCGTCCATTGCGCGGAGCCGAGGTCCATGACCGCCGCCGTGCCGGGCAGGACACCGTCGGCGAGGACACCGATCACGCGCAGCCGCACGGCCTGCGTCCCGACCCGCACGGTCAGCGTGTCGCACGGCGGCGCGCACAGCGCCAGGGCGGTGGCCGCCGAGAGCACGACGGTGTCCGCCCCGAGCAGCGGCAACGCGTACGGGGCGAGCGCGGCGGCGAGCGGCGCGTTGACCTCGGCGACGCGGAACGGATCGACGCCGTGCACGAGCAGCGTGCCGCCGCCGGCGAGCGCCGCCGGGACCTCGAGCTCGGGACTGACCGCGCGCACGCCGGGTCGCCGGCGGACGAGCGGATAGAGTGACTCGTCGAAGCCCGTACGCGGCCCGCGCACGATCAGGTCGGCGCTGCCGCCGAGGCGACGTACCGCGGCGTCGAACTCGTCCAGCGCCGAGGCGTTGACGAGGAAAATCGCCGCCATGAGCGCGAGACCGAGCGCGAGCGCGAGCACGCCGGCCACCAGCCGTGCCCGGCCGTCGCGCCATTCCCCGGCGAGCAGCGCCCGCGCCACGGCGATCCCGGCCGTCGGCGGCAACCGCTGACCTCGGTCAGTCATGCCGTTCGCCATCGAGGCGGGCCGTGCGATGGCAGTGGCGGCAGGAGCGGACCGGGCCGCGCCTGCCGGCGGGCGTGGTCCGTTGCTCGTGGCAACCTTCGCAGAAGCCGTGGAAGCGCGGCTCGGCCGCCATCTTCAGGTCGGTCCGCGCCGAGCGGTGACAGGCAACGCAGGTGGCCGCGCCGGTGTGATCGGTGAAGTTGTGATGGCAGACCACGCAGCCGACGGCGCGATGCTGCTCGTGCGGAAAATCGAGCGGCAGCTGCCGGTGGCGCGGCACGACCACGTTTGCGCCGACGGTCCTCGCGCCCGGGACGAGCAGGAGCGCGAGCGCGACGGCACCGGTGAGGACAAGGACGGTGAGCAGCGTACCGTGCCGCGCGCTCACCGTGTCTGAGACCAGGCGCGAGAACGGCCCGGCGGCGCCCGGCGCGCGCCGGCCGTGGCGGCGGGC
>CAIMCI010000072.1 GCA_903839465.1 uncultured Pseudomonadota bacterium
GCGGCGTGCTGCTCGACGCCGTGGAGCGGGAGCTCGGTGTCGGCTATGTCTCTTCCGTCGCGGCCTCGGCGGCGTTGCAGGAGGGCCGGATCAGCATCCTGGGCGCAGTGCCGGCTAAAGAGCGGGACCCGCTCTGGTTGATGCGGACCCGGCTCAAGCCGAGGACCCCGGTCGCGGACCTCGCCTTCCGCTGGATGCTGGAGTCCGTGTCGGCTTCGCCGTAAGTCGCCGCGCTCATGGCGAGGTATTAGCGTTCGTAATGATTTCTGTATCCCGGCTAATTGTGAGCCGATCCGGCCGCTGCCAGACTGTGGCGGAACCGGTCGCCGCGGCATCCCGTTGCTGAGGCCGGATACCGCGGCGATGGGCTTACCAGGACAGACTCACCAGCAGGGGATTGGAATGACGGACATCGAAACGCACGGCGACAGTGCCATTACGCGGCCTACTATCAAGGGCTATGCGCGGGAAAACACGTTTTCCGGCATTGCCTCGTTCATGCGTCGCCGCTACACCAAGGACCTGGCCGGTGTCGACGTTGCCGTGTCCGGCATCCCACTGGATATCGCGACCACGCACCGCTCCGGCACGCGGCTCGGTCCCGCCGCCATCCGCGCCGCGAGTGTCGACCTCAACTGGCCGATCTATCCGTGGGGCTTCGGCCCGTGCGACCTGCTGTCGGTCATCGACTACGGCGACTGCTGGATCAATCCGCATCGCCAGGACACGATCTTTGACGCGATCGTGGCCCACGCCCGGACGATCCTGAACGCCGGCGTGACGATGCTGACCCTCGGCGGCGACCACTACGTCACCTACCCGCTGCTGCGCGCGCACGCCGAGAAATTCGGCCGGCCGCTGTCGGTCATCCACTTCGATGCGCACAGCGACACGTGGGCGGACGACGACGAGCGTTCGGTCAACCACGGGACGATGTTCTACAAGGCCGTCCGCGAGGGACTGATCGATCCCGCGTCGTCGGTGCAGGTCGGCATCCGCACCTGGAACGAGGATTTCATGGGCTTCAACGTCCTGGGGGCCGACCGGGTGCACGCCAGCGGCGTACCGGCGACGGCGGCCCGGATACTGGAGATCGTCGGCGACCGGCCGGTGTACCTCACCTTTGACATCGACTGCCTGGATCCCGCCTACGCGCCCGGCACCGGGACGCCGGTGTCCGGCGGGCTGAGCGCCTCGCAGGCGCTGGCGATCCTGCGGCTCCTGCTGCCGGT
This sequence comes from uncultured Pseudomonadota bacterium, assembly GCA_903839465.1. GTDB lineage: Bacteria > Pseudomonadota > Gammaproteobacteria > Steroidobacterales > Steroidobacteraceae > CAIKMS01. The sequence goes on from CAIMCI010000072.1 coordinate 1,233, forward strand.
TCGGCTGATCGGGATGGACGTCGTCGAGGTGTCGCCGCCTTACGATCACAGCGAGATCACGGCGCTCGCCGGCGCCCAGATCGCGGCCGACCTGCTCTGCCTGCTGGCCGCGCAGCGGGCGGCGGCGGCGGGCGCACCTCTGACGATCCCGGTCGCCGGGCGATAGGGGCGCCGGCGCGGCGTCGCGCCGTCCGTGACCGGGCACGAGCGGGGAGGCAGGCGGTTCGTCCGATCCTGCCTCCGCCACCACCACGGTGCAGCGCTACCTCGCCTCGGTTTTCGTGGCAACGGTCGCGGCCTCGCTTGCGTTCCGGACGTCGCCGACGGAAGCTGCGGCGAGGGCTGGGCAGGGCCGTTGAGGCGTGAACTGGCCTGCTGGCGGAGCCGGAGCACGACGCTCCGGGGCGAGCCATGCCGGCGTACCGCCGGCCGGCGCAGCGTTGCTATGGGGGCGTCGTGTCCGAGCGTTTCCACGAGGGCGAGCTTCGGGTCCAGGCGATGGCGGGCGAGGCCGATCGTGCGGCGCTGACGGGACGCGCGCTGGGCACACGAATCCCGTCGGTGGCGCGCCGCTTCCTGGAGGCGCAGTCGACGCTGGCCGTTGCCTGGCAGGCCCCCGACGGTGACGTGTGGTGTTCGTTTCGGGTGGCCGCCGAGGGTTTTGCGGTCCCGGGCGATGACGGGGCCAGCCTGACCCTCGAGCTATTCCCCGACCGGAGCCCGGCTCTCAACAGCGGCCCGCTCGCGGTACGCGAGGGCGATCGGCTCGGGCTCCTCTTCATCGATCTGGCGTCCCGGCATCGGCTGCGGGTCAATGGCCGTGTGCGGCGCATGAGCGGATCGGCTGTCGTCATGGACGTCGCCGAGGCGTTCCCGAACTGCCCCAAATACATACAGGCCCGCGACCCGGTCAACGGTCGGTCGCCCGAGAACCCGGCCGAGGCGCGAGGCGGGGACGGCAGTCCGGAGGATCTGGGTCGCTGGCTGGAAAAAACCGATACGGTTTTCGTCGCCTCCAGCCACCCGAACGGCCAGCTCGATTGCAGCCACCGTGGCGGACGGCCGGGGTTCATGCAGCTTGACGCTGGCGTCCTGCAGATCCCCGACTACCCGGGCAACTCGATGTTCAACACGCTGGGCAATCTCACGGTCGATCCCCGTGCGGGCCTGTGCCTGGTCGATTTCGACGGCGGCAGGCTGCTGCACCTGTCCGGGGAGGCCCGAATCGATTTCGGAGCGCACGTCGACTCTGCGTCCACCGGGGGCACCGGGCGCCGCTGGAGCTTCACTCCCCGGCGCTGGGTGAGCAGCGCGTTCCAGGGTGGAGCCGGCTGGCGGCTGGTCGCGTACTCGCCGCACAACCCCTGACGGCGCGGTCGCGACCTAGGCCGTTCCCGACAGTACGGCCTGGCGACGCTTGCGGTGCATCAGCAGGGGGATCACGCCCACCGCAATCCCGCCAAGGCCGACGAGGTTGGTCGCGAGGTCGAACGTCGGGATGCTGTAGGTCGCCACGAAGATGAGGAAGACCGCGCTGAAACTCGGCCAGACGACGGTCAGCAGAAACGGGATCGCACCCTCCCGGCGGACGTGCCAGTGGCTCCAGGCGCAGGCGAAGCAGGCAAGCGCGTAGTAGAACGACGCCTGGAAGCCGATGGTGTTGACCGAATCGCGCATGATGGTCGCCACCGTCGGCAGGTAGGAGGAGCCGATCACGAGCGAGACGCCGATCACGAGCAGCGCGAGGCTCGCGATCCAGGGTGTCTGCCACTGCGGGTGCAGCCGCGAATAGCGCTCGTGCAGCGAGCCACCGCGACTCTTGGCATACAGCGTCCGGGTGAAGCCGAGGATCGATGCCTCGAGCGTGCCGATCGTGCTCAGCATGACCGCGATCACGGCGATGTAGCTCCACGGTTGCGGGAAGAGCTTGTCGGCGACGGCCTGCACGATGCCGGTTCCGGCCGTGTCGATTTCGGCATCGGTCAGTGTCAGCAGGGCCGCGACCGCGAAGCCGACGAAAAGGAGCACCGCGATGATAACGGCAGCGATCGCCGCGTAGCCCGGAATCCTGCCCGCGTCCTTGGTTTCCTCGTTGAGGTTAAGGGCGATGTCCCAGCCCCAGAACACGAATACCGCCGTCAGCGCCCCCTTGGCGAACATGCCGGGAGTGAACTGGCTGAGTGCAAACCAGGACCAGGAGAAGGGATGGGCCGGGTGGCTGCCGAACTTGACGAGGGCCGCGCCGACGATCACGGCCAGCACGGCGACTTCGATCGTCGTCAGGAACACCTGGACATAACTGGCGAGCTTGATGCCCTTGATGGCGATCGCGATGATCACGACGAGCCAGGCCGCGGCGACGAAGGCGACCGCCGAGGTATCGGCCACAAGATGCGGCACGGTCAGCGCGAGTGTGGCGGTTGCCACCGGCACCGTGCCCGAAATCATGAACACGGCCTGGGCAATCAGTACCGACCAGCCGGCAAAGAAACCCAGCGTCGGGCCGAAAATCGCGCTCACCCAGGCGTAGGACGCGCCGGCATTCGGGTCGATCTTGTTCAGCTTGCGAAAGGCGAGTGCCGCGCCGAACATGATCAGGCCGCAGTAGAGGAGGCTCGCCGGCGAGAGCACGCCGACGGTCGCGATCAGGGTGGCGGTCGAGGCGGCCACGCTGAAGGCGGGGGCGTTGCCCGCGACGCCCATGATCGTCGACTCGGCGAGGCCGAGGGAGCCGGAGGCAAGGGTCACTGGTTGCTGAGCGGGCGAATCCGGAGCCGGGGCTGAATCACGGGAAGGGGCCGTTCCGGAACTTTGCATGCATTTTCCTCAATGGCTCGCTCGGGGCACGACGACCATGTCGCGCCGCAACATGCCGGCCGCGACCGGCCAAGGCCGCCGTGCGGCGTTGCCCGTCAAGGTAGACGATAGGTCCGTGGCCGGCAACGGCGATTCCGGCGCGTGCCCAACCAGCGTGGCCGGCGCGAATTAGAATGACGGCCATGGGACGCAAGGCATGAGGACACCCGGATGAACGTCGACCCGGTCGTGCACCGGGCGGACGGCGCGCGGGATCGTCGGGCGTGCCGGTGTACCCACGGCCCGGCCACCCGGCATTCGCGCCCGATCAGGCAGGCTCCGTGAACGCGCGTGGCTAGGACTCCGCAAGCCGTCCTGTGGAATCGCCTGTTCCGCCTGCAGCCCGATGCGGCGCTGACCATCCAGGCCCAGCTGCGTGCGCAGATCATCGCAGCGGTCGGCGACGGGCAGATTCCGCCGGACCGGCCGCTGCCGTCCAGTCGCGAACTGGCCGCCCAGCTCGGCATCGCCCGCAATACCGTCGTCATCGTCTATCAGCAGCTCGCGGACGACGGGTACCTGATTGCCCGCCAGCGGCGCGGCTACTACGCGAACCCGGCCGTTGCCGCGCAGCGCCTCGGCTCGCCGCCGGCGCCCGCCGAGGTGTCGGTCCCGATCGACTGGCCCGCGCGGCTGCGCCTGCGGCCATCGCGTCAGCGCAACATAACGAAGGTCCCGGACTGGTCCCGGTACCCCTATCCCTTCATTTACGGGCAATTCGATCCGGAGCTGTTCCCCTTCGCCGAGTGGCGGGTGAGTTGCCAGCAGGTGCTGGCCGGCAGCGATGCGCTCGACTGGGCGCAGGATCTCGTGACCCGGGACGACCCGCAGCTCCTCGAGGAGATTCGCGACAAGGTGCTGCCCCTGCGCGGCGTCTGGGCCGCGACCGACGAGATCATCGTCACCATCGGCGCACAGCAGGCCCTCTACCTGCTGGCCGACCTGCTGTTCGATGCGACCACCGAGGTCGGGCTCGAGGACCCCGGCTATCCGGACGCCCGCAACATCTTTGCGCTGCGTACCGCACGCTTAAGGCCGCTGCCCCTGGATACCCACGGCCTGAAGGTCGATGACGGGCTGCGCGGGTGCCGCTTCGTCTACTCGACACCGAGTCACCAGGCGCCGACGACGGTCACGATGCCCGTACACCGGCGCCTCGAGTTGCTGCGCCGCGCCGAGAGCGACGATTTCCTGATCATCGAAGACGACTACGAGATCGAAACGAGCTTTTCCGGGCTGCCAAATCCGGCCCTGAAGAGTCTCGATCGGGCGGGGCGGGTCATCTACGTCGGTAGCCTGTCGAAGTCGCTGGCTCCCGGACTCAGGCTTGGCTATGTCGTTGCGCCGCCGCCCCTGATCGCCGAGCTGCGCGCGCTCCGGCGGCTGATGGTCCGGCACCCCACCGCCTTCGTCCAGCGCAGCTTCGCCCAGTTTCTGGCGCTGGGGCACTACGACCGGCTCAACCGGCGGCTTGCCGCCGCGCATCGCGAGCGGGCGGGCGTGCTCGCGACGGCACTGGCGGACCTTGCGCCCGACCTGCGCCACCCCGTGGTCAGCGGCGGGTCGTCGTTCTGGGTGGAGGGTCCCGACTGGCTGGACTCGCGACGGCTGGCGGTCGAGGCCATGGCGATGGGGGTGCTGCTCGAACCCGGCGACGTCCACTTTTCTGCCGACGCTGCACCGCGCAATTTCTTCAGGCTGGGCTTTTCCTCGATCGGCACCGCCAGCATCCGGGACGGCATCGGGCGCCTGGCGATTGCGATCGAGCGCCAGCGCCCACCGGGCCGCTGAGCAGCGCTCGCCAGCGCACGCGTCGCCCGTGGACCAACGCGCCAACCGGCGCTGGACCTACCGATCGGGCGGCATTGCTTCCTAGAATCGCAGCGTCGATACCCTCGTGGCTGGCTGGCGGAGACTCCCCCATGGAAATGACCCTCGAGACGATGGAACGTCACTGGATGCCGTTCACCGCCAACCGGGACTTCAAGCGCGATCCGCGGCTCTTCATCCGGGCGAGCGGCATGTATTACTGGAGTACCGGGGAGCGCAAGATCCTCGACGGCAGCTCGGGCCTTTTCACCACGGCGGCGGGGCACTGCCGACCGGAGATCGCCGATGCCGTTGCCCGCCAGCTGCAGACCCTGGATTTCACGCCCTCGTTCATGCGCGGCCACCCGGGCGCGTTTGCGCTCGCCGACGGCGTCGCCGAGCTGACCCCGGTCGGGCTCGACCACGTCTTTTTCTGCAACTCCGGTTCCGAGGCGGTCGACACGGCGATGAAGATTGCCATGGCCTACCACCTGGCCCGCAAGGAGGCGCAGCGGACCTATTTCGTGTCGCGGGAGCGGGCCTACCACGGCGTCAATGTCGGCGGCACCGCGCTGAGCGGCATGGTGCGCAACCGCGAGGCGTTCGGCGCCCTCCTGCCGGGGGTACTGCACCTGCGCCATACGTTGCTGCCCGAGAACCGCTTCAGCCGCGGCATGGGTGCGACGGGCGCCGAACTGGCCGAGGATCTGCTGCGCTTCGTCAACCTCGTCGGCGAGAGGCGCATTGCCGCCGTCTTTGTCGAGCCGATTGCCGGTTCCACGGGCGTCATCGTGCCGCCCAAGGGTTATCTCGAGCGGTTGCGGGAAATCTGCGACAAGTACGGCATCCTGCTGGTTTTCGACGAGGTGATCTGCGGATTCGGCCGGACCGGCGAGGCGTTTGCCGCCAGCTCGTTCGGCGTGACTCCCGACATCATCACGATGGCCAAGGCACTGACGAACGGCGCCCAGCCGATGGGCGCCGTGGCCGTGCGCGACCACATCTACAGGACCATCGTCGACGGTGCCCCCGAGGGCGCGACGGAGTTCTTCCACGGCTATACCTACTCGGCCCATCCGGCGGCGTGCGCGGCGGGTCTCGCGACCCTCGAGATCTACCGCAAGGAAAACCTGTTTGCGAAAGGCCGGGAATTGTCCCCGTACTTCCAGGACGCCATGTTCGCTCTGCAGGACTTGGGCGTCGTCGCCGACGTTCGTGGCTACGGGATGCTGGCCGGCGTCGAGGTCAAGCCCGGCGCCGCACCTGGCGTGCGCGGCACGGAACTGCAGGCCAAGCTCTTCGACCGCGGCCTGCACGTGAAGACGACCGGCGACGTGGCCATCATCGCGCCCGCGCTGATCGCCACGCGTGCCGAGGTGGACCTGCTGACATCGATCCTGCGCGACTGCCTCGGCGACTACTGAGGGCCTGGCAGAACCTGAGCGTGCCCCGCGGGCACGCCCCAACAACGCCGACGTGACGACCCGATGAGGAATCCGACATGAAGATGACGACCGAAGAAGCCTTTGTGAAAGTACTGCAGCAGCACGGCATCGAGCACGCGTTTGGCATCATCGGTTCGGCGTTCATGCCGATCTCCGACCTCTTTACCCGGGCCGGCATCACGTTCTGGGACGTGGCGCACGAGACCAACGGCGGCCTCATCTGCGACGGGTACACGCGTTCCACCGGCAAGATCGCGATGGCGATTGCGCAGAACGGACCCGGCGTCACCGGCTTTGTCACGGCGATCAAGACCGCCTACTGGAACCACACGCCGATGCTGCTGGTGACGCCCCAGGCGGCCAACAAGACCATCGGCCAGGGCGGATTCCAGGAAGTCGAGCAGATGGCCCTGTTCCGCGACATGGTGGGCTACCAGGAGGAAGTTCGCGACGCGACCCGGGTGCCCGAGGTTCTCAACCGGGTGATCTGCAAGGCGAGGCGTCTCTCGGCGCCGGCCCAGATCAACATACCGCGGGATTTCTGGACCCAGGTCATCGACGTCCCGCTGCCAACGGCCATCGACTTCGAGCGGCCTGCCGGCGGGGCGAAGGCGATCGCCGAGGCGGCTCGCCTACTCAGCAACGCGCGCTTTCCGGTCATCCTGTCGGGGGCCGGGGTCGTCCTGGGTAATGCCATCCCCGAGTGCGTCGCACTGGCAGAGCGGCTCGACGCGCCGGTCTGCAACAACTACCAGCACAACGACTCCTTCCCGGGCGGGCACCCGCTCGCGGTCGGGCCGCTCGGCTACAACGGGTCGCGTGCGGCGATGGAGCTCATCGCCAAGGCGGACGTCGTGCTGGCCCTCGGCACGCGCCTGAACCCGTTCTCGACTCTGCCTGGATACGGCATCGACTACTGGCCGAAGTCTGCGGCCATCATCCAGGTCGATATCAATCCCGATCGGATCGGCCTGACGAAGCCCGTGGCCGTCGCCATTTGCGGCGACGCCAGGCAGGTCGCGGCGCAGATCCTCGGCCAGCTCGATGCCGCTGCCGGCAATGCCGGCCGGACCGAACGCCGGGCGGAGATCGGCGAGCGCAAGCGTACGTGGGCGCAGGCGCTGGCGACAATGGATCACGAGGACGACGATCCGGGTACGGTCTGGAACCAGGAGTGTCGCGCCCGCGAGCCGGAACACATGTCGCCGCGCCAGGCGTGGCGCGCAATCATCGCAGGCCTGCCCAAGGACGCGATCATTTCGAGCGACATCGGCAACAACTGCGCGATAGGCAACGCCTACCCGATGTTTGAGCAGCCGCGTAAGTACCTGGCCCCGGGTCTGTTTGGTCCCTGCGGGTATGGTTTTCCGTCGATCATAGGCGCCAAGATCGGCAACCCCGACACGCCGGTCGTCGGCTTTGCGGGCGACGGTGCGTTTGGCATTTCCATGAACGAGATGACCTCGGTCGGCCGCGACGAATGGCCGGCGGTCACGATGGTGATCTTCCGCAACTACCAGTGGGGCGCGGAAAAGCGAAATTCCATTCTCTGGTACGACAACAACTTCATCGGCACGGAGCTGGACCCGAACCTGAGCTACGCCAAGGTGGCCGAGGGCTGTGGTCACCGCGGCGTGCTGGTCCGCACGCCGGCGGCACTGACCGCCGCGTTGGCGGAGGCCTGTGCCGCCCAGGCGCAGGGCGTGACCACCTTCATCGAGGTGCTGCTCAACCAGGAGCTCGGCGAGCCGTTCCGGCGCGATGCCATGAAAAAGCCGGTCGTGGTAGCCGGCATCCGTCGCGAGGACATGCGGCCGCAAAGCCGGGCATGACCGCGACCGGTGCACGCCGCGTCCTCGTGCTGAACGCGGGGTCGTCGTCGCTCAAGTGCTCGGTGTATGCCGGTACCGAGCCGCACTGGAGCGGGCAGGTCGAGGGCATCGGCTCGCAGCCCCGCTTCGTGAACAACGGCCGGGTCGATCCGACAGCGGACCCGTTACCTGCCAAGGCGACCCACGGCGAGTCGCTGGGCTGGCTGCTTCAGGCTCTCGAGCGCGACGGCATGGCCGTGGGTGACTTCGCGGCCTGCGGCCATCGCATCGTTCACGGCGGTGCGCGTTTCGTGCAGCCGCTGGTCGTCGACGGCGATCATCTCGGGGCGCTGAATGCGCTGCGGGCGCTAGCGCCCCTGCACAACGGCTTCGGCCTCGATGCGATCGAGGCGCTGCGCCACGCAGCGCCGGCGATGGCGCAGGTCGCCTGCTTCGATACCGCGTTTCACGCCACCCAGCCGGAGCTCGCGAGCCGCTATGCGCTGCCCGCCGAACTGCACGAGGCGGGCTACCGGCGCTACGGCTTCCACGGACTCAACTACGAGCACGTGGTCGGCGAGATCGCACTCCTCAGCGGCGGCGCCCTGCCGTCCCGCCTCCTGATCTTCCACCTCGGCAACGGCTGCAGCGCGGCCGCCGTCCTTGACGGCCGGTCGGTCGCGACGACCATGGGATATTCCACGCTCGATGGGCTGGACATGGGCACGCGCTCGGGCTCGATCGACCCCGGGGTCCTGCTCGCGCTGCAGCGTGACCGGGGCATGAGCGTCGATGAGGTGGGGGAGCTCTTGTACCGGCGGTCGGGCCTCCTGGGCCTGTCCGGCGAGGCGTCCGACATGCGCGCGCTCGAGGGCAGTTCCGCACCCGGATCCCGATTTGCGGTCGAGCACTTTGCGTACTGGGCGGCGCGTCACGCCGGTTCCCTCGCCGTGGCGATGGGCGGCCTGGATGCCGTGGCGTTCTCGGGCGGGATCGGCACGGGCAGTGCGTCCGTGCGCGCCCGAATACTCGGCCACCTTGCCTGGCTGGGCATTGATGTCGATGCCGAATGCAATGCGCGCGGCGAAAAGCGCGTCACGACCGCGACGTCACGCTGCCCGGCGTGGATAATCGGGGCCAACGAAGAGCGCGTCATTGCCCGGCATGTCGCTCAAACTCTCTGGGGATCTGCGCAATGACCGACGCAAACGGCTGGCAGGCGAAGGTGCCGGGGCTCGCGCTCTGCGCGCTGCTTGCCCTTGTCGCCACGGCGCTCGCGTCGGTGCCGGGCGTTGCCGGCCGCGGCATCAGCCCGCTGACGGTCGCCATCGTCGTCGGCATGCTGCTCGGCAATACGGTCTATGGGCGTGTCGCCTCGTGGACCGGCCCGGGCGTGACACTGTCGAGAACGACGATACTGCGCACGGGCGTCGTGCTCTACGGATTCCGCCTCACGCTCCAGGATATCGCGCACGTCGGCTGGGCCGGCGTCCTGATCGACCTTGTGGTGCTGACTTCGACGTTCGTGCTGTCCTTCCAGCTGGGGACGCGGCTCCTGGGCCTCGATCGGGCGTCGGCCATGCTCGTGGGCGCCGGCAGCGCGATCTGCGGCGCGGCCGCGGTGCTGGCCGCGGAGCCCGTGGTCCGCGGCAGGCCCGAGCAGGTCAGCGTGGCGGTCGCGGGCGTCGTCGTCTTCGGTACCGTGTCGATGTTCCTCAACCCGTTCCTCTACCTGCTGAACGGTACCTGGCACGTGATTCCGGGTGATGCCGCCACCTTCGGCATCTACATCGGGTCGACCGTCCACGAGGTCGCGCAGGTCGTCGCCGCCGGCCGGCAGGTCGGTCCGGACGCCGCGGGAACCGCGGTCATTGCGAAGATGGTCCGCGTTCTGATGCTGGCGCCGTTCCTCGTCGCCCTCGCTGCGTGGCTGAGGACGCCGGGGGCCCGCGAAGCCGACGGTCCCGTGGGGGGCTCCACGGCCGGGCGCGGACCGGCTGTGCCGGCGTTTGCCTTCGTCTTCGTCGGCGTCGTGCTCTTTAACTCGCTCAACCTCCTGCCGCGACCGCTCGTGGACCTCATCACCCGCGTCGACACGTTCCTGCTGGCCGCGGCCATGGGCGCGCTCGGGCTTTCTACCCACTTCGGCACGCTCAGGCGTTCGGGCGGGAAGAGCATGGCGCTGGCCGGTCTGCTGTTTGTCTGGCTCGTGGTCGGCGGCGCCATGATCAACCGCGCCATTACCCTCCTGCTGTCCTAACCAGCGGTTCTGGCGCTGGCGCGAGGGGATTGGCCCGGAGCTTTACTTGCACAGGGGGCTCGGCGATCCTGCGTTGCACGGATTTGAGCCCATACGAGGTCGCGCTTGGCCAACGAACCTGCCGATGCTGACGCACACGCCACGGGACTGCGCCGGACGCTGAAGGCGCGTCACATGCAGATGATCGCCCTCGGCGGCGTCATCGGTGCCGGGCTTTTTGTCGGCAGCGGTGTCGTCATCCAGGCAACCGGCCCGGCGGCGGTGATCTCGTTCGGCCTGACGGGACTCCTCGTCGTCCTCGTCATGCGAATGCTCGGCGAGATGGCGGCGGCCTATCCCGCGGTGGGCGGCTTCTACGAGTACAACCGGCTTGCGCTTGGCGAACTGGCCGGGTTCATGACCGGCTGGATGTACTGGTATTTCTGGATCATCGTCGTCGCGCTCGAGGCCGTTGCGGGTGCCCGGCTGCTGAACTTCTGGTTCCCGGACATCGCGCCGTGGATGCTCACGTTCGGGCTTATGGCGATCTTCACGGCGCTCAACCTGCTCTCGGTCCGCTCGTGGGGCGAGACCGAGTACTGGTTCGCCTCGATCAAGGTCGTGGCGATCACGCTCTTTCTGGTGATCGGTGTCGTCGTGGTGGCGGGCTTCTGGCCCGGCGTGCCGGGCGGGTTCGCCAACCTCACGGCGCACGGTGGCTTCATGCCAAACGGTGTCGGACCGGTCCTGACGGGCGCGGTCGCCGCCACGGGCTTTTACTTCGGCTCGGAAATCGTCACGGTAGCCGCGGCGGAGTCTGCCGAGCCGGAGCGGGCCGTGGCCCAAGCCACCCAGTCGGTGATCTCCCGCGTGCTCGTCTTCTACATCGGTTCCATCTTCATCGTCGTCACGCTCGTGCCATGGAACTCGGCCGGCATCCTGACGCCGTACGTGTCCGCCCTGACCGCGCTGCACGTCGGGCGGGCGGCGGACATCATGAACGCGGTGATCCTGACCGCGGTCCTCTCGGCGCTCAACAGCGGATTGTTCGCCTCGTCGCGGATGATCATGGCACTCGCCCGGCGCGGCGATGCGCCGCGCTCGATCGCCGGTCTCAACAGCCGGGGCGTCCCGGGCCGCGCGATTCTCGTCAGCACGGCCTTCGGCTACGTGGCAGTCGTCCTCAACTACGTTTCGCCGGACCACGTGTTCGCCTTTCTGGTCGACTCGTATGGCACGGTGGCGCTCTTCGTGTACCTGCTGATCGCCGTGTCGGAACTTCGCCTGCGGGCGCGACTCGAGCAGGAGAGCCCGGAGCGGCTCAAGGTCCGCATGTGGGCGTACCCGTGGCTGACGTGGCTGGCCATCCTGACGATGCTGGCGATACTGGCCGCGATGGCCTTCATTCCGGATCAGCGCGCGCCGCTGCTGTTCGGAGTCCTCAGCGCGGTTGCGATGCTGATCGGCTACGGAGCACGGCGCCGCTTTGGGAGCGCAGTCCTGCGCGCGACCTGACCTTCACCCGAACCTCGAACCGGGGCCGCCGGGCGGCTCGCCGGCCCGAGGCGTTCAGGCGGCGGGTGAGTGCATCCGGTCGTCCGCCTTGAAGAACTTCCGGCCAAGCGCCAGCAGCATGCCGTCGCTCGGGTGGTCGACTGTCTCGACAGCGGCGATCCGTTCGTTGAGCGCCGGAACCTCGTTGTCCAGGTAGTGCTTGAACTCGACCTTCGCCGTGCCCGGGCCGCAGAGCAGGACGGCACCGGCGTCACCGACCGAGCGGACGATGCGTGTGAAATAGTCCTTGTCCACGCTGCGGTGCCCGCTGCCGTGGATATTCGCCTTGTGCTGCAGGTGGTGGCCGGCGAGATTCGTGTGGACGTCGGTCGGTTCGCAGGCGTCGGCCGAGAAGCTCAGGATCCGGGCGTGCTGGTGGTCCATCCAGACGACGGCGTGGTAATGGGTTGTCATGGCAGGCCCCTCGCGTACTTCATGGCCTGAGCATGCGCCGGTCCGGCCCGGCCGGCCATACGCACTACTGCCTAGCCCGGCTGGCCGGGGATCCGCAGCGCAACGACCGGAGCGTCGTGCGTAGGCCGGTGCCGCGGCGGCGACCCGGCGATACTCTATACTCTATCGATGGCGGCCCGGCCTCTGCCTGGGCATCGGGTGATGCCGAGGAGGAGTGAATTTGCGTACGGAATCGTCGGCAACGCCGGGCGCGGCGATCGCATCTCGGGTTGAGCACTTCATCCGGGCCACGGTCGTGCCCTACGAGCGCGACCCACGCTGGTCGGCGCACGGTCCAAGCGAGGAACTGGTCGCCGAGCTTCGCGGGCTGGCCCGGCAGGCCGGAGTCATGACGCCGCATATCCTCGACGGCCACGTCCACCTTACGCACCGCGATACCGCGCTCGTGCTGCGTGCGGCGGGACTGTCGCCGCTCGGCCCCATTGCCGTGAACGTCGCCGCCCCGGACGAAGGCAACATGTACCTCCTCGGCAAGGTCGCGACGCCGGCGCAGAAGGACCGGTTCCTCCGACCCCTCCTGGACGGCAGCGCGCGGTCGGCGTTCCTGATGACGGAGCCGGCCAGCGACAACGGGGCGGGTTCCGACCCGTCCATGCTGCTGACGCGGGCCGAGGCCGACGGCGACCATTGGGTCATCAACGGTCGTAAATGCTTCACGACCGGCCTCCAGGGTGCCCGGGTCGGCATCGTCATGGCGAAGACCGGCGATGGCGCGACCATGTTCCTCGTCGACCTGCCGAATCCGGCCATCCGGATCGAGCGGGTACCCGACACCATCGATTCGAGCGCTCCCGGCGGGCATCCGACCTCGCGTCTCGAGCAGCTGCGCGTGCACCGGGACGCGGTCCTCGGCGAGGTGGGCGAAGGCTTCAGGTACGCGCAGGTGCGCCTCGCGCCGGCGCGCCTCACGCATTGCATGCGCTGGCTCGGGGCGTGCGTACGCGCCAACGAGATCGCCACCGAGTACGCCGTCCGGCGCGAGGCCTTCGGTCGGCCCCTGATCGATCACGAAGGCGTGGGCTTCATGCTGGCCGAGAACGCCATTGAGCTCAAGCAATGCGAGCTGATGGTCGACTGGTGTGCCGGCGTGCTGGATGGCGGGGCCCATGGAACGACCGAGTCGTCCATGACCAAGGTGGCGGTGTCAGAGGCGCTCTTCAGGATCGCCGACCGCTGCGTGCAGGTGATGGGTGGCAGCGGCGTCACCCGGGACACGATCGTCGAGGTGGTCTTTCGCGAGATCCGGGCGTTTCGGATCTACGACGGACCGACGGAAGTGCACAAGTGGTCGCTCGCCCGGCGGATCAAAAAGGACACGCTGGAGCGGCTCGGCCGGTGAGGACAGGGCCGTGAACGTCGCCGAGGCGAATTCCGGCACGGGTCCGGTCCGTGACGGCCACCGCTTCGACCAGCGCCGCCTGGAGGAATGGCTAGGGGCCCACGTCGAAGGCTACAGAGGGCCGCTTCTCGTCGAGCAGTTCCGGGGCGGCCAGTCGAATCCGACCTACCGGCTGAAGACGCCGGACAGAACTTTCGTCCTGCGCCGCAAGCCGCCGGGTCCGCTCCTCGCCGGGGCGCACGCCGTCGACCGGGAGGCGAGAGTGCAGCAGGCGCTGGCCTCGGTCGGCTTTCCGGTGCCGGCGATACACGGCGTGTGCATGGACGAGACGGTGATCGGCACCGCCTTCTACGTCATGGACTGCGTGCCAGGCCGCATTATCTGGGACGTGACGTTCCCCGACGTGCCCCGCGAGGATCGCCCGGCGTATTTCGATGCGATGAACGCCACCCAGGCCGGTCTGCACACGGTGGATTTCCAGGCGATCGGCCTCGGTGACTTCGGCCGCGTCGGCAACTACCTCGAGCGGCAGATCGGCCGCTGGCGGTCGCAGTACCTGGGCGACGCGGAGGCGGGACGCGACGAGAACATCGACCGCCTTCTCGAGTGGCTGCCGGCTCATCTGCCGCCGGGTGATGAGACCCGGGTCGTGCACGGCGACTACCGGGTGGACAACATGATCTTCCATCCCACCCGGCCCGCGGTCGTCGCCGTCCTTGACTGGGAATTGTCGACCCTGGGGCACCCGGTCGTCGATTTCGCCTACCACCTGATGATGTACCGGATGCCGCCGACGGTCGTGGCCGGACTGCGCGGCGCGGACCTCCCGGCTCTCAATATTCCGAGCGAGCAGGAGTACGTTGCCGCCTACTGCCGGCGTACCGGTCGCGAACGGATCGACTCTCTCGACTACTACGTGGCCTTCAATCTGTTTCGCCTGGCGGCGATCTGCCACGGCATAAAGGGACGCCTGCTCCGCGGCACGGCGTCCTCCGCCAACGCGGCCGCGTATGCGGCAGCCCTCCCCATGTTGGCAGACCTGGCGTGGCAGCAGACCGTGACCATGCGCAGATGAGCTCGAGTGGCGCGGCACTCGCGCCAGCGGGCCGAATGGACTCTCGAGGAGCCTCTTCGGTCACCACTGATCGAAGAAGTCGAGGACCAGCTTCCAAGACCAGGCAAGTCCGTAGTCGTGCCCCATCGGTGCTCGGCAGTCCAATACGGCCGGCCAACGGTCGCCGGTCGCGGCACAGTAGCGACGACACTCGGCAGCGTCCTGGCCCGTTGCGAAGGGTTGTTCCCGGCCGGTGACACTGCAACCGGCTGCATGCGACCAGCGACGGATAATTGCGGTGGCGCCGGTGTAAAAAAATCGGTCGCTGTCGCTTGTGGTCGTTGGCGCGGGATCGTCCCAGGAGCCGGGCGGCACCGTGTGGTCGTCGATGCCCGTGATCAGGAGCACCGGAAACACGGCGCGTTTGCCAGGCGGACGCAGGTCGGCGCGGTGCGGGAGCCCGATGATAGGGGCAATCGCGCGCAGTCGCGCGGCGCTCGCGGCGTTCTGGCCCAGTTCCCAGACAAACATACCGCCATTCGAGCCACCGGCCGCATAGACGTGTTTCGTATCAACGCAGAGCTTGCTTTCGACGAAATCGAGAAGGGTGCCGACGAACGCCACGTCATCGTCCTGGCATTGAGTCCACGAGCACGTGTTGATGGCACCACGCGCCTGGCACGACGGGTAGGTGTAGTCTGGCGTATGCGCTGCGTCGCAGACGGCAATGGCCTTGCCGCCAGCGTTGATGACACCGGTCGTGGAGCCGCGGAAACTCCAGGAATTGTTCCGCAGGTCCGGCTCCTCGGAGCCGAGTCCGCGGGGCGCTACGAGGACGTAACCGCGGCGGTCGGATTCGCGTATGACGTCCGGGTCACCGAGGAACTCACTCTCGTCGCCGCCCCAGCCGTGAAAGACGAGAACAGTCCGGTGGGCCTGAGTCGACTCGTAGCCTGTAGGCACGTGCAGCGCGAACTGTCGTACGATGCCGTTGTGGACGATGGTGTAGACGCCGTTGGCAGGCGGGACGTGACCGCAGCCCGAATCCACCGCCGCGGCGAGCGCGGGATGAAGCCCGAACGCGGTGATCAGCAGCGTCCGGACGTGTGCGCCGGAGACGGCGAGCAGGCGCCGCGCCCAGCCGCGAGGCGCAGTCCGGTCAGCAGTCATGGCGGTAGTCAAGTTGGAGGACTCTCAGCCACGCAAGGGCATCGAGCGCCGATTCAGCACTTCGGTCACTGCCCGGTGCGCTTCCAGAATCGCCGCGTCCGTGTGCGAGCTCGCGGCTGCGTCGGAGTTAGCGATGGAAACCAGCCCGAACGGCTGACGCGCGACAACATTCGGTCGGTCGTCGCCTTCGCCGAACACCCAGTCGAGGGGGTCCCACAGGCTGTTGTAGCTGTAGGCATACCCGTGTGGCCAGCGATTGACCGTTATCGCGAGGATGTCCCGCGCGGCGTCAAACCCGCCGGGACCCAGGATACGGGTCATCTGGCTGCGGATTTCCCGTTCAAAAGTCTCGAAAGGCGTTGCGAGGAGCTCTGCGCGCCCGGCGCGGTGCTGGTCCTTGATCGGCAGGCCGGGCGAGCAGGGCATGCGTTCCATGCGAACGGCGATCGGCTCATCCGGACCTGAAGCATGGCGCAGGTCACCAAGACTGGCGGCCTCGGTCAGGCTGAGGAGATTGTGGTACATGCCGGGGGTAGACACCGAGCTGATGCCGAGCCGGTGGAAGCTGCGCCAGTTGCGTATCACCACGTTCGTGTAAACCAACGGTCGCTTGACCTGGTAGGCAAGCGCTTCTTTCTGCACAGCCGGCAGCGTAGGCATCAGATGTGGAATGACCATGTTCCAACACGCCAGAATGCACTGGCGGGCACGAACGGTATGGGTCGCGCCGGCGCGCACGTAAGCGATCCGCACGTCGCGGGATTGTCCGGAATCGGCGCCGTGTTCGACATTGACCACGGTGCTGTTGAGGCGAATCCGGGCCGGCTGACCGATACGATCCAGGCGCGCGTAGTCAACGTGCGCGGCGCCGCTGTCTTCCTGAGTCCGGCCTGGAACGGCGTCCGGTATCAGGCTGCGGACCAGCAGTCGGGCGACGGTTGCGTTGCCGTCGGGAAAATGAATCTCTCCGCCGCCGCCCTCCATTCGCTGCCGGCCGTGCTGACCTCCCGGCAGATCCGCGAGTACGCCGTCCGGCGTCGGCTCGAGGCTCAGCCCGGCAAAGCCCGGCAGGCCGTCATTCCACGCGAACAGCGCTGGTGTCGCGTCGGGTCCGGCGCAGTACCAGCCGGCAGGCGCGGTGCGGAAGAACCAGAGAAGTGAGGGATCGACCACCGCGACCTTGAGCAGGTAATGCTCATAGCTCATTTTCGCCAGGCGCAGCTTCTTTTCAGCTGACGAAAGACCTGGCAGGTAGTCGGGCTGGAGCGGATCGTAGAGACGTCGCAGGTCGCCGCGCGCGCGGTCGCTCAGCGGCGCCCTGGCGAGAAAATCCACATCGAATCCGCGTACTTCGTCCGCGGAACCAATAATGAGTCGATCATTCCCCCAGGTTTCACGGTCGAAGAAGAAGGCGTCGCGCAGTCCGAGCGAGTCATACAGGGCCCGATTGCCGGCATTGGCGTCGACATAGCGGTCGAGGTCGACGCCGATGTCCCGCAGCAGCCGCTTGGCCGGGGCGTTGTACCGATTGGGGGATTCTATGTTGAGCGTGCCGGCATTGATCGCGATCAGCTTGCCACCGTGTTCAAACTCGTTGCGCTTGGCGTGTCCGCCGAAATCGTCATGATTGTCCAGGATGAGGACCGAGGCTGAACGGCCGACGGCCTGCAGGTAAAAGTGTGCCGCCGACAGGCCGCTGATGCCGCCGCCCACGATTACCAGGTCATAGGTTTCGCCGGTCGACCGGGCACTGCCCAAGTCCCAAAGGTGCCGATCGCGCAACGCATGGGCGACTTCGAAGGAGCCGGCGTGGGCGCCGCGCAAGCCGGTCTGGCGCGGCGGATAGTCAAGGGCCAGGTCGGTGCCTCCCGCTGCACGCGCAATCGCCGGATCGAGGCAGGCGGCACCGAATGCAATGCCGATACCGTTGATAAAATCGCGGCGCGTGATCGCACGGCCCATGCCAAGGCCCGTATCGCTGAAGTCCATGACTACCCCGTTCGATTGCCCGGAAGCCGCCCGCGGCGGATGCCTCCATCGCATACGTCTTAGCACAGCTGCCTAAAGTCGCCAACCACGGCCAGGACTCGCTTCGGTCGCATCGGGGGGCATTGCCGACCACCGTCCATCGATCGGGTGACCGGGTTGCGGGCGGATGCACACCCGCCGCGGTGCGACGCATCGCTGACCGATCGGCCGGCAGGCTATACTCCGCTGGCCGGCCAAGGGCGCCGCCCCGGACGTCAGGCCGCGGCAGTCCCGGGCCGCTTGCAGGAAACCCGGATGGCGATCGACGAGGCATTTGACGACCACGAGATCGACGCCCGACTGGCGGAGGATCGCGTGCGAGCGGCGGGTCGCAGCACCTGGGTCAGCGTGGCGGTCAACGTCGTGCTGGCAAGCGTGCAGGTGGTCATCGGCCTGGTCGCCCACTCCCAGGGCCTGATTGCCGATGGCATTCACTCCCTGTCGGACCTCTTTTCGGATTTCATCGTTCTCTTCGCGGGCCACCATTCGCGCAAGGAAGCGGACGACAATCATCCTTACGGGCATCATCGCTTCGAAACCGCTGCCTCGCTGGCGCTCGGGCTGCTGTTGCTCGGTGTGGGTCTCGGGATGATATGGGCGGGTGCGCAGAAGCTCCAGGACCCTGAACTCATACCGAAGGTTGACCGGATCGCGCTGTGGGTGGCCGTGGCGGCGCTGGTCGCAAAGGAAGGGCTCTTCCGCTACATGCTGGCGACGGCCAAGCGCGTCAAGTCCAGCCTGCTCGTCGCCAACGCCTGGCACGCACGGTCGGACGCCGCTTCGTCGCTGGTGGTCGGACTCGGGATCCTTGGCAACCTCGCCGGTTATCCGATCCTCGATCCGGTCGCCGCACTGATCGTCGGCTTCATGATCGCGCGAATGGGTTTCGGCTTTGGCTGGGCGGCCCTGCAAGACCTCATGGACGAGTCCGCCGACGCCGAAGAGGTCGAGGCGATCCGGCGTACGCTCGCCGCGTGCCCGGGAGTGATGAATGTCCATGACCTTCGTACGCGGAAAATGGGCGACATGATCGTCGTTGACGCGCACATCGAGGTCGACGCCCTGATCAGCGTCGAGGCAGGCCACGACATCGCCGTGGAAGCCCAGGCGCGTGTCCTCAAGAACCACCGCGTGCTGCGCCTGATGACCCACGTCGACCCCTACCACCGGCCGGATCTCGATCACGAGCCTCAGGTGCGCCAGGCACCGTC
This sequence comes from uncultured Pseudomonadota bacterium, assembly GCA_903839465.1. GTDB lineage: Bacteria > Pseudomonadota > Gammaproteobacteria > Steroidobacterales > Steroidobacteraceae > CAIKMS01. The sequence goes on from CAIMCI010000072.1 coordinate 20,223, forward strand.
CGCCGGCACGGTCCGGCCGGCCTAGCTCCCCCGCGTTCTCGGCGGCGCTCCGCGGCGCGCCACCTCGGCCGGAATGCGCTTTCCGTCACATTCCGGTGCCGGCAAGCGCCACCCAGTCGACATATGCCGACCGTCCCCGCCCGGCACAATAATCCAGCCAATTTGACGAAAGGCCGATACCCGTCCGTGCAGCCAGGCGCCGCGGCGCGGGGCGTACTCGCTCGGGATCGATGCAAGGGATAGCGCAAAAATGACTGTGTGCCACGTGCCCGGGCTGCGCCCATGCTGAATCCATCGGCGCCCCTCTGTCCGGGTGTGGCGACGGGTTCGCGCGTGGCGGGAAGACCGTGATGGACTCGGGTCCCGATACGCCACCGGCTGCACTGCCGGGCGTTCCACAGCGCAGCTCGCCGCTGATCGCAGGGCTCTTGCACACGCTGGTCACCGGCGGTACCGCCATCGCCGGCATTCTCGTGCTCAGCTACCTGATGCAGGCGATGGTGCTGAGCGAGCTGCGCCGGTCGGTGGGCCAGATCGCGACCACCACTGCGGCGATGCTCGACGGTGCCGCCCTGCAGCGGATTCTCCGCCACCGCTCGGCGGAGCCCGCCGAATACGCCGCTGCCATGCAGCCGATGCGCCGGCTGATCAATTCCAACCCCGACATCCGCTTCGCCTATACGGCGGTCATCGAGGGAAATCAGCTCCGCTACCTGGTCGACGGCGATCCGGAAACGCCGACGTCGGTACTGGAGGTGGATCCCGAGCCGCCACTGGCCATCGAGGCCGAGGTCTGGAAGACACACCGTCTGGCCATCGAGTCGGAGCCGACCGGCAACTACTGGGGCAGCGGCTTGCGCGCCGTGACGCCACTTTTTGACGATAACGGGCAACTCTACGCGCTCGCCGGCGTCACCATGCGGGCGAAGCGCTATGACGAGACGATCGCGAGGCTGCGCTGGGCGACAGCGCTCGGTGCCGGTCTTTCCCTGCTGCTGGCGATGGCGAGCGGCGTTGCGATCGGGCGCACGCAGGCCATGCGCAACCACGCGCTCGACGAGGCAAGCGCCGCGGCGCTCGCGGCCAGCGCCGCCGAGGAGGACGCGGCCCGAGCGACGGCCGCCGACCAGGCGAAGAGCCGATTCCTCGCCAACATGAGTCACGAAATACGCACGCCGATGAACGGCGTGCTCGGCATGGTCGAGCTCCTGCTGGCGACCGGCCTCGATTCGCACCAGCGGCGTCTTGCCCAGACCATTGCCACGTCGGGTGAGCTTCTGCTCGGCGTCATCAACGACGTGCTCGATTTTTCCAAGATTCACGCCGGCAAGATGACGATCGACCGGTCGGCGTTCAACTTGCGCAGCCTCGCCGAGGAAACGATCGACCTGATGTCGGCGCGGGCGGCGGCGAAGAATCTGGAACTCCTGTGCGACATCGGCCCGGAAGTTACCCTGGACGTGCTCGGCGACCCCCTTCGCCTGCGGCAGATCCTCGTCAACCTCATCGGCAACGCCATCAAATTCACCGAGCACGGCCACGTCGTTGTCCGCGTCCTGGAATCCGAGCGGACCGACCGGGCCTCGCTGCTGCGCTTCGAGGTCCTCGATACCGGAACCGGCATCGCACTGGCCAACCAGCACAAGATATTCGATTCCTTCTACCAGGAGGATGCGAGCGACCAGCGGCGCACGGGCGGCACGGGCCTGGGGCTTGCCATCTGTCGCCAGCTCGTTGAGCTCATGGGCGGGCAGATCGGCCTCAACAGCGTACCGGGCCGGGGTTCCACCTTCTGGTTTACGCTCACGCTCGAGCACGCCGCCGCTGCCTCGCGCGGCGCCGACCCGCAGTCGCTTTGCGGCGTGCGCGTGCTGGTCGTCGACGACAACGACACGCACCGCCAGATTCTCCGCCACCAGCTGGCAAGCCTCGAGATGGACGTCGTCGATGCCGCCTCCGGGGTCGATGCACTCCTCTACGTGGCGGATGCTATCCGGGCGCAGACGCCGTTCGACCTCGTGCTGCTGGATCACGAGATGCCCGGCATGGACGGTGTCGAGGTGGCTGCATTCCTGCGCGCCACCGACGGTGCGGAGGGTCTGCCGGTCGTCCTCCTGAGTTCCGCCTCCGTGGTTACAGACCCGGCGTCGATCGAGGGACTGTTCGATGCCACCCTGACGCGGCCGGTCCACCAGGGAGACCTCGTCAGCTGCATGCGCGACGTGCTCGTCCGGCGCACGCCGGCCGTCGCGATCGCACCGCGTGCTGAGCGCGCGGAACGGGATTCGGGGAACACCCGTGCCGGCGGACCGCGGGTGCTGGTCGTTGAGGACAATCCCATCAACCAGGCGGTTGCCGAGGGCATGCTCGAGAACCTGGGCTGCGAGGTTGCGCTCGTCGAGAACGGCCAGCTGGCCGTCGAGGCGGTACGCAACGGCCAATTCGACCTCGTGCTGATGGACTGCCAGATGCCCGTCATGGATGGCTATGCGGCGACACGCTCGATCCGCGCCGTCGAGTCCGCCCTCGACCGCGAGGCCGTGCGGATCATCGGCCTGACGGCGAGCGCACAGCCGCAGGACAGGGACCGCTGCCTCGCCGCCGGCATGAACGACTATCTCGCCAAGCCCTATTCCCAGGACGCACTGGCGCGGAAGGTTCTCGTTGGCCCCGGTCAGCCCGCAAGCGCGACCGACCGGGACGTCGGGCTTACAGCGCAGTCCGCCGGCTAGCGGCGCTCGCCCCGTGGCCGGGGCAGGCGGCGGTACCGCCCCAGGCCCGGGCCCGCGTTTGGCCTTGCCCTCGCCCCGGTCGTCCGCAGGCTAGGCGGTGGCCGTGACGCGTACCCGCGGAGTTCCCGGCAGGAGTTCGCCGACGACGGTCGCTTCCGAGCAGCCGTGGCGGGCCAGTTCCGCCAGCACGGACGCTGCCGCCTCCGGCGCGCAGGCGACGAGCAGCCCGCCGGATGTCTGCGGATCGGTCAGGAGGGCGAGGAGCGCGGCATCCACGGGTTCGTCCACGTCCACCGCCGCGCCGTAGGACGCCCAGTTGCGCTCGGAGGCGCCCGTGACGCAGCCGTCCGTCGCCAGTTGCCGCGCCTGCTCCAGCAGCGGCAGCGACGACGAGTGAATCCGTGCCGCAAGGCCGGCGCCGCGACACATTTCCAGCAGATGACCCAGCAGCCCGAATCCGGTGACGTCGGTCATCGCATGGACCCCGGGCAGGAGGGCAAGTGCGGGTCCGGCGGAATTCAGGCGCGTGGCCGTCGTCACCATCGCCGCGTAGCCTGCGGCGTCGAGCGCACCCTTTTTCAGGGCGGCGGCATAGAGGCCAACACCGAGCGCCTTGCCGAGGACCAGCACGTCGCCGGCCCGGCCGCTCGAGTTGCGCTTCAGCGCCTGCGGCGCGACCAGGCCGGTCGCCGCGAGCCCGTAGATCGGCTCGACCGAATCAATGCTGTGGCCGCCGGCGATCGGTATCCCGGCCGCGCGGCAGGCCGCTTCGCCGCCGGCCAGAATGGCGCGGATGGCGTCGGCCGGCAGCACCCTGACCGGCATCGCCACCAGGGCCAGCGCGAAGAGCGGCGTTGCGCCCATCGCATAGAGGTCGGACAGCGCGTTGGTCGCCGCAATCCGGCCGAAGTCGTACGGATCGTCGACGATTGGCATGAAGAAGTCCGTCGTCGAGACGATGGCCTGGCCGTCGTTGATCGCATAGACCGCGGCATCGTCCGAGGTCTCCCGGCCGACCAGGAGGTTCGGCGTGGCGATACCCGTCGGCATGTCGCGCAGGAGGTCCGCGAGGACCCCGGGCGCGATCTTGCAGCCGCAGCCGCCGCCGTGCGACAGGCTGGTCAGGCGCGGCGACACCGGCTCGGTCATATCGGCTCCCCGGGTGGCGGAAGGCAGCAGGAGTCGAACCTACCAGGAAGCGTCTGACGCCCCCTGCTGGGTTTGAAGCCCAGCCGCACCGCCGGATGCGTATGCCTTCCCACGAGAGCGGCTAGTCTAACCGTCCGTCGACCACGGCGCAGTGCCGCGCCGGACGCGCCCGTCCCGCGTGCGGCGGGTGAAGCCCAGGCGGTCGAAGAACTCGAGGATCTGGATCGCCCGCTTGCGGCCGATGCCGATCCGGTCGCGAAACTCCGCGGCATTGATCGACGAGCCCGCGGCGAGTTCATCGACGATGGCCGCGAGTTCGGCAAGCGCCGGGGCCGCGTAGTAGAGGTCCGGTACGACCGGGAAGGCGCGCCCGGCGCGGCCGAGCGACGCCAGCAGTTCGCGCACGCGCGCTTCGGGCAGCGCAAGCGTGCGCGCGAGATCGCGCGCCCAGGGTGGATCGAACCGGCCCTCGGCCAGGAGCCCGAGAAGCCGGGCGGCATCGACCTCGTCGCGCTGGTCGCGGAGCGCGCCGTGCTCCGCCAGCTGCAGCCAGTTGCCGCGACGGCGTATCCGCCCGTCCTCCACCAGCCTCGCTACCAGGTGGCGGAATAACCCGGCCGGTGCGTCCGGGTCGACGCGTGCCCGCCAGCGCTCGAGGTCCGGCCCGGGCTCCGCCGGATGCTCGGCGTGGTAGCGGGCGAGTGCACCCAGTGCGTACTCCTGGGCCGCCGCCCAGCGGCCCGTGGCAAGGAGGTACGTGCCGGCCTCGTCCCGCTCCCGGGCCACGACCTCGACGCCGGCTGGCAGGGCGACGGGTACCGGCCGGCCGGTCGCATCCTGCAGCGCGGCGAGGCTGTAACCCCACGGCGCCGCGGCGAGCAAGGGCGCGACATCGCCCGTCTGCAGCGCCCGTTCGAGCGCATCGACCGTGGCTGCGCGGCGGGCCGTACGCCGCCGCCGAGCCGGCGCCGAAGCATCCACCAGCACCCCGCCGCCCAGAGTCTGCCGGGCCGCGGCGTCGCGGACGATGAAGCGCGCACCCGGCGGCACGCCGACCGGCGACTCGAGCACGAACTGCACCCAGGCCGGACGACCGGCGATCGGGCGGTCCGGTTCGAGCGCGAGCAGCCGGGCGGTCGCGTGGGTCGCGCCAAAATGAAGATGCACCGCCGCGTACGCGGGCAGCGGTGGCGCGCCGGGGAGGAGGGTAAGCCTCGCATCGATGCGCGTGCTGATGGCGACGGCATGGTCGGCGGCCAGCCAGTCGCCGCGACCGATGGCGGCGGCCTCGACCGGGGCGAGGTTGAGCGCCAGGCGCTCGCCGGCGTAGCCCGCTTCGGTTTCGTGGTTATGGGCGCGCAGGCCGCGCACCCGGACCGGCAGTCGCCGCGTGCCGAGGGCAAGTACGTCGCCGACCCGTACGCTGCCGGCGTCCGCCGTGCCGGTGACGATGGTGCCGTGTCCCGGCAGCGAGAACACGCGGTCGACGCACAGTCTGAAATGGCCGTCACCGGCGCGGCGGACATGGCTGTCGGCCGCCCGTTCGAGTTCAGCGTGCAGTGCCCGCATCGCGGGAGCTGCCGGGTCGCGGGCATCGACGACAAAGCGCGGCGCCGGCGCCAGCGGCGTCCCGGCCGTGAGCGCATCGACGGCACGTCCCGTGTCCGCCAGCCGGGCACTGTCGACACGATCCGCCTTCGTGATGACGACGGCACCGCAGCCGACACCGAGGAGGCCCAGGATCGCCGCGTGTTCGCGCGTCTGCGGCATGACGCCGTCGTCGGCCGCGATGACGAGGAGCGCGTAGTCGATACCCGTCGCGCCGGCGAGCATCGTGTGCACGAAGCGCTCATGGCCCGGCACGTCGACGAAGCCGAGCTCCCGACCGGCCGCTGTCCGCACGTACGCATAGCCGAGCGCTATGGAGATGCCGCGCGCTTTTTCCTCCGGCAGGCGGTCGGTGTCAATGCCGGTGAGCGCCCTGACCACGGTCGACTTGCCGTGGTCGATGTGGCCCGCCGTGCCGACGATCATGGCGTAAGCCGGCCGATCTCCGCGCCGAAGGCCGCTTCGGCTGCTTCTTCCAGGCAGCGCATGTCAAGCAGCAGGCGGTCGTCGGCGAGCCGGCCGAGGACCGGCCGGGGCAGGTGGCGCAGCCTGCCGGCCAGGGCCGTCAGGCCCGCGGCCGAGGGCGAGCGCGAACGGATCGCCACCGCATAGCTTGGCAGCGTCTCGCCGGGTTGCGCGCCGCTGCCAATCTCGCTCGCCACCGCCTCGACGGTCACCGCAAACGCCGCCGGCAGCGCCGCCGCGATCACCGGGCAGAGCCGCTCGGCCGTGGCGCGGATCGAATCGCGGCTTCGCGTCAGCAGGCGCAGGGTCGTCAGGGTCTGGGGCAGCGACTCCGGCGACTGGTAGAGCGCGAGTACCGCATCGAGCGCCGCGAAGGTCAGCTTGCCCGCTCGCAGCGCGCGCTTCAACGGGTCCTTGTTCAGGCGCCTGATGAGGCGCTCCCGGCCGACGATGAGCCCCGCCTGCGGTCCGCCGAGCAGCTTGTCGCCGCTGAAGAGAACGAGATCGGCGCCCGTGGCGACGACGTCGGCGACGACCGGCTCTGCCGGCAGGCCGTGCCGGCTGAGATCGATCAGGGCACCGCTGCCGAGGTCGACGACGAACGGCAGCCCGTGCGCGGCGGCAAGGCCTGCCAGCGCGCTCGACTCGACGTCGGCCGCGAACCCGGTGATACGGTAGTTGCTCGGGTGCACTTTCAGGATCATGGCGGTGCGCGGCGAGAGGGCCTCGGCATAGTCATCGAGGTGGGTGCGGTTGGTCGTGCCGACTTCGACGAGCCGGGCGCCCGCCGCCCGCATCAGGTCCGGCAGGCGGAAGGAACCGCCGATCTCAATCAGCTCGCCGCGTGAGACGATGACCTCGCGGCGGCGCGCGAGCGCGCCGAGCGTCAGCAGCAGCCCGGCAGCGCAGTTGTTGACGACAGTGGCGTGCTCGGCGGCGCAGAGCGCGGCCAGGCGCGGCGCGATGAGCGTGTCACGGTCGCCGCGCCGGCCGCTCGCCACGTCGTATTCCAGGGCCACCGGTTCCCCCTGCGCGCGCGCGACGGCCTCGATCGCGGCCGCCGGCAGCAGGGCGCGACCCAGGTTGGTGTGCAGCACCGTGCCGGTCAGGTTCCAGACGCTCTGCAGGCGCAGCGCCGTCGCCCGGGCGACGCGCTCGTGGATGCCGGCGACGAGCCGCTCGGTGGCGAGATCCCGGTCGGTCAGCGTCTGGTCTGCGGCCTTCGTCCGGCACGCGGCCAGTTCCGCACGGATCGCATCCAGCACGACACTGCGGCCGTGGCGTTCGACCAGCAGGGCGAGCGCCGGCCAGCCGAGCACGCGGTCGACCGGAGGCAGCGCGCTGGCGTCGACCGCCACCGGGGAAGGCCACGCCACCGCCGTCAGTCCCGGGGTTGCCAGTAAAGCGGATTCGCCCCCGCGCGGTGGAATCCGGCCTCGGTCAGCATCAGGTCGAGGGTCAGGCTCGCGATGTCGTCGGCCAGCGGCTCGACGAGGTCGTCGTGCTCCTGGTAGAAAATCTTCCGGTAGCCCTGACAGTCATCGCACGTTTCGGCACGAATGGCCGGCGCGCCGCCGTCGATCGAATGGTAGGCGACGGGCTTCGCGGCGCCGCACTGGGTGCACTCGACCCGGACGCGATGCCACTGGCTCGCGCAGAGTCCGCAACACAGGTAGCGGTAGCCGGCGTACGGTGCCCGGCTGCGCACGATGCTGGCCACCGCGGCCATGCCACACACCGGACAGGTGGCGGACGGTTCGGAGGGCAGCCTGACGTCGGCGACCTTGAGGTCGCTGGCAAGCGCGACCCAGAGCACGGCAAGTGCTGCGCTGACGAACAGGGCCGCGGCCGGGTCCGCATCGGTGCCGCTGGCGGCGAGGACCCGGTCGGCGAGCGCCTCGAGGTCGGCGTCGGCCGCGGCGGCCAGGCGATGGCTGACGTCGGCCACGGCCGCCGGGAACCCCGCGGCCCGGGCGAGATCCGCGGCCATGACACGCAGCACGCCCCGCCAGGCGGGATCCCGGTGCATGCCGCGCGCCGGCAATGGCGGCATCGCATGCTGGTGGGCCGTCTCGATCGCGGCCGGCGACGGGCCTGTCGGGCGCAGCTCCTCGACCGCCGCCGCCTGGGCGCGGCCGATGGCCGCGGCCAGGCGCAGGTAACCCTCGAGGGAATGCCCTGGCGCGAGGGTCTCGAGGCGGGCGCTGCGGCGGATGAACGCGTTCCGGCCGGGCAGGATCAGGCGCGGGATCGCCCGACTGGCGAGCGCTTCGATCTGGGCAGGGTCGAGTACGCGGTCCAACTGCAGCCACCGGCGGCGCGCGGGGCCCCGCGCAGCGCCGAGTATACGCCGGGCGTCGCTGCCCTAGCGGCCGGAGCCGGAACGGAGCATCTCGCGGAACCACGCGCGGTGGTGCTTGTAGGCCCAGCCGAGCGTGACCTTCCCGCGCATCATGGCGCCGAGCGAGCCGCGCACCCACGCCGCGGCGGCGATGTGGACGATGACGCCGGCCACGAGGGCAAAGGCAGCCACGGCGTGGCAGACGAGCGCGAGGCGCACCGCGGTGATCGGGAAGTAGCCCGAGAAATACCGCCGCCAGATCAGGAAGCCGGTCAGCACCAGCAGCGCCATGCAGGCGACCATGAGGAGATACAGGAGTTTCTGGCCGGCATTGTATTTGCCGACTTCCGGCAGTCGATCCTCACGGCCGGCCAGCACGTCCTCGATCTGACCGAGCCATTGCCGGTCGCGCGGCTCGAGGCGGTTGTCGGCCCACAGCGGAAGAGCGAAGCGGGCGAAAACCGCCGCCATGAACAGCCCCGCGAACGGATGCAGCAGGGCGCTCCACGGTCCGCCGCCCGTGAGATTCGCGAGGAAGAAAAGCGCCGGGTGGAAGAGGGCGAGGCCCGAGCAGGCCGCGAACGCGAAGGCGAGCACGATGGTCCAGTGCATGACCCGCGTCAGGTAGTCGTGCCGGGGCAGCATCTCGGGGGTGGGGAAATTCTCAGACATCGAGCTTCTCCTTTTCCCGGGCCGCGGCTTCCTCGTCCTCGTCGGTGGTCTCGATCGCCCCGCCGCGGACGTAGTTCATGAAGCCGGCGATCGCCACCAGCGCCAGCGCGCCGAGCGCGAGCGGTTTGGCCGCACCCTTCCAGAGCCGGACGAAGGCGCTGACTTTGGGGTCCCTCGGCAGGCCGGCGTAGAGGGTGGGGTTGTCCGCGTGGTGCAGTACGTACATGACGTGGGTGCCGCCCACGCCGGTCGGATCGTAGAGGCCGGCCTGGTCGAAGCCGCGCGACTTAAGGTCGACGATGCGCTCCTCGGCCTGGTGCTTCATGTCTTCCTTGGTGCCGAACAGGATCGCCCCGGTCGGGCAGGTCTTGACGCAGGCTGGCTCGAGGCCGACCGCGACGCGGTCCGA
>CAIMCI010000073.1 GCA_903839465.1 uncultured Pseudomonadota bacterium
GCACGTTCGCGCCGTTACCGGCCGGCAGCGCCGGATTGAACAGGCGACCGGTCGTCGAGATGCCGAGACTGAAACCCAGGTCGACCTGACGCCCGGCAAGCAACTCGAGTTCGCCGGGTCCCGCCACCGTAACGTCGCCGACGAGCACGCTTGTCGCCTCAAAAAAATCACGTCCGGCGCTGATGATCGTCTGGTCGGAGGAACTCAGATTCTCGGCACGGACGCCAGTGTCGATGATGTCGCGTCCGGCCGAAATACGAGCGGAAGTCGCGAAGAACAGACCACCGTCGGCCGCACGGACCGAGGAGATATCCCGCCCGGCAGTGACCAGATTCGGCGCCGTGTCGGCCCCGGCTGCCGTATGGACACCCGAGTCCGTGCTCGTGAACCCAACGATGGGGTCCAACGCGGAACCGACGTAACCGACGAACGGATTGGAAGCCGACGGTATCCCGGCGATCAGCGCGTCTGAGACCCCAAGCCTTCCGGTCAGATTGATGTCGTTCGCAGCAAACAGGTCCATCCGTCCATGACTGGACGGGAACAGTGTCGTGAAGCCCGAGTTCCAGTTAATGTCACCGGAAAGCGCGCGTACGCTGAGCACCGATGAGTAGACGCCAAGCACCTCGGACGACGTGGCGTCGAGACCCGCTGCCGACCCGAGCAGCCGCAGCACCTCTCCGTTGCTCTCGAGACCGGCAAACGCGGACACGTTGCCCGAGGCCGTCTCGATCGTCGTCGCGGACCGGGAGCCGTTCTGGAAGAAGTAGGTCGACACGTCGACCCCTACCTGGGGCAGCATTGACGCGGCGACGACCGGCTCAAGCACGACGCCCGTGCGCGCTCCGATCGATACGCCGGCGTCGCCGACGACGAACAGCGACCCGGTCGGTATGCCGCCCGCCCTCACGCCGAGCGCGGCGCCGGCACGCACGTCTGCCTGCCCCTCGGCCACGTAGAAAAGGCCCGTGTCGAAGTCTCCGCCCGCGCGCATCGTGATCGACCCGCCGGGCAGGAGCTGCGGCCCTGCCGCGCTGGAAACTGCGCTCGCCGCAACGGCGCTCGACAGGCTGGTGATGGTACGCCCCGCGGTAGCCACGATCGAGCCACCGCCGAGGCTGCCGACGTTCCAGTTGAAACCGGGGAAGTAAATACCCCACTGCAGCGTCGAGGCAGTTGTTCCCTCACGGATCCACCAGGCTCCAGTTGTGGAGCGGGGAATTACGCCCTGAATATCCCGCCCGGCAAGAAGGGTGACAAGGCCAGACTGGGCCGGATACTCGATCGAGAAACCCTGCGCAGGGGTGTCGCCGGCCTGAATCGCAGAGCCGGCGGTATAAATGCTGTTCTGCTTCGTTGCGAACTTCAGGTCACGTGCCGCGACGACATCGAGGGTGCCCGTCCCGGTGCGGACCAAGCCGGTGTTGCGCAACGCTATGTCACCCGTGGCGCCGAATGCGGTCGCTAGGGGATCGGCACTGGCGACCGAGACCGTGCCGCCCGCCACGGAGACATCTGCGCCGGACACGATGCGAATCGACGCCGACTGCCCGGCGCCGAGCAGGGGAGCAGAGCGCGTCGCGTCAGTGAAACCGTCGGAAATGATCCCCTTAACGGTCACCGATCCCGGGCTGAGGATCGTCAGGTCGACCGGTGCGCCGCTGTAGCGCCAGCTCGACAGGTCCAGTCCGTTCAGCGTCAGATCGCCGCCGGCAACGAGCTCGACGCCCGGAGTGACCGCGACATTGTCCTTCCCGGCCCCGCCGAGGCGTGCGGCGATAGCCGCGCCGTTGCTCGAGATATAGCTGGCGGCCGCGGCATTGATGGTCGCGAAGTCGCCAGCGGTCGGTTGCGCGGATACCGCGAAGGGCGCGAGTTCCGGCACGAGATCCACCGTAGAGAACCCACTGAGGTCCGCTGGCAGGGACGCTACCTGGAACGGATCCGCGGCGCCGGCCAGCGCCGGGCCGTTCGCCGCCGCGCGCACCCTCAGTTCGCCGTTGCCGGCGGCGCCAACCGCCGTGATCGTGCTGGTCGGCGCCAGCGTGACGACGCCGGTCGCGGAACCCACGTCGACGAGGCCGCCGACGCCGCCGGAGACGCTGTCGGCGCGCACCGTGCCCGAGATTTCCAGGTTTCCGCCTGCAAACAACCGGACGCCGCGATCGGTGTTCCCCGCGGTGGCCGTCACCGTGCCGTCGACGGAAATGGCCCCGGTGTCGGTGACCAGACTGACCGAACGCCCGCTGAGCGCCTGGCCGCTGGCCACCGCGAGGTCGCCGCTGTGGACCCGAACGGACACGTCGTGGTCGAAACCGCCGGTACCCAGTGCGCCGACGAGAGCGGAGAAATCCGACACGCTCGCCGCGCGGAGCGCGAAATCGCCGCCGCCGGCAGCATTTACCGTGCCGGACAGGGCAACGTTGCCGCCGCTGGCGATGGACAGCGCGCCGCCTGACTCGCCACCGGCGCCACCGACGCGAATCGCCGCCCCCGACGCCACGGTGACCGGGCCGCCGCTCTGAATCGTGACGTTCCCACCAAGCGAGCCAACCGTCCGGCCGAGTCGCGTGACCGGCACGCCGGAGGAATCGATCAGAGACCCGGACTCGAGCGTGACGGCGCCCGTGGCCGCGAGACTGATATTGCCGGAAGCCGCGACAACGGCGCCGCGCACGTCAATCGCCGCCGCGCTGAAGTCGATTTCCGAGCCGAGTTCGAGCGCGGGCGTCGCCTTGCCCGCGGCCGCGTCGATCAGGAGCGTACCGTTGGTGGACAGCGCGGCGGTCGAGCCGGCGCTTCCGGTAACGCGCGGGGCCTTCAGGGCAACGTCGCCGGCAGCTGCGAGGTGCGTCTGCCCGGCGAAGAGAATTTCGTCCGCTGCCTGGAACGATACGTTGCCGAACCCGTTCAGGTTCAGCACTCCGGTTTGCGGCGTGGTGCCTGCCAGCGGCAGTTGCGGGTTGCCAAGAACGATGTCCGTGGCCTTCACCGAGAGGGTTCCCGTCCCGCCTGCCGCGGCATCGGCGACCGCCGTGCCCGTCAGCGTGACCGTACGTGCCGCGAGGTCGACCGGGTTGCCACCGATATCGGAGAACGCCGGCGCGTCCAGGGTGATGCTGCCCACCGTGCCCCGGGAGTCCCCCAGGGCCAGCGGCCCGGCGACGTCAATCGATTCGGCGGCGGCGAGGCGGATTCCGCTTCCCTTCGACAGCGCAGCGGCGGTGGTCGGCGACAGGTACAGCGCCGACGCATCGCCTCCGGGCGTGGTCGAACCGAGCACCAGGTGATTGGCGGACAGCGACCAGAGCGCGCCGGGGCCATCGACCCGTCCGGCGAGCGAGGCCCCGCCCGCCGCATCGACGACGATCGAACCCGCCGAGCCGATTCGCCCGGTCGGATCGAGCGTGATCTGCGTGGTACTTCCGCCCGTCGACCCGGCGCGACTGGGCAGCCATTGCGTCAGATCGCTGACGGACACAAATGCGGCTTCGGCCGCCTTCGGGCCGTTGAGCGTGACCGCTTGCGTAACCGGCGTAGCCGTTAGCGCGACCGGCGTGTTCCCGGCATACGACGTGGAGGTGAGACTCGCGCCCGCCCCGATCGAGATCCCCGTGCCGGCGGTGACCAGCACGTCCGGTGCCGTCACCGCTGCGCCGTCCGCCAGCGTGACCGTGTCCGACACCACCGTAACCGAGCCATCGGCATTGTGCAGACCGCCGAGCAGCAAGGTGGTCGGCGACCAGGCGGCAAGTTCGCTCGTTCCGATCACGACGCCACCCTGGCCTGGCGTGGCGGTGCCGACGACGAGGTCGGTCGCGGCCAGGTCAATGCCCGCTCCTCGTCCGCCCGCAGCCGCGGCCGTCAGCAGCCGGCCGGTGCCCGTGAGCTGGTTGCCGATGTCGAGCGAGAGCACCGCCGCGTCGGCCGGCAGCGAGACCACCGTCGTGTTCTGGCGTGCGGCCTGGACCGGCAGGAACGTCGACGCCCGGTAGGTCGCGTAATTGGCGAGTGTCTCCGCGTAGCTGCCCGGATGGACGTCGAAGCCGCTGTAGCTGTTGGCACCGAGGTTCGTGCCGATGGCGGAGAAGTACCCGGGTACCAGTACACCGCCGTCGACGAGATTGGTATTCACCCCGCCGATCAGGTTCGTGGCGGTCGGAACCGTGCGCACCAGAAAGGCACCCGGCAGCAGTGCGTAGCTTGCCGGCAACAGGGGATAGTTCCCGGCCGGCAACCCGGCCATGCCGGTCAGGTAGATGCTCTGCCCGGGCGCAATACCCGTCCCGGTGAACGCCGTCGCGTCGAGCGGGCCGAGCTGGCCGGCCGTCGACGGCAGAACCGCGTACAGGCCGGGGCTCACGCCGGGATCGAGTACGGCCACACGGCCACCGGTACCGGGCACGAATTCCGCGGCCTGAAGGTCGCCTCCGCCGCGCAGGTCGATCGTGGCAGCGGGTGCAAGGGTAACGCTCGGCGCGGTCAGCGTTACCTGCCGTGTCGGCGTCGTCGACAGCGGCGCCTGAGGCACAGTGCCGAAGCTGATGTTCCAGAGCGTTCCACCGAGCGACACGGTACCGTCCGGAGCGACCAGCCCGGCGCCGCTGACCGACGTCGTACTGCCGTCAGCCAGGGTCAGGTCCGTACCGGCCGTCAGCGTGATCTTGCCAAACGGCGCGCGCAGCGTACCGGCCTGGACAATCGACGGCGCGCTCACCGAGACCGTTCCACCGACCGACAGGGGCGTTTGCGAGGCAGCGCCCGATGCGTCGAACTCCACCCGACTCTGAGGGCCGACCGCATCAATGACATAGGTCACGTTGGTCGAGGGGTAGATGTTCGACGATGAAATCGTCAGGTCGCCGGCGGTGATAAGGGTCCCGCCGAAATGCTGCGTGAGTCCGTCGTTATAAGTCACACCATCGAGGCGAGTCGCGCCGCCGCTGGCAAGATTGGCATGCGCGACGTCCGACAGCGTGAGCGGCCCGGCCAGGATGAGGTTACCAGCGTGAACGTTGAGCGTTCCGGCGCCGACGGCCGGCGTCGTGCCGCTCGGACCCTGGGTGGACGCCAGCGTGACGAGGGGCGCACTGAGCGATGCCGTGCTGCCGTCCGTCTCCGAGATCGTCGACGCATCGAGCGTCAGGTACCGTCCGAGGCTCAGGGTCGGCGTCGAGCGCAGGTCGATGCTGCTGCCGACATCGACCGCCTTCAGCGCCAGTGCGTCGGCGCCGGACGACTTGACGAGGTCGACCGCTACCACCGCCGTACCGTCCGGTGGCAAGCCGGCGATGGCGGGCGTACCGCCGGTCAGCGTCACGGTCCGCGGGCCTGCCGGGAACGGGTTCGAACCGACCGATGCGCCGATCAGATTGCGGTTGAGGCTTACCGACAGCGTACCGCCCAGCGATTGGCCGAGCGTCCCCGAGGCTCCGTGCAACGCGAGGTCCCCGCCCAGCAGGATGGATTCGGGCGCCGCCAGCGACACCGTGCCGGCGTTCGAGCTGATCACCGAGCGGTGGTAACCGCCGGCCGGGCTGTTATAGGCCACCTCGTCCAGTGTGCCGGACGCGCCGTTGGCACGGATGATCGAACCCGGCTGCAGCAGCACCGAACCCCGGTTCGCCGTCAGCGTTACCGTGCCGCCATTCAGGACGGTGCCGAGCAGTCGCCCCCCGACGTTAGGGCTGAGGACGCGCTCCCCGCTGACGTCTATCAACGTTCCGGGAAGAAGATCGATCGCCAGCGACGGCGAATAGCCCGGATCGAGCAATCCCGACGGCAGATTGATCGTGGCCGCCACCGTTCCGCCCGGCGCGTCCAGCGTACCGCCCAGGGTAAGGCTGCTGATTCCCGAAAGGGCGATCTTGCCGCGTGCCGTCACGCCCAGCGTCGAACCGCTCTCGAGCAGCGTACCGCCGACGTTGGCGATTCCGGTATCGGGATCCGGCGCGCCGGTCAGCGACAATGTCGTCGCTGCGGCAATCGACGGATCGATGCCAGCGATTGTCGTCAATCCGCTGACATTGGCCGTGCTTGGAACACGGACGTAGTTGGTCGTGAGCTGCTGTGTCGAGGGCCGGACGGTGAAATTCACCCCGTTTGCCACATCGATAGTGTCTGCCATGCCGGGCAGCACGCCTCCACTCGCCGCCAGGTTGACGTTCGCAAAGCCAAATTGGGATGCAAGCCCGTCCCGGACCGTGAAGAAGGAGGCGGTACTGGGTGCTTCGGGGTCCAGCACCTGGCTTCCGGACCAGCCGCTGCCGGGAACGA
>CAIMCI010000074.1 GCA_903839465.1 uncultured Pseudomonadota bacterium
GCCGGGTGGCTGGCGGCGCGCGGATCGCCCGGCCACAACGCGCCGCGGCGACCCTGCCGCGCCACCCACCCCGTCCCGCCGGCAGGCGGACGCCCGCCGTGCCGGACAGCGGACATAATCCGCCCACTGCCGGTTGCGACCGGCCCGGGCGAACCGCATAATCAAGCCACTGCAGATGCTTACGTCTTTTTTCTTGAGGAGCAGAACATGACCTGGGAAACCCCGACGGCGACCGAGTGGCGTTTTGGCTTCGAAATCACGATGTACGTTGCGAACCGCTGATCGGGTTCGAACGCATTGATCGCGGGTCGGCATTCCGACCCGCCCTGACCCGGCCGTGATTATCCGCATCCTCGGATCCGCGGCAGGCGGCGGGTTCCCGCAGTGGAACTGCAATTGCCGGAACTGCGCCGGCGTCCGCGCCGGTACGCTGCGCGCCAGGCCCCGCACCCAGTCCTCGATTGCGCTGTCTGCGGACGGTGCGCAGTGGCTGCTCTGTAACGCCTCCCCGGACATTCACCGCCAAATCGCGGCCGCGCTGCCGCTGGACCCGCGCGGACCACTGCGCAATTCGCCGGTGGCTGCCACGCTGCTCGTCGACGGCCAGATCGATCACGCGCTGGGCCTGCTGCTGATGCGTGAACATCGCGCTCCGCTGCAGATCTGGACGACACCGGCCGTGCACTCCGACCTGACCGGAGCGCTGCCGATACTCCCGATCCTCGAACACTATGCCGGCGTCGACTGGCGGGCGATTCCGGGCGACGGCCAGCCTTTCAGCGTGCCGGCCATCCCGGGCATTACCATCCGGGCAGTGGCCGTTCCCGGCAAGCCCGGACCGTATTCCCCACACCGTCATCAACCGCGACCCGGCGACAACATCGCATTGATTTTCCGCGCCGACGGCAGCGGTCGCCAGCTGCTCTACGCACCGGGACTCGCGGCCGTCGACGGCGAGTTCGCCGCCCTGCTCGCCGCCAGCGACTGCGTGCTCGTCGACGGCACCTGCTTTCACGACGACGATCTGATACGGATCGGCGCCTCGATGAAGACCGCGCGTGACATGGGCCACCTGCCACAGGCCGGCGCCGGCGGCATGATCGAGGTGCTCGGCAACCTTCCGCCCACCGTGCGCCGCATCCTGACGCACATCAACAACACCAACCCGATTCTCGACGAGGACAGTGACGAACGGGCACAGCTCGACCGCGCCGGGATCGAGGTCGCCTACGACGGCATGGAGATTGCGCTTTGACAGCGATCGCGGACGACAGCACCCCGCTCAGCGCGGCGGAATTTGAGGCGGCCCTGCGCGCCCGCGGTGCGGCCTATCACATTCACCATCCGTTCAACGTCCGCCTGAACTCCGGCCGGGCCACACCCGCCGAAATCCGCGGCTGGGTCGCCAATCGCTTCTACTACCAGACGTCCATTCCGCTGAAGGACGCCGCGGTACTCAGCAACTGCCCTGACCGGGCAACGCGGCGTCTGTGGCTGACGCGGATCCTCGACCACGACGGCACCGACAGCGAACCGGGCGGCATCGACAGCTGGGTCCGGCTGGGCGAAGCGGTCGGACTTCGGGCCGAAGAACTCTGGTCGCACGAGCACGTCGTGCCCGGCGTACGGTTCGCGGTCGATGCCTACGTCAACTTCGCCCGCCAGCAACCCTGGCAGGAAGCCGTCTGTGCGTCCCTGACGGAGATGTTCGCGCCGGTCATCCATCAGCAGCGACTGGCCACCTGGCCGGAGCACTACCCGTGGATCGATGCGGCGGGCCTGCGCTACTTCCGCGAACGGATCCCGTTGGCGCAACGGGACGTCAATCACGGCCTGCGGGTGACACTCGAGTACTTCACGACCCGGCAGGCGCAGCAACGGGCGCTGGCGATCCTCAATTTCAAGCTCGACATGCTCTGGTCGATGTTGGATGCGATCGCGCTGCGCTACGGCAGCCACCCGCATGACTGAGCGCCTGGCGCCGGCTGACGACCGCGTACCGGCGATTCCGCCGCTCTTTCGGCTGCAATGGGAGGATGCCCAGCAGTCCTACGTGCTGCTCTTCCCGGAGGGCATGATCAAGCTTAACCGCAGCGGCGGCGAGATCCTCAGGCGCTGCGACGGCAGGCTGACCCAGGGCGCCGTGATCGCCGAACTGAATACCGCCTTCGCCCAGGACGTCGGTGCCGACGTCCGCGCGTTCCTGGCGCTCGCAACCGACAAGGGCTGGGTGACGTGGCGTCCTGCGGGAGCGACGCCGTGAGTACGCAGGCGACGCCCGCCACCATCACGCCACCACTCTGGCTGCTGGCGGAACTCACGTACACCTGCCCGCTTCACTGCGTCTTCTGTTCGAATCCGGTCGACTTCGCGACACACCGCAACGAACTGTCGACCGACGAGTGGATCCGTGTCCTCACCGAGGCGCGCGCGCTGGGTGCGGTGCAGCTCGGCTTCTCGGGGGGCGAACCGCTGACCCGCGACGACCTCGAAACACTGGTCGCCGAGGCCCGGCGCCTCGGGTACTACTCGAACCTGATCACCTCCGGCGTCGGGCTGACCGAGGCACGGATCCGCCGACTGAAGGATGCGGGACTCGACCATATCCAGCTGTCCTTCCAGGACTCGACACGCGAGCTCAACGATTTCCTGTCCCACACGCGCACGTTCGACCTAAAGCGCAGGACCGCCGCGCTGATCCGCGCGCACGGCTTCCCGATGGTGCTTAACTGCGTCATACACCGTCTCAACATCGACCACATCGGGCGCATCATCGATCTCGCCGTGGAAATCGGCGCAGAGTACCTCGAGCTTGCCAATGCCCAGTACTACGGCTGGGCGCTGCTCAACCGCGATCACCTCATTCCAACCCGCGAGCAGGTCGCCACGGCCCAGGACGTCGTCGCGCGCGCCCGTGAGCGGATCGGTGACAAGCTACGAATCCTGCTCGTGATCCCGGATTACTTCGAGCGTCGCCCGAAGCGCTGCATGAACGGCTGGGGCAGCGTGTTCCTGACGGTGTGTCCGGACGGCACGGCACTGCCGTGCCAGGCGGCCCGGGTGCTGCCGGACATGCAGTATCCGTCCGTTCGCCGCTCGTCGGTTCGCGAGATCTGGTACGAGTCGTCCGCATTCAACCGTTTTCGCGGCGACGACTGGATGACCGAGCCGTGCCGCAGCTGCCCCGAGAAGCAGATGGACCTCGGCGGCTGCCGCTGCCAGGCCTACCTGCTGACCGGCAATGCAAACGCGGCGGATCCGGTCTGTGACAAGTCGCCGCAGCACGGGATCGTCACCGCCGCCGTCGCCGCCGGCGGAACGTCGCCTCCCGGGCGGCCCCTGATCTTCCGCACGCCGGACGAGTCACGCCGCCTCGCTGCCACGCCACCGCCGATTGGATCCGGGGTGTCCTAGCCGCGCTCGGCCGGGCGCGCCTCGCCGGCCTTCGCCGTGAATCATCGGACGCAAGGGCCCCTTCTCCAGGACGCCCGTCCTGATTGGGCGGCGAACGCCCCTGCGCAGTGCGCACGGGCTTAGACGTCAACATAAACCGCAAGCCGACCGTCGCACCTGACATATGGTCACGCCGCCCGGTCTATCCGCCGATCAGTTCCTGTATTTCCGCTTGTTGCTCAGGCGAACTACACGCCTCGCACGTCCGGATCGGTCGCATCGCCTGTGAAGACGATAGGCGCACGCTGGCGGCGAGGCAGTTGACGACCGGCGGAGGATCCGCCGGCCCTTTGCAACAGGGAAATGGAATTCCCGCGCGACAGCGGAGCGGAATTCATGCGCCATCGGTTCGTCCTCGCCCTCCTCCTTGGTGTGCTGACGTCGGGATCCACGCTGGCCGACAACACGAAGTCGACGCACAACGCGGCCGTCGGCAAGCGCCACATCCACGCGGTCCGCTCGACCTTCGACGTCAAGGCCGCATCCGGCAAGGCGGCGACCGCCTCCTCCTCGCTGATGACGGCGCACGGCGGGCCTGTGCTGACCCAAACCGCGGTGCGTGTCATCTACGCCGGCTCCAGCTGGTCGAATCCAGCGCTCGCCGGCGACAAGATCACCGGTATCGACACCTTCCTCAGCGGCTACGGCAATTCGCCCTACTCGAACACGGCGGCCGAATACGTCGGCTCGAACGGCGCGGTCGGCCCGACCGTGGCCTACCAGGGTCACGGCGCGCCATTGCCGAACTCAATCAGCGGCGACTCGATGACCGACGTCATCAATGCGGTCTGCGCCGAATACAGCGCCAACGCGGCCTCGATGCCGAATCCGCAGTCCGAGATCATCTTTGTGATGAGCGACATGAAGCGTCCGTCCACATCGAACTACTGCGGCTACCACAGCGCCGCCGTGTGTTCGGGCCAGCAGCTGCAGTTCGGCTTCTTCTGGAACCTCGACAACGATCCGGGCTGCAA
>CAIMCI010000075.1 GCA_903839465.1 uncultured Pseudomonadota bacterium
GGCGAACTGGCGCCCGAGGCCGTCAGGCCGAGCGAGAACACGCCGTCTCCGCCGCTCGGCGGTACCGCATGCGCCACCAGCACCACGTCGCCGGCCGCGAGCGTGGCGGCCGGAATAGAGGCCTGGGCGGGCGACGAGGCAATGAGTGCCCCCGCCTGGTACAGGCGAAGGTCCAGCGTGGCCAGATTCGCGGGGAAGGCGAGGTCGGCGAGCGACGGCACGTAGCCGCCCGCCCCGGGCAGGGTCGCGACATAGACGAACAGGTTGCTGGCCGGATCCGCAACCGCCTGGGTCGACCTGTAGAGGTCGGTCCCGCCGCCGCTCGGCGCGAGCCGGATCGAATAGGCGCCGGCGTTGCCGGCGGCCGGCACGGCCAGCTGCCAGAGGGACACGGACCCGGCGGGCACGGTGAACGCGGCCGGGCTCGAGGGCGAGGCCTGGCCGAGCAGCGTCGCACCGGTCGTTGCCGCGGCGCCAAGTTCGGCAAGGCTTGCCGGGCCGTGCAGGTCGGTCACGCTGAAGGCAACGGCAGTCGACGCGCCGACGGCAACATCCGCGCCGTTGTTGGCCCGCACCCACGCGCCGACCGGCAGGGTCTGGTCAATGACCGAGGGACCCGATGGCGGCACGATGCGGATGCCGAAGAGCCCGGCCTTGGCCGTCGAATCGGCGATGGCGATCAGCGTCAGCCGGTAGGTGCCGGCGGCGAGGCCCGGAACCGTGTGCGTGCCGGTCTGCAGCGGCAGGGCCGTAGCCCCGGGGGCGGAGCTGAGCAGAAAACCGAGCAGGCCGCCGGTGGCCAGAGCCACGGGCGCCTGGTCGTCAATCAGGGTCACCTGGTAATCGCCGGCGACCGGCAGGGTGACGGTCAGGATATTGGCGTAGACGGGCTGCGGCGGCGCCGCGCTCGGCAGGCGGAAGGAGTTGGAGCCCGTCTTGTAGGGCTTGCCGGAGGTGTGGGAACTGACCGCCACCGATACCGCATTGTCGCTGCCCGCTCCGCTCGCCGGAACGCCGAGCACCCGAACCTCGTAGACGCTGCCGGCGACGGCCGCGATGCTGACCGTACCGGAGGTCGACAACGTCGCCGGGCCGGGAGTCGCGCCGCCCGTGGCTGACACGATAGCGCCACCCGACGTGACAACGGCCGCCAGCGAGGCAAGCGCGGTCAGCCCCGGCGTCGGCGGGGTCAGTGCGGCGAGGTCCTGGACGCTGACGTCGACCGTCTCGGTGGCGGGGGCCGTGAACAGGAGCGTATAAGCCGGTGCCCCGGTCGAGATGACCGACGTGTCGGAGAATACCGGTGTCGCCGCGGGAACCGCGGGCACCACGGCCAGCAGCCAGCAGAGAAGCGACGCCGGCCAGCGGCGAACCACGCGGAACTTCATCGGCTTATCCCCCAGGCCCCCGGGAGCGCCCGGTCATGCGTCATCGCACCGGGCCCCGGCTGGCGGACCAACGCCCGCCTTATGTAATACAACGGTCGTCTCGACCGCATCCAGAGCGGGAATGCTAGCCGGAGCGCGTGAACGCCAGATGACGATCGTCCACGTCAGGATTTGCGCATCGTCTCCAGTAGCGCCCGGGCCTCGGCGCCGCCCTCGAACTGATCACCGCCCTTGAGGGCGAGCTCGAGGTTGCTGCGACCGTCCGCGACCTGACCGCCTTTGATCTGCGCCAGGGCCAGGTGGTACCGGAAAGCCGGGACGGCGGGCTGGGCCTCGACGAGCTTCGACAGCGTCGCGATCGCCGCCGGGTATTCGCCGCGGACCGTCAGCACCCAGCCGTAGGTGTCGACGTAGCGCGGGTTGGTCGATTTCTCGAAGCTCGCGGTCAGCGCCTTGGCCCGGTCGAGCGAGCGCGGGTCCGCCGACTCGGTCAGGAGCATGGCCAGGTTGTTCGCGGCCGCGTCGTAGCGCGGATTCTTGGCCAGGAGTTCCTCGTAGGACTTGCGTGCCTCGTCCACCCGCTTCAGTCGCTGACAGGTCACCGCGAGCTCGAACTGGGCATCCTCCTTGACGGCGACCTTCTCCACGGCGAGCCGCATGGTCGCGACGGCCCCGTCCGCATCGCCGGACTCGCTCTGCGTCAGTGACAGTCCGCGGTAGGGAGCCAGCCGCGCCGGGGCGAGCTCGGTGGCCTTGGCGAAGGCCGCGCGGGCGTCGGCGTACTTCTTCTCGCCGAGGTAGAGTTCGCCGAGGATCTCCCACGGCTGCGAGAGCGTCGGCGAGCTCTGCGTGAGCTTCTGCAGCTTCGCGCGCAGCAGCTCGATCTTCTTCTCGCGCACGGCGAGCCGCGCGTAGGCATTGATCGGATCGTCCGCCTCGGGCACCGCGTCGATCGCGGCCGAGTAACTGTCGAGTGCCGGGCCCGCCTTGCCTTCCGCCTCGAACACCAGGCCCTCGAGGTAATTGCCGGCGGCGGGATTCTTCAGGTTCACCTTGGCCGAGGCCGCCGTGGCATGCGCCGCGACGTAGTCGTGCTGCAACAGCTGCACGCGGACCAGCGCGCCGACCGCCGCCGAATCCGCCGGCGCCCGCTCGTGGGCCTTGTCAGCGAGCGTACGGGCCTCCTCGACCTTGCCCTCGCGCATGAGGAGGTCGACCAGCGTCAACTGCAGGTTCAGGTCCCCGGGTACCGCGTCGACCCCGCGGCGCAGGACGTCCTCGGCCTGCAGCGGCTCGTTGTTGGCGATGTGGGCCGCCGCCAGCGCGCGGATGAACGGCACCGCCTTCGGCTGGTCGCGCAGCACGGCGCGCAGGTCGGCAATGGACGCCTTGAGGTCACCCTTGCGCATGGCGATATCCGCTCGAATGGCCAGCGCCTGGGTTTCGCGCGGGCTGACCGTCAGGATCTCGCCGACGAGCTTCTCGGCTGCCGGCACGTCATTGGCTTGGAGGCGCGAGCGGGCAAGAGCCCCCTTTGCCTGCAGAGCTGACTGCGACCGACCCTCGGCATCGATGATCTCGCGCAGGACCTGCTCGGCCTTTGCCGGACTCCTCTCCTCCTCATAGAGCTGGGCGAGCGCAAAGCGCAGCTCCGGCATCTTCGGGTTGGCGCTGATCTGCGCCTTGAGTTCCGCCTCGGCAGGATCCTTGCCACGCCGCTCGACGATCAATCGCACGAGCGCGAGCTTGAGCGGCACCGACGACGGCACGGTCTTGATCGCCGACCGCAGGGTCGCCTCGGCGGCATCGACCCGATTGGTCTGCGCGTAGAACCGCGCCAGACGAACGGCATGGTCCGGCTGGTCCGGCTGCAGCTTCACGAGTTCCTTGAGCACACCCTCCGCCGCGTCGGTACGGTTGCCGGACAGATAGGCCTGCGCCAGCGCGAGCCGCAGGTCGATGGACTTCGGCAGGCGCGCACACCCCTGCTCGAGCAGCCGGATCGAATCGTCGAGGCGACCGCTCGACTTGTAGAGGCCCGCGAGCACCGCCACCGCGTCTTCACTGGCCGGATTCAATTTATAGGCCCGCTCGCCGTCGTCGAGCGCACCGGCCATGTCCTGCTTCTGGCTGCGCACACCCGCGCGGATCGTCAAAAGCCCGGGGTCATCGGGATGCCGCTCGAGGGCGGGCTTCAGCGTCGCCTCGGCCTGGTCGACCGCGCCGGCCAGGAGGTAGAGGCGCGCAAGGCGCAACGACGCATCGACGTAGTCGGCACGCACGTCGAGTGCGCTCTGATAGAAGGTAACCGCGTCACGCGCCTTGCCCATCTTCTCCGCGACATAGCCGCTCTCGAAGCGCGCTTCCGGGTCGGTCGGCGTGATCTGCAGGGCGTTGCGAAACTCGACCCGCGCCTTCTCCCAGTTCTGCTCGGCGAAATAGGCGCGGCCGCGCTGGAGCGCCTTCTGGCGCCTGGATTCCGGCGAGCCGCACCCGGCCAGCAGTACGACCGCCAGACCGACCATGACGACAAGATGCAGGCGGGAGGTTGGGCGCATGGTGGGGTTCCGCTGAGGTCTGGAGAACGGGGTAGACTAGGAGTGCAGTGTGACGGTCATGTGACCGTTGCGCCGTCGCTCGGAACCGCCGGCGTGGTCTTGCGGCCTTGCACCCGCCATGCGCATTCCAGCCTCCCCGCAACCGCGCGCTTCGCGCGCTTTTTCCGGAGTTTCCCGATGTCCAGCTCCTGTAAGACGAATCGCCGGACC
>CAIMCI010000076.1 GCA_903839465.1 uncultured Pseudomonadota bacterium
CGCCGGCGCCGAGGAGTGCCAGCGCCAGGACCCGTGCCGCCAGGCGCACCGGCACGAGCGCGCGCAGCGTTGTGGGCAGCGGCGTCACGACCGCTGCCAGGCGGACCCCGTGGCGCGCCGTGCCCGTCATGCGCGCAGGCCCGCCGTGACCGGCAGGCGGGCGGCGGCGATACCCGGGCCGATGCCGCCCAGCAGGGACAGCAGGAGCCCGTAGCCGAGGCCGGCGCCGAGCACGCCCGGCGTCACGCGAAAGGCGAAGGACAGCTGGCTGAAGGTCTGGAAGTTCAGCGTCGAGGCCTGGAAACCGTCGAAGGACAGATACGCGGCGAGGCCGCCGAGGACGCCACCGGCGAGACCGAGCACCAGCGACTCGATCAGCACCGAGACCAGCACCGGCAGCGCGCCGAAGCCGAGCGCACGCAGCGTCGCGATCTCGCGGGTCCGCGTCGCGACCGCCGCGTACATGGTGTTCAGCGCGGCGAACACGGCGCCGAGCCCCATCAGCACGACAATCGCGCCGCCCAGACCGCTGACGACGCTGGTCAGGGCCCGCGCCTGGGCGGCGTAGTAGTCCTCCTCGGAACGCACCAGCACGTCGACGCGCGGATCGCCGCGCAGCGCCGCGGCGAAGCGGGCGACGGCGGCCGGCTCCGCGACCCGGGCGCGGAACGACTGGTAGCTGTTGCCGCGCCGGTAGGCTCCCTGCAGCACGGTGACATCGGTCCACAGCTCGGATTCGGTCACGCTGCCGCCGTCCTCGAACACGCCGACGACGGTCCACGGCGTGCCGCCGAGCGTCAGCGTCGCGCCGACACCGACGCCGCGGAAGTTCGCCGCCGCGCCGCGACCGACGAGGATCTCGAACAGGCCCGGGCGGAACATCCGCCCGGAGGTCACGCGGAAGTGATCGCGCACCGCGGTCGCCTTCGCGCCGACACCGCGCAGCGGCACGTTGGCGGGCGTGCCCTTGCCCCGGGTCAGGAGGTCGACCAGCACGTACAGCTCGGGCGATGCGAGCGGCTCGCCGGCGGCGCGGACGATGTAGGCGTTGTCGGTGAGCACCTTGACCTCGCTGCCGGTGAGGTTCGAGGACAGTTCCGTGTCCGAACCGCTGCGGGTCACGATCACGACGTCCGCGGCGCCGGCCTGGCCGAGCGCGGCACGGAAGCCCGCCTTGATCGCCAGCGTCGCGCACAGCACCGCGACGACGCCGGCGACGCCGAGCACAGCGACCAGCGACGGCCCGCGGCGCGCCGGCACGTTGCGCAGGTTGAGGAGCGTGACGGCGAGGATCTGGCCGAACACGGGTCAGCGCCGCCGCAGGGCATCGACGATGCGAAGGCGCATCGCCGACCACGCGGGCCAGGCCCCGGACAGCAGGCCAAGCCCGACCACGAACACGAGGCCCGAAGCGAGCGCACGGCCGGTCAGGCGGAAATTCGGCAGGTACTGGGCGAGCGTCGAATGCAGGCCCTGGGTCAGTGCCAGCGCGAGGCCGAGGCCCGCCAGGCCGCCAACGGCCGCGAGCAGCAACGACTCGGCGAGCACGAAGCCGAGCACGGTGAGGTCGGAAAAGCCCAGTGTCTTCAGCACCGCGAACTCCGGCGTGCGCTCACGCACCGACTGGGCCATCGTGTTGGCCGTGACGAGCAGCATCGCGAAGAACACGGCGCCGACCACGAAGCGGACGATCGCACCGATGTCGCCGAGCTGGTTGGCGAAGGACTGCGTCACCGACTTCTCGCTCGAGGTCCGGGTTTCCTCCGGCGAATTGGCGAACATCGCGTCGATGTCGCGGGCGATCGCCGGGCCCGCGGCCGGGTCGTTGAGGCGGATGATGATCCAGCCGATGCCGTCCTTGCCGAAGGTGCGCGCCTCGTTCAGGTAATCGTAGTGCAGGAGGATGCCGCCGTTGTCGCTGTCGGCGCGGGTGTAGAGGCCGGCGACCCGTACCGGCCATTCGGCGCGGCCGTCCCGGCGCCGGTAGATGTTCGAGCGCAGCGGCACGAGATCGCCGACGTGCCAGCCGTAGCGGGCGGCGAGCGCGGCGCCGACCATCACCGCGCCGCGATCGGCCTGCCAGTCCTCCAGCTGCGCCCGCCGCAGGGCGATTTCGGGATAGAGGTCGAAATAGTTCTCGTCGACCGCGAACACCGGCAGCTGCGTCTTCGGGTCCTGGTAGTAGCCGCCGAACCAGCTGAACGAGGCCGCGCCGCGCACGCCGGCAAACTGCCGGATGCGGGTGAGGTAGGACCGCGGCAGCGACTGGATGATCGAGGTCTTGTGGGTGGCGATCAGCCGGTCCTGGCCGGCGAGCTCGACCCCGCCGGTGAAGGCGTGCTCGACGGCCGCGAGCAGGCCATAGAGCAGGAACGCGACGCCGATCGAGCCGACGGTGAACAGGCGGCGCAGCCGGTGCTGGCGCAGGGTCGCGAGCAGGAGTGGCCAGAGCTTCCACATCAGGCGGCCGCCACGAGCACGCCCTTGTCGAGGTGCACGGTCCGCCGGGCGCGCTCGGCGGCCCGTGGATCGTGGGTCACCATGAGGATGGTCTTGCCTGCCTCGCGGTTCAGCGCGTCGAACAGATCGAGCACCGCGTCGCCGGCCTTGCGGTCGAGGTCGCCGGTCGGTTCGTCACACAGGAGGAGCAGCGGATCGGTGACGATCGCCCGGGCGATACCGACCCGCTGTTCCTGGCCGCCGGACAGTTCCGCCGGGCGGTGCCCGGCGCGGTCGGCGAGGCCGACGAGCGCGAGCGCGGCCCGTGCGCGGCGCAGCCGTTCGGCGCCCGGCAGTCCGGTCAGCAGCAGCGGCAGCTCGACGTTGCGCTCGGCCGAGAGCACCGGCAGCAGGTTGTAGGCCTGGAAGATGAAGCCGACGTTGCGCGCCCGCCAGCGGGCGAGCCCCGCATCGCCGAGCGTGTCGATGCGCTCGCCGGCCACCTCGATGGTGCCCCCGGTCGGGCGATCGAGGCCGCCGATGAGATTGAGCAGCGTGCTCTTGCCGGAACCCGACGGTCCCATGAGCGCCACGTAGTCGCCGCGCGC
>CAIMCI010000077.1 GCA_903839465.1 uncultured Pseudomonadota bacterium
CCGCGCGGCCTCGGCGGGCGTCGGTGCGCGGACGCTCGCCAGTACCTCGCCGGTCGACGGGTTGAGGCTGGCGAAGGCAGTACCCGAGGCGAACGCGGTCGTACCGCCGTGGGCACCGTCATTGACGGCGCCGAGGCCGAGAGGGGCGAGCAGGTCTGTCATGGGCGATTCACTCCGGGACGGGTCGCGGTGGCGGGCGCGGCGAGGGCGCATGGTACAAAAGTCGTGGCCGGGTCGGTGGGCGGCGGCCGGTGGCGCGTTTTGTCACGATTCCGTCGCATCCGGGCCCGCGGTCGCCCTGCCGCAGTGCGGCGAAAGCCACGGGGCGATGCTAGGATCCGGTCATGGCCACCGTACCTGCACTGCATGAATGGGCACCGGACAGCTGGACGCGTTTCAAGACGCTGCAGCAGCCGGTCTATCGCGACCAGGCCGCGCTGAAGAGCGCGGTCGACAGCCTCGCGGCGCTGCCGCCGCTGGTCGTCTCGTGGGAAGTCGACGCGCTGAAGCGCCAGCTGGCCCGCGCCCAGGCAGGCGAGTGCTTCGTGCTGCAGGGTGGCGACTGTGCCGAGTCGCTCGAGGACTGCGAATCCGGCCATATCGTCCAGCAGCTGAAGATCCTGCTGCAGATGAGCCTCGTCCTCGCGCACGGACTGCGCCAGCCGATCGTCCG
The DNA here is from genome assembly GCA_903839465.1 of uncultured Pseudomonadota bacterium. Taxonomy (GTDB): domain Bacteria; phylum Pseudomonadota; class Gammaproteobacteria; order Steroidobacterales; family Steroidobacteraceae; genus CAIKMS01. The sequence goes on from CAIMCI010000077.1 coordinate 674, forward strand.
GATCGGGCGACTGGCCGGTCAGTATGCCAAGCCGCGCTCGGCCGATACCGAGACCGTGGACGGCGTGACGCTGCCGAGCTATCGCGGCGACATCGTCAACCGCGCGCCGTTCGACGCGGCCTCGCGCGAGCCCGATCCGCAGCTCCTGCTGCGTGGCTACGAGCGGGCGGCGCTGACCCTGAATTTCGTCCGCGGCCTCATCGATGGCGGCTTCGCCGACCTGCACCACCCGGAGTACTGGGACCTGCAGTTCATGCGCCACTCGCCGAAGTACGAGGAATACCAGCGCGTCGTCGACAACCTGGTCGGCTCGATGCGTTTCTTCGAGTCCATGACGGGGCGTGCCGTCCACGACTCGAACCGCATCGACTTCTACTCGAGCCACGAAGGGCTGCATCTGCTCTACGAGCAGGCACAGACGCGGCATATCGCCCGCGTCAACCGCTGGTACAACCTGTCGACGCACCTGCCGTGGATCGGCGTGCGCACCGCCGCGCTCGATGGTGGCCACGTCGAGTATTTCCGCGGCATCGCCAATCCGGTCGCGGTCAAGGTCGGGGCGGATGCAGATCCCGCGTACCTGCGCGAGCTGATCCGCATCCTGAACCCGAACCGCGAGCCCGGACGCCTCGCGCTCATCCACCGGCTCGGCAATGCGAAGGTCGAGAGCGCGCTGCCGCGCCTGATCGAGGCGGTCCGCGGCCAGCACCAGGAGGTGCTGTGGATCTGCGACCCGATGCACGGCAACACCGAGAGCACGGCGACGGGCGTGAAGACCCGGCGCTTCGACAACATCCTCGGCGAGCTGGAAGCGGCCTTCAGGATCCACCACGACCACGGCTCCCGTCTCGGCGGCGTGCATCTCGAGCTGACCGGCGAGAACGTCACCGAGTGCACCGGTGGCGCGCGCGGGCTCAGCGACGTGGACCTCGCCCGCGCCTACCGCTCGACGGTCGATCCGCGCCTGAACTACGAGCAGGCCCTCGAGGTCGCGATGCGGATCTCGCGGCACGCCGAACTCCGTCGCTGACGGGCGGCGCCGGCCCGAGCATCGCCACGAGCGCCGCGACCTCCGTCGCGGTCGCCTCCCGGTGCTCGCCGGGCGCGAGGCCGTCGAGCGTCAGCGGGCCGATCCGGTAGCGGACGAGGCGCAGGGTCGGCAGGCCGACCGCCGCGGTCATCCGCCGCACCTGGCGGTTGCGGCCCTCGCGCAGCGTGAGCTCCAGCCAGCTGGTCGGGATCCGTGCCCGGTGGCGTATCGGCGGCTCGCGCGGCCAGAGCGCGGGCGGCGTCGCCAGCAGGCGGGCGCCCGCCGGCCGGGTCGGGCCGTCGGCGAGCACCGGTCCGGCGGCGAGCGCGACGAGAGCGGCATCCGCGACGAGACCCTCGACCTGAGTCCAGTACACCTTGGGCAGCCGGTGCCGGGGCTCGGTGATCCTCGCCTGCAGGGCGCCGTCATCGGTCAGGAGCAGCAGACCCTCGCTGTCATAATCCAGCCGGCCGGCAGGCCGGACCCCCGGCGCCGACAGGAGGTCCGCCAGGCAGCGGCGGCCTGCCGTCGCCGTGAACTGCGACAGCACCCGGAAGGGCTTGTTGACGAGAATGATTCGCAAACGGGTGTCCAGTTGCGGCAAGCGGGCTGCCTCGTGCCAAAGAACTATTTCGCATCGGCCGCGGCACGGATAGTATCGCGGCGCAACATCGGTAAGTATGCTGCTGTGCAGCGGCCGGGCTTGCCGGTTGCCGACTTCCGGTGTCCTACAACGTGCCGCCTGCCGGCGGGCTTCCCAAGGAGTGACGATGGCTGCGCTTTCGATTGCCGAGATGGAGAAGGACTGGTCCTCGAACCCGCGCTGGGCGGGCATCAAGCGTGGCTATACGGCCGCCGACGTGGCGCGCCTGCGCGGCACCATCGGCATCGAGTACACGCTCGCCCGCCGTGGCGCCGAGCGCCTGTGGCGTGACATGCACGCCACGCCGTTCGTCAACGCGCTCGGCGCACTGACCGGCAACCAGGCCATGCAGCAGGTCAAGGCCGGCCTGCGCGCCATCTACCTGTCGGGCTGGCAGGTCGCGGGCGACGCGAACCTCGCGGGCGAGATGTACCCCGACCAGTCGCTGTACCCGGCGAACTCCGTGCCGGAGGTCGTGCGCAAGATCAACCGCACGCTGCTGCGCGCCGACCAGATCGACCACGCCGAGGGCAAGACCGGCACCGACTGGCTCGCGCCGATCGTGGCCGACGCCGAGGCGGGCTTTGGCGGCGTGCTGAATGCGTTTGAACTGATGAAGGCGATGATCGAGGCGGGTGCGGCGGGCGTGCACTTCGAGGACCAGCTGTCCTCGGCCAAGAAGTGCGGCCACATGGGCGGCAAGGTCCTCGTGCCGACCGCCGAGGCGGTCGCCAAGCTCGTCGCCGCGCGCCTCGCCGCAGACGTCTGCGGCACGCCGACGATTCTCGTCGCGCGTACGGACGCCGAGAGCGCGAACCTGCTCACCTCCGACGTCGATCCGCGCGATCACGCGTTCATCAAGAAGGGCGAGCGCACCTCGGAAGGCTTCTTCTACGTCGATGCCGGCCTGCCGCAGGCCATCGCCCGCGGCCTTGCCTACGCGCCGTACGCGGACCTCATCTGGTGCGAGACGGGCCACCCGGACCTCGGCGAGGCGAAGCAGTTCGCCGACGCCATCCACAAGGAATTCCCGGGCAAGCTCCTCGCCTACAACTGCTCGCCGTCGTTCAACTGGAAGAAGAAGCTGGACGACGCGACGATCGCGAAGTTCCAGCGCGAGCTGGGCGCGATGGGCTACAAGTTCCAGTTCATCACGCTCGCCGGCTTCCACGCGCTGAACTTCTCGATGTTCGAGCTCGCGCGCGGCTACAACGCGACCCAGATGAGTGCCTACGTCGCCCTGCAGGAGGCGGAGTTCGCCGCCGAGAAGCACGGCTACACCGCGACCAAGCACCAGCGCGAGGTGGGCGCCGGCTACTTCGACGACGTCACGACCACCGTGACCGCCGGGCAGTCGTCGACGACCGCGATGAAGGGCTCGACCGAGGAAGAGCAGTTCCACAAGAACTGAGTCGGAGCCTGCGCCGGACGGACCCGCTGCGGGGTCCGTCCGGCCGCCCCCGCGCCCGGCCGTGGTAGGCTACGCGCGCCGTTCTGCGGGGGTTTTTCGATGACTTATGAGCGAATCGTGCTGCCGGTGGACGGGCAGCGAATCGGAGTGCGGGCCGACTTTTCCCTGGACGTTCCCGACCGTCCGATCATTCCCTTCATCGAGGGCGATGGCATCGGCATCGACGTGACGCCGGTCATGCGCCGGGTCGTCGACGAGGCGGTGCGCCGCGCCTACGGCGGCACGCGTGCCATTGCCTGGGTGGAGGTCTACGCCGGCGAGAAGGCGCAGCGCGTCTACGGTCCCGGCGCCTGGTGCCCCGACGAGACGCTGGCGGCGCTGAAGGACTTCGTCGTGTCGATGAAGGGTCCGCTCGGCACGCCGATCGGCGGCGGCATCCGCTCCCTGAACGTCGCCATCCGCCAGACCCTCGACCTCTACGCCTGCGTGCGGCCGATCCGCTACTTCCCGGGCGTCGCCTCGCCGATGCAGGACGCCTCGCTGACCGACATGGTCATCTTCCGCGAGAACACCGAGGACATCTACGCCGGCATCGAATACGCGGCCGGCTCCGACGACGTGCGCCGGTTGATCGACTTCCTGCAGAACGAGCTGCACGCCAAGGGCATCCGTTTCCCGGAGTCGTCCGGCATCGGCATCAAGCCGGTGTCGCGCGACGGCTCCAAGCGGCTCGTGCGCAAGGCCCTCCAGTACGCGGTCGACAACGACCGGGTGTCGGTGACGCTCGTCCACAAGGGCAACATCATGAAGTACACCGAGGGTGCGTTCCGCAACTGGGGGTACGAGGTGGCTGCCGGGGAATTCGGCGCCAAACCCATCGGCGACGGACCGTGGATGAGCTTCGCCAATCCGCGCACCGGCCACGAGATCATCGTCAAGGACGTGATCGCCGACAACTTCCTGCAGCAGGTGCTGCTGCGCCCCGAGGAATACGACGTCGTCGCGACGCTGAACCTGAACGGCGACTACATCTCCGATGCGCTCGCCGCCCAGGTCGGCGGGATCGGCATCGCCCCGGGCGGCAACATCGGTGACGCGGTCGCCGTGTTCGAGGCCACGCACGGCACGGCGCCGGGCTTCGCCGGCAAGGACCGCGTCAATCCGGGCTCGCTCGTGCTCTCGGCCGAGATGATGCTGCGTTACCTCGGCTGGGTCGAGGCGGCGGACCTGATCATGAAGGGCGTGGCCAACACGATCGCCGCCAAGGAACTGACCTACGACCTCGCGCGGCTGCGCGAGGCCATCCGGCGCCCGAAGCGGGAACTCGCCGCGCGCGGGCCGGTGGCCGAGAAGATGGAGCGCCTCATCCCGGGCGCGACGCTGATGTCGTGCTCCGGCTTCGGCGAGGCCATCTGCCGGCACATGGCCGATTGAGCCGGTGGTGACGGCGGTGCGGGCAGGGCGCCGGGCGACGCCGGCGGTGGCGGTGGCCGGCGAGGCATTCAGCGCCGGTTGCGTGCGCTGCCCGCGCCTCGCGGAGTATCTCGCCGACTGCCGGGCCCGGCTGCCGGGCTATCGCGGCCTGCCCGTGCCGGCCTTCGGCGTCGAGCGGCCGCGCCTCCTCGTCGTGGGCCTCGCACCCGGCCTGCACGGCGCGAACCGCAGCGGCCGGCCGTTCACCGGCGATCACGCCGGCATCCTCCTCTACGAGACGCTGCACGCCTTCGGCTTTGCGACGCGGCCACAGAGCATGGCGGCCGACGACGGCCTCGAACTCATCGAGGCGCGCATCACCAATGCCGCCCGCTGTGCGCCGCCGGCCAACAAGCCGTTGCCGGCCGAGGTCCGCGCCTGCGCGGGGTACCTTGCCGCGGACCTGGCGGGCGTCCGCGCCGGTGGCGTGATCCTCGTCCTCGGCCGGATCGCCCACGAGGCGGTGCTCGCTGCGCTCGGCCTGCGTGCCAGGGAGTACGCGTTTGCGCACGCGGCGCGCCACGCGCTGCCGGCGGGGCACTCGCTTATCGATTCCTATCACTGCAGCCGCTACAACACCCAGACCCGGCGGCTGACGCCCGCCATGTTCGGCGCCGTGTTCGCCGAGGCCCGGGCGCTGCTCGACGGCCGCGCGCCGGACGGCTGACGGGGATGACCGCCTCGGAGCGCGAGCCAGCGGCCGGAACCGGAGCGACGGACGGGGCGGGCGCGCCGCCACCGTTCGATGCGCGCGAGTTCGTCGCCTCGCTGCCGACCCGGCCCGGTGTGTACCGCATGCTGGATGCGGCCGGCGAGATCCTCTACGTCGGCAAGGCCAAGAACCTCAAGAGCCGCGTGGCGAGCTACTTCCGCCCCGACCAGCTGGCGCCGAAGGTCGCTGCCATGGTGCGCCAGGTCTGCGGCTGCGAGATCACGGTCGTCAACTCCGACACCGAGGCCCTGATCCTCGAATACAACCTGATCAAGAAGCACAGGCCGCGCTACAACATCCTGTTGCGCGACGACAAGAGCTTCCCGTACCTCTACCTGAACAGCACCCAGGAGTATCCGCGCCTCGCCTACTACCGCGGCACGCGGCGCGTGCCGGGCCGGCTGTTCGGCCCGTACCCCAATTCCCGCGCCGTGCGCGACACGCTCCAGCACCTGCAGAAGCTCTTCAAGCTGCGCAACTGCGAGGATTCCTACTTTGCGCACCGCACGCGCCCCTGCCTGCAGCACCAGATCGAGCGCTGCTCGGCGCCGTGCGTGGGACTTATCAGCCGCGAGGACTATGCCGCCGACGTCGGTGCCGCGGTGGCCGTGCTCGAGGGTCGCAACGACGATGTCGCGCGCGAGCTCGGCGCGCGCATGGAGGCGGCCGCTGAGCGTCTCGAGTACGAGAAGGCGGCGGTCCTGCGCGACCAGCTGGCGGCGCTCAAGCAGGTGCAGGCCGACCAGATCGTGACCGAGACGCGGGACACCGATCTCGACGTGGTGGCGGTGGCGACGGAGCCCGGCGAATACTGCGTCGCCGTTATGCACGTGCGCGGCGGCCGCAACCTCGGCACGACGAATTTCTTTCCGCGCTCGGCGCTCGCCGAGGACGAGGCCGTCCTCGGCGCCTTCCTCGCCCAGTATTACCTCGCGCGCGAGGCGCCGGCCGAGATCGTCATCGGCGCCGAGGTCGAGGATGGCGCGGTGCTGGCCGCGACGCTCACGGAGCGGGCGGGGCGCAAGGTCGTGCTGCACCGGCCGAGTCGCGGCATCAAGGTGCGCTGGCTGGAGCTCACCCTCGAGAATGCGCGCCAGGCGCTGAAGATGCGCTCGGCCACGCAGGTCAGCGTCAGCGCGGCGCTGGCCGCCGTCGGCGAGGCGCTGGGCATGGACCGGGCGCCGTCGCGCATCGAGTGCTTCGACATCAGTCACACGGGTGGTGAGCTCACTGTCGCCTCCTGCGTCGTGTTCGGTCCGGAAGGGCCGCTCAAAAGCGACTACCGGCGCTTCAACATCGAGGGCCTGACGCCGGGCGACGATTACGGCGCCATGCGCCAGGCGCTGACCCGGCGTTACCGGCGGGTGAAGGCCGGCGAGGCGCCGGTACCGGATCTCCTGCTGATCGACGGCGGCCCGGGCCAGCTGCAGCAGGCGGTCGAGGTGCTCGCCGAACTCGGCGTCGCCGTGCCGTGCGTCGCCGGCGTCGCCAAGGGCGCCGACCGGCGCCCGGGGCAGGAGCGCCTTTTCTTGTTGGGTCAGGAGGCGCCGACTATACTTTCGCCGGACTCGCGGGCCCTGCACCTGATCCAGCGGGTCCGCGACGAGGCGCATCGCTTCGCGATCACCGGGCATCGCGGCCGGCGAGCCAAGGCGCGCAGCGGCTCGGTGCTGGAGGAAGTGCCGGGCCTGGGTCCGCGGCGGCGTCGCGAGCTACTGAAGCGGTTTGGCGGCCTGCAGGCGATTGCGGGGGCCGGCATCGAGGACTTAACCCAGGTACACGGCATCAGCCGGCGCCTGGCCGAGGCGATTTACGAGCACCTCCATCCCACCCGTTAGTCCCCGCTTTGCGCGCGGCCTGCCGAACCTGCTGACAGGCCTCAGGATCGCCCTGATCCCGGTCGTGGTCGTGCTGTTCTACCTGCCGAGCGGCTGGTCGGACCGGGCGGCGGGGCTGCTGTTCCTGCTGGCCGGGATCACCGACTCGCTCGACGGCTGGCTGGCGCGCCGGACGGGCCAGGTGTCGCCGCTCGGCACCTTCCTGGATCCCGTCGCCGACAAGCTGATGGTCGCCACGGCCCTCGTGCTCATCGTCAGTCGCGACCACGACTGGTACCTCGCGCTGACCGCGGCCGTGATCATCGGCCGGGAGATTGCCATATCGGCGCTGCGCGAGTGGATGGCCGAGATCGGCGCCCGCAGGAAGGTCGCGGTCTCGGCGCTCGGCAAGGTCAAGACCGTGGCGCAGATCGTCGGCATCTCGATGCTGCTCTACCGGGAGAAGCTGCTCGGCTTTCCGCTCTACGAGGCGGGTCTCGCGCTGACCGCCCTGGCGGCCGTGCTGACGCTCTGGTCGATGGCGCTCTACCTGCGGGCCGCGTGGCCGGACCTCAACCGTGCGCAGGATTCTTGACAGCAGGAGTTTGGCCGCTACAATTCCTGATTCGCCACGGGGCGGGAATAGCTCAGTTGGTAGAGCGCAACCTTGCCAAGGTTGAGGTCGCGAGTTCGAGCCTCGTTTCCCGCTCCACATTTTCCCCGACGGCAACGCGGGGCCAGGCTCCGGACCCTGCCGCCGGGCGCCGGTCCGGGCTCGGTATTCCCGCAGCCGGGCGCTATGGCTGGGTGGCAGAGTGGTCATGCAGCGGCCTGCAAAGCCGTCTACGCCGGTTCGATTCCGACCCCAGCCTCCATACCTGTTCCGTGCCATCCCGCGGTGACCGGTCCTCAGGGCCCGCCGGGGCTTGCGCCATTTTACCGTCCTCGCGCCTCGCCGGGTTCCGGCGGGTCCACGGCGCGGGTGCGTTCGCGGTGCGGGACTGGCGCTCCGGCGGGCCGCGGCAGGGTGTTCCGGGGCGTCGCTCCAGCCGACTCTGCCGGCCGGGAGTCTTCCCGCGGCCTGTGCCCTCTGTCCGGCGGTTCTCTCAGCGATCCCTGCCCCCGCCGTAGTGCAGCCGCAGGCCGAAGGTCCTCGGCGGGGTAACGATTTCCGGCATCGACAGTCCCGGGTAGTAGTCGTAGCCCGACGAGTTGAAGAAGACGACGCCGCGGGTGTTCCAGAGATTCGTGACGAAGGCCTCGAGGCGGATTGCGCCGTTGGCGCGTTCGGCACCCAGGCGCAGGTTTCCGAGCGTGTACGGGTCCTGGAACGTGCGCCGGTCGATCCGGAGGCTGTTCCACATGCCGCCCTTGTGGCTGCAGTCGAACTGGCCGAAGGCGACCCAGCCGCCGGTCACGAGCTGCTCGTAGCGCGCCGACGCGCTCCAGTTGAGGGTCGGTGCCGCGGCCAGGCGCTGGCCCGGCACCACTTGGAAGCTCGGCTGCAGGAACGCGTTGTTGACGAGCGTCGACTCGTTCAGGTTTCCGGCCCAACTCAGTTCCAGGCCGGTGAGTGGTTTCCACGCCAGCGCGGTCTCGGCGCCCCAGATCCGCGCATCGCCGATATTCGCAGCAAAGGAATACGGCGCGGACGGGATGCTGACCGTCACCTGGTACTCCTTCCACGGCATGTAGTAGAGCGCGCTGTTCCAGGTCAGGCGCGCATCGGGTCGCTGGAACTTCGCGCCGACCTCGAAGCTGTTCAGCGTGTCGGGGCGGGCAAACGCGGGCACGAACTGCGCCGGGTTCGCCGGGACGGTATTGAATTCACCGTCGCGAAAGCCCTGCGCGAAGAGGAAATACAGCAGCGTGTCCGGTCGCAGCCGCAGGTTGAGACCTGCCCTCACGTTGGTCTTGTCCGAGTGCACGCCGCCGTCGCTCGGCGTCTTCGCGTTGAAGAAGTGTCCGGCCCAGTACTGGTGCTGCGATGACGACGTATGGAAGTGCTGCAGGCCGGTCTCGATACTGACGCGCGGGCTCAAATCGATCGTCACGTCACCGAACCCGGAGCGGTGCGTCGTGCGGTAGGAGGCATAGCCGCTGTAGAACTCCTCGGGCAGGGGAGTCGCCGTATTGCCGTACGCCGAAATGGCGTGCCGTGCAAAAGCCCCGCTGAAATCAATGTTGGGCAGGTGCTCGAACCCGTGGTAGGGATCGAGTGTCTTTTCCCAGTACGCGCCCACCGTCCAGTGCGCGCGGCCGCCGCCCTGCGACTGCAGGCGCAGTTCGTTCGAATACCGTTCAATCTCGCCCGCCACCTCGCCGTACATGACCGGTGCCCTGCAGCCGCGGTAGCCGGTGCCCCAGGTGGGATCGGACGCGCAGGTGGCGGCATTGACGTAGTGCGAGTAGGAACTGTACTGCGCGTAGTCCGAGAAGTCGTAGAGCCGCCGGTTCGTCTGCTTGGAGACGCCGCCGACGTAGACCAGGTTGCCGATCGGTGTGTCACCGGCGACGTGCAGCTCCAGGAACCGCCCGTCGTTGGAGCCGCCCTGCGGCGCGAAGCGGCGCAGTTCGCGGGGGCCGACGGTCGCCGGGTTCTCGTCCCAGCTGCCGCGGTATTCCTGTCGCTGGTAGTACCCGGTCAGCCGTGCCGTCCAGCCGCCGGGAAACGCCTGCTGGACAGCCAGTCGCCCGCCCTGCACGTCGCGGGTGTTCCAGTTGCGTGCCGCCCAGGCGTCGTTCGTCGACACCACCCCGTTCAGCCAGTGCCGGGTACCGGGGACGTTGTCGATGTAGCCCCCCTCGTGCACGTCGTAGGCCGACATGCGCAGGCCCAGCGAGTCCGCGACGAGCGGCAGGTTGAGGTAGGCCTGGTAGGTACCGTTGCCGGCGCCGCCGTCGAACGTCGAGCCCTCGACGTCGACGCCGGCGGCCAGGCCGGTCGGATCGGGCTTCTTCGTGACGATCCGCACCGTACCGGACAGCGAACCGGGTCCGAGCAGCGTGCCCTGCGGACCGCTCTGGATTTCGATGCGCTCGATGTCATAGAGGTGCAGGTCCGGGTCGTGCCCGTAGAACGCGAGCGACAGGTCGTCCACCATGAACCCGGTCGTGGAGTGCTGCGAAGAGCCGTAGTTGGCGTTGCTGCCGTCGGACGCACCGCGGATGAAGAGGCGCTGGCCGCCGGGTCCCGTGCTGATCAGCGACAGCGAGGGGGCGATCGTCGCGAAATCCTCGATCCGGACCACGTTGCGATTCTGGACGTCGCGGGCCGTGAGCACGTCGATGTTCTGCGGCACGTCCTGGAGGCGCTCAGTGCGCTTGCGGGCGGTCACGACGATTTCCTCCAGCGCCGAGGGCAGGGGGTCGGCGGCGACCGGGTGCACCGCGAGCGCTGCCGCCACCGCGGCGCTGAGGGTCATGGCCTTCGCCGGTTGTTCGCGGGCCGGGCGCTTGTGCGCCCGGCCCGCCGGCGGGCGGGGCGCCGGTTCTCCCGCCCGTTCGCCGACCAGTTCCGCGGGAAAGCGCGCGAGGCAGGGCCCGAGCGCCGCGCGCAACGGCCGAAGGTGCCGCTCGAAGGCCCGGTACTGGCCGATCCCGGATTCGTACAGCGGCTGGCGCACCTGTTCGGAACTCGCGGTGCGCACCGGTCGGTCGTTGCGGTGGAAGTCGAGGCAGCGGGCGTCGAACGGTACGCCGCAGTGGGCGAGCAGTCGGCGCACCGCAGGCTCGGGGTCCCGGACCAGATCCTCGTAGGACAGGTGCAGCACGCGGCCCGGCAGCACCCGGTCCCAGTGGTCCATCAGCTCGAGGTACTGGCGGTAGTACCGTCCGAGCGTCGCCAGGTCGTAGGTGAAGCGCTGGCCCGCCGCGAAGTTCTGCTTGTAGCAGCTGAAGCAGCTGTCCATCGGGTTGCGGCGGACGTCGATGATCGTCGCGTTCGGCAGCATCGCGTGGATGAGCCCGATGTGCAGGAAGTTGTTCGGCAGCTTGTCGATGAAACGCGGTCGACCGGTGCGCAGGGGCCGGGTCTCGGCGAGGTAGCGCTGCCCGAGCCGCCGGAAGGTCGTGGCGGGTGAGGCGACCGCGGACTCGGGATAGGCGTCGCCGTTCCCGGCAAGGCGCTCGAAGTCACCGATGTACATCGGGACGTTCGGCAGCTCCATCGTCCCCTCGATGTCCGGATGGCTGGACAGGATCTGCTCGACGAGCGTCGAGCCCGACCGCGGCAGGCCGACGATGAAGATCGGATCGGGGTCCGCGCAGCCACTTCCCGGCCATCGGCCAACGAAGGACGTGTCGAAGGCCTCGATGACCCGGCGGCATTTGGCCTCGAACGCCTCGGCGTCGAACGGCGATTTGCGGTACCGGAGCGTGTTTCCGGTCGCGTAATGCGCGAACGCGCGGTCGGCGGCGCCACGCTGCTCCCAGGCCCGGCCCAGCGCGAAATGCAGCCGGGACTGGTTCGGCGCGCCGCCCGCCCCGGAGCGGACGGCGGCTTGCATCGCACGGATTTCCGCGTCGTCGAAGCGGTAGGTCTTGAGGTCCGCGAGGCTCCAGTAGGCCTCGCCCGAGGCGGGATCCGCCTCCACGCACTCCCGGTAGGTGCGCTCGCACTCCGCCCGCCGGCCGAGCGTTTTCAGCACGTGGCCGATCGAGAGGTGGAGGAGCGGTACACCGGGGTCCAGCCGCTCGGCGGCCCGGTAGGCATCCAGCGCCGCTTCCGGGCGCTGCAGCCGGCTGTGCACGGAGGCGAGCGCCACCCAATGGGCGGCAACGTCCGGGCACAGCGCCAGCGCCTCGGAAATCGCGGCTTCGGCCTCGACCAGCCTGCCGCGGGCGATCAGCTGCTGGCCGTGCTCCGCCCGGCGACGCGCCAGCGCTCGCCGTTCCTGGTCCGCCGACGCTTCCATGCTGCGCTCCGACTCCGATGCCGTGGCCCGTCCCGGGGCCTGGTGCCGAACCCGCCCCTATCCTATAACGGCCACGGGGAGCGCCGCCTGACGGAGCCGTGACTGCGGCGACCGGGTGCGCCGATTTGTGGCGGCGCGTCACGCCCGTGCGGGGCCCGCCGCCGGCCCGGTCGCGGACGGCGCCGTCCGAATGCCGAACTTTCCGACGGACGCCCCGAATCGCGGAGTGAACGCCTTGGCGCGCTGCGTGACCGCGTGCCCGAGGCGTCCGCGGGGCCCGATCGCGGGCCCGCGCCGCGTGCGGGGGCTGGAACGGCTTGCTAGCATCGCCTTCATGGGCACACGCGAAGGGCTGCAGCTGCCGGGATTTCGCTGGATTGCGCGCCTGCGCGATCGCGGCCTGTTCGCGGGCTGGCGTTACACGCTGTTCGTCACGCTCGGGCTGATGACGGCGTGGGATCTCGATAGCTTTTCCTACCACTGGATCGAGCACGGCTTCGTGACCGCGGTGCGCGAGGCATTCTGGTTCTGGCTGATCATGACGGCCCACCAGCTGCCGACCGTGCCGCTGATCACGGCCGGCATCAACACGGCGCCGGCGTTCGGCGCGCGCCGCTACGCGTGGCTCACCATGGTGGGCGTCGTCGCATGGGCGTTCTGCACGCTTTTCTTCACGATCGAGGACCGGGCTTTCGTGCCGAACCTCCAGTACGCGCTGATGGTCGCCATGATCATCGCTGCCTGCGTCTACAGGGGCTCTGCCCGCACGACCAGCACGCGCCTCATCCAGGAGCGGGTCGAGGCCGTTGCGCTCGATGCGGACGTCAAGCGAACCCGCCTGCAGCTCCTGCGCGCGCAGATCGAGCCGCACTTCCTGTTCAACACGCTTGCCAACGTGCGTACGCTGGCGCGCGTCGACCGGCTCGCGGCGGTCGCGATGCTCGACCACCTGATGCGGTATTTCTCCGAGGCCCTGCCCAAGCTGCGCCAGGAGGAATCCTCCCTTGGTGACGAGTTGCACCTGATTGACTCGTATCTGTCCATACACCAGATCCGGATGGGCGCGCGCCTGACCTACGAGCTGCAGGTCCCGTCGGAGCTGGCGGTTGCGCGCATTCCGACGATGATGCTCCTGACGCTGGTCGAGAACGCGGTCAAGCACGGCATCAACCCGGCCCGCGACGGCGGGTCCATCGAGGTCTCGGCCAGCCGTGAGCAAGGCCATCTGGTGCTCAAGGTCGCCGATTCCGGCAACGGGCTGTCCGTGACGGACGGCAACGGGACCGGGCTTGCCAATATCCGCCGCCGGCTCAGCATGCTCTACGGCGATGAGGCCGTGCTGTCGCTCGCCCCGGCCGCGAGGCGCGGCGTCGTCGCGACGGTGTCGATCCCGCTCGCCGCGGCATGAGCGCCTTTCTGTGCGCGGCTCTCCGCCCGCTGCGCGCGCTGCGGTGGCGGACGCTGTTCGCCCTTGAGGTGCTCGGGCAATGCGCGATCCTGGTCGAATCGACGGAGGATTTCCTGTTCGGCACATGGTTCGGCCACCCGAGTCTGCACTATGCCTCCATGGCGCTGAACGTCCTGCTGCTTATCCCGGTCGGCCTCGTCGCGGATGCGCTGGTCGCTCGCGGCGCCCGCGAGCGCTACGTGTATACAACGGCCGTTTTCGCCACCTGGCCGGTGGCGTTTCTGTCGACCTGCACGATGGAGTGGCTGTACCTGAGGGTCTTTGCCGTGCCGCCGGGTGTGCCAAACCTGTTCTGGAAGGCGGCGTTCATGACCAGCAATCACTTGTACATCTACGGCGCGTTCGCGCTGCTCGTCTACTTCAACCAGCGGATGGCCGACCGGCTGCTCGAGAATTTCCGCGACGCCGAGTTGCGCCGCGTCACGCTCGAGCAGCAGCTGGCGGCATCCCGGCTTGCCGCGGAAGAGGCGCAGGTAGACCCGCGCCGGCTGTTTGACGACCTCGCGCGGATACGCGGGGAATTCGCCGACGACGCCCCGGGCGCCGAAGACAGCCTGAACGACCTGATCCAGTCGCTGCGGACCGCCATGGGGCGCACCAGGGAGGTCGATGCGCCCAGGGGAGAAGTCCCTTGAAGGGACCCACCGCCGTCATCGCCGAGGACGAACCGATGCTGCGCGCGGAGATCCGCGACCTGTTGCGAACGCACTGGCCGGAGCTCGAAATCAGCGCCGAGGCCGAGGACGGCGTGCAGGCCATCGAGGCGCTCGAGCGGTACGGTCCGAACGTCCTCTTCCTCGACATCCAGATGCCCGGGGCGACCGGCATCGAGGTGGCGCGGCACGCAAGCGGCAGGGCCCACGTCGTGTTCCTCACCGCGTACGACGCCTATGCGCTGCAGGCCTTCGAGCAGGGTGCCGTCGACTACCTCCTGAAGCCCGTGGCGGCCGACCGCCTGCAGGTCGCCATCGAGCGGGTGCGCGGACGCCTGCGCGAGCCGCCGGCGGATCTCAACGGCCTTACCGAGCTGCTGCGAAGCGCGCTCGGCAAGGAACGCCAGTACCTGAAATGGCTGACCGTGCCGCGAGGGACGGAGCTGCGCGTGGTCGCGACCGACGAAATCGACTACCTGCAGGCTTCGAACAAATACACGACGGTCAACACGCGCGGGGGCTCCTTCCTGCTGACCTCGTCGCTGAAAGAGATGCAGGAGAAGCTCGACCCGGCGGTCTTCCTGCAGATCCATCGCGGCATCATCGTCAACGTCAGTCGCATCGAGACGATCTACCGGTCCTTCCGCGGCTCGCTCGAAGTGAAGCTCAAGGACCGCAAGGAGCTGCTCCCGGTGAGCGGCTCGCACGCGCACCTGTTCCGGCAGTCCTGACGTCTACCCGCCCGGGCGACGGTCCGGGCGCTGGCCGGTCCGCACCGCAATTCGCACCGGTATTCGCCCAGTCCACTCCGTTCCGGTTGGCATTCGTCGGATTTTCGCTGTGCCCCGTCCCCCGATTGCGCAATCTGCGGCGGTGTTCGACACCCAGCCCATCGGGATCCAACGTCGGGCATCCGTCCACTACCAATCCTTAAGGGGAACGACCATGAAGAACGCCTACATCGGAGCCGCCGTCACGGCGGCGCTCGCCCTCTCTGCCGTCTCGGCCCACGCCGCCTGCGTGGACCCGCGGGTCGCGCGCGGTACCGCGCCGGCGCACGCGCAGTCGCGCGTGGCGCTGCCGCTCGGTGCCGCGAGCGAGCGCGAAGGGCCGGGCGGCATCGTCGGCACCTGGCTTGCGACCTATAGCCTCGGCGGCGAGGCGATCATCCAATGGCACAGTGACGGCACGGAATGGGAAAACATCGACCACCCGACGCAGGGCGGCAACATCTGCCTCGGCCGGTGGGAGCAGACCGGCAAGCGCACCTACGCCCGCCATCACATCGGCTGGATCTACGAAGTGTCCGGGGCGCCGGCGAGCAACTACTTCATCGAGGACGAGACCGTCGTGCTCGCCGCCGATGGCAAGTCCTACTCCGGTACCGATACGTTCACGATCTATAACCGTGACGGGACCATCCAGGTCGGGCCGCTGGCCGGCACGGCGTCCGCCACGCGCTTCTGAGCGGCGCGGAAACGGGCCCGAGCCGGGACGCCGGCCCGGGCACGTCGGGAGGACGACGGGTCGGTCGTCGTCTTCCCGGCGGTTTTGGCCGGCCGGCATCGTCGATGACGCCGGCGCGAGCGCGAGCCGCTGCCCGCGTCCCTCGACTCTGAATCCCTCGCTGCCTCGCTCGGGCGACCGGCTTACCACGGTGTGTGATCCTTGCCGGACGACCGAACGCCGGTCGCCACGGGGTCGGTCGACGCGACCCGGACCCTGGCCGGTGGTGGCTCGGTAAAGAGCTGCGTCCAGTAGAGGACGCCGCGGCTTCGCGGCGCGAGCGCGTAACCGAGGCCCATGGCCGTGAAGCGCGGGTCCATGATGACTTCGCAATGACCGGGACTGGCGAGCCAGCCGGCGACGACCTCCGCGGCGGTGGGCACACCCGAGGCGATGTTTTCACCGACGTGGCGGGCCGCGAGCCCGGCGCGGCGCACCCGCTCGGCGGCCGTCCGGCTGTCGGCCGCCTCGTGCCGGAGAACGTCATCATCCGCCATCGTCTGCGCATGGGCCTGCGCGACCGCGCTCAGCGCGTCCGCGAGTGACACCGGCGGTGAGGGAGAGAAGTGCGTGGCGCCACAGCGCCGCGGTCGCGAGCGCGCTTCGTTGACGAGCTTTAGCGCCACGTCGGCGACGCGCTCGGCGTCGGTCGTGCGCGGCGACGTGAACGGTGCGGCCACGACGACCCACACGGTCGCTCCGCGCCGCGCCACGCCGATCTGGCGCAGGTCCTGACGGGCCAATACCCGGCAGTAACCGCGGGTCACGGCACGGCGGATCTCCTCGTCGCTGAGCGCACCGACCAGCCTGGCATCGGCGACGTAACCCGGGCGGGCGTCGAGTGCGGCGACCGCGTCGTGCAGGGTCGCGCCGCCGGCGAGGCGCCCGGCCAGCGCGTCGAGCGATGGCGCTTCGGTGAGGGCCGTGAGCGTCCCCGGCGGCGCACACAGCGTGCGGCGCGCGTCGTTGATGGCGGCGATCGCGGTCGCACCGGCGAGGCACGGCGCCAGCAGCGCCAGCAGCGTGAGTACCCACAGGGCCCGCGGCGGCGTCAGGTACATCGGCTGGTCCCCGGGGAAACGGTCCCCTTCAGGTCGATGGAGCGCGCGAGCCGCGTATCGGCTGACCGTGGCAGTCAAAAAAGAAGAACGGGTACGTCCCGCGGGCGTGCTCAGGTGGTCGAACCGGCGCCCGGCTCGAAGATCACGATGCGCCGCACCGTCCAGTCGTCGGTCGCCCGCCACAGGCGGATCGTGGTGTCGCTGCCGGGGGCGGGTTCGAGCCCCGTATCGCCGACAAAGAAGGCAATGCCATCGGCGTAGGAGGCCTGGTCCAGCCGGTCGTTGACCTTCGCATCGCCGGCCGCCGGTGGCGCGCTCAGCGCCACGATCGTGCCGTAGCGAGCCAGCACGTCACGGGTGTGCTGGCCGAGCCGGATGCCCCGGTCCGTGGCGCCGTGAAACGTGCGCCCCTGCACGGCAATGCTGTGCAGGGGCGCGAGGCGGCAGGCGGGGTAGGACTTGAAGAAGCGCTCGGGCTTGCCAAGGCCGCGCGCGTTGTCCTCGGCCTTGCCGGCCACCGACAGGGCCGCGAGGCACGCGCCGTTCAGGGTAAAGCGGAAGGTCATGCCCTGGTCCCGGAAGCCCAGGTCCGTGGCGTAGCCCGTGTCGCCGGCGACGACGGTGAGTTCACCCGTGCCGAAGCGCTGGACGAAGGCGTGGAGGGTGCTGCCGAGCGGGATGTCGTCCAGCCCGCGGCCGGCGACGAGCACGCTGTCGCGGTAGCGGCCAAGCCCGGTCGGAAACCGGTCGCAGCCGCCGCCACCGAGGCCGACGGCGAGCGCGAGGCCAAGCGCGGTCGCGGCGCGGCGCAGGTGTCGGCGGTCGACGGTGATCGACGGGGGCGGCATGGGTCTCGCCTGGTCGGGGGTACGTGCGGGGCGTCACGGTAGCAGCCCCGCGCGCGCCGGACTGCGGCCGGTATCACAGTGCTTGACCCTGCCCCCGGGGCCGCGCGTCCGGCGTGGCGGCAGCACGACCGCCGACGGTCTGCCCTAAGGCCGCTCAGCCGGCCGGGCGCACCGCCCGATGGCGCGCCCAGTAGGTGTACGGCAGCGAGACGGCGGCCGAGGTCAGCACGTAGGTGGCGACGAGCACCACGGTCGGTGGCCCCGGCAGTGCAGCGGCGACCAGGACCGCGATGCCGATGTGACGCGTCGCGCACGCGATCGCGAGGACCGAGCGATTGCCGGGCTCGGGACCGCCGAGCCAGTGCCCGACGGCCAGCGCGCCGCCGACCAGCAGCCCGAGCGCCAGCGCACCGTGGCCGTTCGACGCCCAGACGGTCGGTCCGTACAGCACGAGCAGCCCCACCGCGGCGAGCAGCAGAACGCCGCCGCCGAGCCGGTTGAGGAGGGCGGCGAGGCGCGCCGCCTGACGGCCGAACAGCGGTCTCAGCGCCAGGCCGGCCGCCAGCGGCACGAACAGGGAGCGCGCCAGGAGGCCGGCGACGTCACGCGGCGTCAGTCCCGCGGCGGTCGCGAACTCGGGTTGAAGGACGGCGTACCAGGCCGGGACGAGGAGTACCGCCAGCGCCGAGCTGACGATGACGAGACTGAACCCGTAGGCGGAATCGCCCAGATCGTGCGTCTTGCGCGGCAGGAGGGGCGCGCCACCCGACACGGCGAGCACGAGGAGGGCGAGCCGCACGGGCGCCGCGAGCGGCAGGCAGCGAGTGACGAGGAGGGCCGCCAGCGGCACCAGCACGTACATCGCGAGCAGCGAGCGGGCGAGGAGGCCCGGGCGGCGGACGAGATAGAGGGCGTCGCCCGCGCGCGAGCCGAGGCCGACGGCGACGATCATCAGCGACACGGTGGCCTTGAGGACGAGTGGCAGGAGCGGGTGCAAGGGTGGCGCGTCCTGAAACGGTGGCGTCATCATTCTAGCGGGCGCCGGCGGTGGCCGCGCGCGCGGTCCTGCCGTAGCATCGTCGGACCGCCGGGTCGGGTCGCGTGGGAGAGGGAATGCCGATGGATCGACGTTCGAATCTGTGGGTGCTCGTTGCGCTGGGTGGGTTGCTCGCCGGCTGCCAGCGTCAGGCGTCGCCGCCGGTGGCACCCGTCGCCCCGAAGGTCGCGGCCGGCGCCATCGATGCCGTGCGCCTTGCCCGCGCCGCAGCGGAACCGGACCAGTGGCTGACCACCGGCCGCGACGGCGGCGGCACCTACTTCAGCCCGCTCACCGACATCAACGACGGCAACGTTAAGCGTCTCGGCTTTGCCTGGGAGCGCAAGCTCGGCACGCACCGCGGCCTCGAGGCGACGCCCGTGATCGTCGACGGCGCGCTCTACACGACCGGCGTCTTCGGCTGGGTGTATGCCGTCGATGCCGCGTCAGGCCGGGAGCTGTGGACCTACGACCCCGAGGTCGACGGCCAGTGGGGGCGCTACGCGTGCTGCGACGCGATCAACCGCGGTGTGGCGGTATGGCAGGGCACGGTCTACGTCGGCTCGCTCGACGGTTACCTGCACGCGATCGACGCCACCACCGGCAAGCGGGTGTGGAAGGTCGACACGCTGCCGGCCCGCGGCCCCAAGACGCCGTTCACGCTGTCGGCGACGCCGGTCGTGGCGGGCGACGCGATTGTCGTCGGCAGCGCCGGCGCCGACTTCGCGGGCGGGCGCGGCTACATTGCCGCCTACGACCTGAAGACCGGCGCGCTGCGCTGGCGTTTCTACACGGTGCCCCACGATCCCTCGCTCGGTCCCCAGGAAGCGCCGCATCTCGTCGAGGCGATCAAGACCTGGGACCCGAAGCACCGCTGGGACCAGGGCTCCGGCGGCACGGCCTGGGACGGCATCGGCTACGATCCGGCGCTCAAGCTCGTCTTCTTCGGCACCGCGAACGGCTCGCCGTACAACATCAAGGCGGACGGCCGCCACGGTGGTGACGACCTCTACACCGCGGCGATCGTCGCGGTGCACGCCGAGACCGGTGAACTTGCCTGGTACTACCAGACCACACCCGGTGACCGCTGGGACTACGACAGCACCCAGAAGCTCATCCAGACGGATCTCGACCTCGGTCACGGGCCGCAGCCGGTGCTGATGCAGGCGGCCAAGAACGGCTACTACTACGTGCTCGACCGGGCGACCGGCAAGCTGCTGTCGGCGAACAACTTCGCTTACGTGAACTGGGCGAAGGGCATCGATCCCGCGACCGGCCGGCCGATCGTCAACCCGGATGCGGAATATTCGAAGAAGCCGATCCTGCTCGCGCCCGCCAACGCCGGCGCGCACAGCTGGCAGCCGATGAGCTACAGCCCCACGACGGGGCTCACCTACATCCCGGCGATGGAATGGCCGATGGTGTACATGGACTCGGCGCACCAGCGCGCCGGCACCATCGAGGGCTTCTTCACGGTGCCCGCCTTCCCCGTCGAGGACTACGATCCGGCGGCGCTGAAGAGCCTGTACGGGACGCTGCCGGACCTGAAGACGCTGGCGAAAGGCCAGTCGACGCTGAACGAAGGCTACCTGCGTGCCTGGGATCCCGTGCACCAGAAGCTCGCCTGGCAGGTGAAGACCCTGAGCAACTGGGACGGCGGCGTGCTGTCGACCGCCGGCAATCTTGTCTTCCAGGGCGATTCGGCCGGGCACCTGAACGTCTACGACGCCCGTGACGGCAAGGTGCTGGCCAGCATCCCGACCGGCACCGGCATCATGGCGGCGCCCGCCACCTACCGGGTCAACGGCGTGCAGTACGTCGTGGTCATGGCCGGCTTCGGCGGCAACATGGTCAACTACCCGTTAAAGCCGATCCATGCCGCCTCGAAGTACGACAACGAGGGACGGATCATCGCCTTTCGCCTCGACGGTGGCGCGGTGCCGTTGCCGCCGGCACTCGTCCCGGAGCCGTTCCCGGAGCCGCCAGCGCACGAGGGCAGCCCGGCACGCATCGCCGCGGGCGAGGTGCTCTACAACCGCTACTGCAGCCGCTGTCACCAGCTGGGTCCCGGCATCCTGCCGGACCTGCGCCGCCTGTCCGCGGCCAAGCACTCCATCTTCTACGACATCGTGCTCGGCGGCCTGCTGAAGGCGAAGGGCATGGCGCAGTGGGACGACGTGCTCTCGCGGCCGGATGCCGAGGCGATCCACGCCTATCTCGTCGACGAGGGCTGGAAGGCCTATAAGGCCGAGCGCGCCGGGCACTGACCGGCCCGGGTGCCTGCCGCGCGCCGGGAGCGGCGCTCGGCAGGCGCGGGTGGGATCAGCGGCAGGTCGGCTTCAGGCCGCGCTCGCTGCGCGCCTGCTGGACCTTGAGGATCCCGGAGAGCGCCTCGTTGCGCGCGCTCTCGAGGGTCTGGCGCTGCGGGTCGAGCGTGACCATCAGCGGGTAGACCTTCTGCGCGGCCACCGTATCGCCCATCTCCTCGTTGGAGATCGCCTCGATCAGGAGCGCGTAGTGCTTCAGGTCGTCGGTGGAGGCAAGCCCGTAAGCCGTGCGCGCCTTGCCGATGGCGGTTTTGTGCTTGCAGTAGGCGAGTTCCTTGGCGGCCGCGAAGTTGTCCGGACCGATCTGGGCGAGGATCTTCGCGTCCTGCTCGCTCATGTTGCGGCGGGCCTCGATCTGCTTGTCTGCGGCCGCACCCTGCGCGCCGCCCATGACCGCCCCGGTCGCCGCGCCGACGACCGCGGTCGTCGCCATGTTCTGGACGACGTTGCCGCCCCAGAAGATGCTGCCCACCGCACCGGCGACCGCGCCGCCGAGCGCACCCTGCTTGCCGCCCTGGGCCGCGCCTTCGGCGCCGAGCGAGCCGGCGGCGCAGCCGGTGAGAGTGGCAGCAACGGCGAGAGCGGCCGAGGTCTGCGCGACCAGTCGTAGTGAAATCGTCATCGGAGTGCTCCTGATTTTGGGCAGTGCAAGGGAAAGTATGCGACGCGTCACGGCCTTGTGATCGGGGAAATTGATGCCCGAAGATTACTACAGGCGAGTGCCGTGCAGGCAGGCCGCTGTCGGCCAGCCGGCCGATCGCCGACTGATTTCTGCCGCTTCAGGCCGCAGGTTCCGATGACCAGGGATGCCAGGCGCTGCTATCCGCTGCGGGTCAGCCGCAGCGTCCACGGACCCGATAGCGGAGGGGGGGCACAGCTCCCGGCCTGACCAAGCGGGGGCACGTCAGGACGACGCGTTCCAACTCAATTCAGTTCGATGACCGTGTCGGCTGTGATGACGGGGTCGCGTTGGTCCCGGTCCTTGCGGATGAGGATCTTGTTGCCCTCGACAATAACCTGTCCGTCGTAGCGGTCGCCTATCGGGATTTCCGTCAGCTTGCGAATGACGTGCCGCGTAGTCGGGCGGAGCGTGCCGTCACGATACGAAAGACCGGCGTCCGGCTCGACCTTTACCAGCAACAGATTGCTGAAGGCGGCCGTGCCGCAGCCGCCGCTGACCGTGTGCAGGACGAAAACGTCCTTGATCCGACCGATGAGTTCGTAGCCGAAAGTCGAGGTGCCACCTTGGTCGCCGCAGCCATCCTTGTTGTCGATTTTCACAAACGGGCTTCTCGCCGCGGAATGCCCGTCGCTCTTGCGCGCCTTGTCGATGCTGAGGTCGCCGGAGTACCGGTTGGAGCTATTCGAGCCATCCAGATCGATTGAAATCACTTGATCCCCCGTATCGCTTATCCAGGTACTCAGGTCGCTGATGATTGCCGGACTGACAAACGGCGGTTTGTCGAAATGAAAAGGGCCCGCATCTTTGCCCGGCGCGCCTGCTGAGAAAAGGCACGCTCCCAGCAGAGTCAGAAAATGACCGATGTTCATGCGTGCCTCGCCTGTACGGTTGCCTGGATGCAAATGCAGACCAACGCCTGCACTGCCTCAAGTGACGTATTTGGACATCCGTTGTCTGTGACCGCGTGCTCAAACGGGGCGCACGGCTTGTGGACGACGGTCGTGGCGCCGAGCCGGTGTTCAGTGCCCGCCGCCCGGTCGCGAGGTGGTCTCCAGGCCAAGGACCGCCAACCCGGAGTCCGATTCCTCACTGGGACAGGCCCCAAGCCGCCCGTCGTGAGTGCCGGCATTCGCGCTGTCACAACCCGCACGGGGCACGGCAAAAGTCGAGGAGTCGGGCCGAAATCACGGTTGACGCCCGGCGTAGCCGGCGTATAGTTTCGTTGTTGAATATTTCAACAACTGGGCGAGCCATGGCCACCGTCAATTTCAGCGTTCCCGATGAAGTCAAGGCGGAGTTTGACAAGGCATTCGGCGGTCAGAACAAGAGTTCGATCATCGCTGAGCTCATGCGGCGGGCCGTGCGCGAACGCCAGCTCCAGATAAGGCGGGAACGGCTGTTTCGCCAGTTGAGCAGCGCCCATAGGCAGCGGCCTTCGTTCACGAGCGACGAGCTACGGGCGGCAAGATCGGCCGAAAGAGCGTGATCGTCGTGCTCGATGCGAGCGTGGTTCTCAAATGGCTGTTTGAGGATCCCGCCCGCGAACCCGACACGGAGAAGGCTTTAGCCATCGTTGAATCTGTCGTGCTAGGCCGAGTGGAGATCCTGCAGCCGGTGCATTGGCTGGCCGAAGTTGCCGCGGTCGCAGCCCGCCTCACGCCGGAGACGGCGGTCGGTGATGTCGAAATGCTCTGCGCGCTGGAGCTGCCAACGACTGATGATCCGAACGTCATCCGACGGGCAACGTCCCTTGCGATCGAGACCAACCATCATCTATTCGATGCGCTGTATCACGCGATCGCGCTTGAGCACGAAGACGCACTGTTGGTGACAGCAGACGACCGCTACTATGGTAGGGCAAAGCATTACGGAAAGATTGCCACCCTGCACGACTGGGTTGCAGGGCGTTGACGCGCTCGTCGGCAATTGGCCTGTTGATGACGGTCGCGAACCCCCGCAGTCTGAGGAACGCTTGGGCGGCTCACTGCCCTTCGTCAACGAGCGCCGTTTTGCCGAGTTAGAATTCGTTGACTTGGCTGATGATTCGTTGGTGCCCCGGGCCGGACTCGAACCGGCATGACCTTGCGATCTGCGGATTTTAAGTCCGCTGCGTCTACCAATTTCGCCACCGGGGCGGCACTGCGGATTGTAGGTGATTCGGCGCCGCCGGCGCCCGTGCGATAATCGGACCATGAACAACGGCCGGTTCGCCCGCGGCGCGCTCGTCTACAGCACGGGCGAGGGTCGCCTCTGTCCCGTCTGCGGCAAGCCGGTCGCCGGCTGCGCGTGCCGGCGCGCCGGTCAACCGGCGCCTGCCCGCAGCGACGGCATCGTGCGGGTCGCCCGCGAGACGAAGGGCCGTGGCGGCAAGGGCGTGACGCTCGTCAGCGGCGTGGCGCTCGGCGAGGCGGCGCTGCAGGCGCTTGCGAAGGAACTCAAGGCCCGCTGCGGTACCGGCGGCACCGTCCGCGACGGCGTCATCGAGCTGCAGGGCGAGCACCGCGACCGGCTGGTCGAGGAGCTCGGCCGGCGCGGCTACACCGTCAAGCGCGCGGGCGGCTGACCGTGCCGCGCCTCCTGCTCGTGCACGGCGGGCATCCGGGGGGGCGCATCGCGCGCCTCGTTGCCGCCATCCAGCAGACGGTACTGGCCGAGGTGCCGGAGGTGACGCTCGTGGTCCGCCCCGCGCTCGCCGCCGGCATCGCCGACCTCCTCGACGCGCAGGCACTGCTCTGCGCGACGCCCGAGCACTTCGGGTACATGTCCGGCGCGTTGAAGGACTTCTTCGATCGCACCTACTATCCCGCCGAGGGCAAGACCCAGGGGCTGCCGTACTCGCTGCTGGTCAGTGCCGGTACCGATGGCACGGGCACCTGCCGGGCGGTCGAGCGGATCGCGCGCGGCTATGGCTGGGTCGAGGTGGCCGCCCCGGTGATCGTCGTCGGCGAGCCGGATGCCGCCGGCGTCGGCCGGGCAACCGAACTGGCCGTCACGCTCGCCGCCGGTCTCGCCGTCGGCATCTACTGAGCGCCGGCCGCTTCGCTGCGGCGCCGCACGACGATCGCACCGGGACGGATGACGGCCGGGCTCAAGCCGCGCACACTGTAGCGATGGACGGCGGGCCGGTCGGCCGGCCGGCGACCGGGACGGTTGCGGGGAGGTCGTATGCTGCGAGTGGCGGACGTACTTCGGGGCAAGGGCGGGACGGTCTTCGGCATCGGGCCTGAGGATCCGGTACTCGAGGCCATCCGGGTCATGGCCGAGCGCCACGTCGGCGCGCTCCTCGTCATGCAGGGTACGGAGCTGCGCGGCATCGTCTCCGAACGCGACTACGCGCGCAAGGTCGTGCTGCTTGGCCGCTCCTCGGCCGAGACGCCGGTCTGGCAGATCATGAGTTCACCGGTGATCTCGGTCGGCACGGACGACACCGTCCACGCCTGCCTCGAGCTCATGACCCGGCACCGCATCCGGCACCTGCCGGTGCTCGACGGCGCGACGGTGGTCGGCGTGCTGTCGATCGGCGATCTCGTCAAGGTCATCATCGACAGCCAGCGCCAGCACATCGAAGACCTCGAGCGGTTCATCCACAGCTGAGGACTCCCGGCCGCCGCCGCCCGGGCAGCGCCTCGGGTACAATGGCCGGATGCGACCGAAGCCCCGTCCGCGTGCTCAGCCCTGACGCCGTCCTCGAGGCGGACGGCCTGCACCTGTGGCGCGGCGACCGTCACGTGCTGCGCGGGGTGAGCGTCAAGGTGGCGGCCGGGCAGGCGGTGCACGTGCGCGGTCCGAACGGCGCCGGCAAGACCTCGCTGCTGCGGACCCTGGCCGGGTTCCTGTGGGCCGAGGAGGGCAGCATCCGCTGGTGCGGCCGGCCGGTAGGTACGGACCCGGACGGCTACGCCCGCGCGCTCGCCTACCTCGGGCACGAAAACGGCCTGAAGGCCGACCTCACGGCCGGCGAGAACCTGCACTACCTCACCCGGACGCGACGGGCCGCGGACGATGCGTCACTCACCGCCATGCTGGCGCGCGTGGGCCTCGGCGGGCGCGAGCACGTGGCCGTGCGCGCCCTGTCCGCCGGCCAGCGCCGGCGGGTGGCGCTCGCCCGGGTCGCGCTCTCCGGTGCCCAGCTGTGGCTCCTGGACGAGCCGTTCACGAACCTCGACAGCGGCGCGGTCGAGACGCTGTCCGGGCTGATCGCGGCCCACGTCGACGCCGGCGGGATGGCGCTTTTCACGGCGCACGCCGACGTGCCGCTCGGTGGCCGGACGCGGCATCTGGAGCTCGGCGCATGACGGGCGCGCCGGTCGTTTCGCTGCCAGGGGCCTGCGCGCGCGTTTTCGGCCGCGAAGTGCGCCTCGCCGCGCGGCGTTTCGGCCAGATCCTCCAGCCGGTCACGTTTTTCCTGATGGTGACGACGCTCTTTCCGCTCGCGCTCAGCCCCGAACCGTCGCTATTAAGGAACATCGCGCCCGGTGTCGTCTGGGTGGGCGCGCTGCTATCCTCGCTCCTGAGCCTGGAGGCGCTGTTCAGGGTTGACCTGGACGACGGCACGCTGGAGCAGCTCCTGCTGTCCGGCCAGCCGCTGGCCGGGCTCCTCGCCGCGAAGATGCTGGCGCACTGGCTCCTGACCGGCGTGCCGCTGGTGCTGGCCGCGCCGCTCGCGGCGGCGTCGCTCAGCGTGCCGGCGGATGCCCTGCCGGTGCTGATGGTCTCGGTGGCGCTCGGCACCGGCATCATCGGCTTCGTCGGTGCGATCGGCGCGGCCCTGACGCTGGCCGGCCGGCGCGGCAGCGTGCTGCTGTCGCTCCTGGTTCTGCCGCTCGTGATGCCGGTGCTGATTTTCGGGGCGCGGGCCACGGATCTTGCGATCCGCGGCGAGCCGGCGGCTGGCGGCATCTGGCTCCTGCTCGCGATGCTGATCCTGGCGATTACGCTCGCCCCGCTGGCGGCCGCCGCCGCGGTGCGTATCTGTCTGGAGTAAGGGAATTGGCAACCTGGACGTGGTTCCATCGACTGGCCTCGCCACCGTACGTGTACCGCACGGCGGCGACCCTCACCCCGTGGTTTGCGGTGGTGGCCGCGCTCGCCATCGGCTACGGCTTCTTCGGCGGCCTCGTGCTGGCGCCTCCCGACTACCAGCAGAAGGATGCGTTCCGGATCATCTACGTCCACGCGCCGAGCGCCTGGCTGTCCCTGCTCGCCTATACGACGCTCGCGGTCGCGGCGGCGGTCGGCCTCGTCTGGCGCATGAAGGTCGCGCATGCGGTCGCCGCGGCGGCGGCGCCGATCGGCGCGAGCTTCACGTTCCTCGCCCTCCTGACCGGTTCGCTGTGGGGCAAGCCGATGTGGGGGACGTGGTGGACGTGGGACGCGCGGCTGACCTCGGAGCTGATACTCCTTTTCCTGTATCTCGGCTACATGGCGCTGCGCAGTGCATTCGACGACCGCCAGCGTGCCGACCGCGCAAGCGCCGTGCTGGCCGTGGTCGGCGTCGTCAACGTGCCGATCATTCACTTCTCGGTGACCTGGTGGAATTCGCTGCACCAGGGCTCGACCGTGATGAAGCTTGCCAAGCCCTCGATGCCGGGCTCCATGCTCTGGCCGCTCCTCGCCTCGTTCCTCGGCTTCACGCTGCTGTTCGCCGCGCTCCTGTGCGTGCGGCTGCGCGCCGAGATCCTCGAGCGTGAGCGCCAGGCCAGTTGGCTGAAGTCGATCGTGGAGAAACGCTGATGGACCGCACTTTTACCGAGTTTCTGGCGATGGGCGGCTACGCGCCCTACGTCTGGGCCTCCTACGGCGCGTGGTGCCTGGTGATGCTCCTCAACATCCTCGGCGCGCGCCAGGCGCTGGACTCGGCCATGGAGCAGGCCCGCCGCCGCCTCGTGATGCGTGACGGTGACGAACGGGGTGCACCGTGACGCCGCGCCGCAAGCGCCTGCTGCTCGTCGGCGGCATCCTCGTCGGCGTCGGGCTCGCCACCGGTGTGGCGACGATGGCGTTTCGGGAAAACCTCTCCTATTTCTACAACCCGACGCAGGTCACCGAAGGCCAGGTGCCGAGGGGCCGGAGCTTCCGCGTCGGCGGGCTCGTGACCAAGGGCAGCCTGAAACGCGTGCCGGGCAACGAGGAGGTGCGCTTCGTCGTCACCGACCTCAACCGGGACGTCACGGTCGCCTACACCGGCGTGCTCCCCGATCTCTTCCGCGAGGGGCAGGGGATCATCGCCCACGGCCGGCTCGACGGCAGCGGGGTCTTCGTCGCCGATGAAGTACTCGCCAAGCACGACGAGAAGTACATGCCACCCGAGGTGGCACAGTCACTGAAAAAAGCCCCGGGCGGCGCAGGCCCCGGCGGCGAGGGCAAGGGCACATGATTCCTGAACTCGGTCACTTCGCGCTGGTGCTCGCCTTCCTCCTGGCCTGCGCCACGACGTTTTTCGGCCTGGTCGGCGCCTGGCAGGGGCGGCGCACCTGGATGGCGGCCGCCCCGGGCGCGGTCGCAGGCCAGTGGGTGTTCGTCACGCTCGGCTTCGGTTGCCTCACCTACGCGTTCATCACGCACGACTTCTCGGTCGCCTACGTCGCCCACAACTCGAATTCGCAGCTGCCGCTCCTGTACCGGATCGCCGGCGTCTGGGGCGCGCACGAGGGCTCGCTGCTGCTGTGGCTGGCGATTCTCTCGTCCTGGACGCTGGCGGTAGCCTTCTTCTCCGGCAGCCTCCCCGAACGATTCCGCGCCCGCGTGCTCGGCGTGCTTGGCCTCGTCAGCATGACCTTCATGGCCTTCCTGCTGTCGACCTCGAGCCCCTTCGCCCGGCAGGTTGCCGAACTCGACGGCGCCGACCTCAATCCCCTCCTGCAGGATCCGGCGCTCGCGCTCCATCCGCCGATGCTCTACACGGGCTACGTCGGCACGGCGGTGGCGTTCGCGTTCGCGGTCGCGGCCCTCCTCGAAGGACGCCTCGATGCGTCCTGGGCGCGCTGGACGCGGCCCTGGACGACGACCGCCTGGCTCTTCCTGACGATCGGCATCGCGCTCGGCAGCTGGTGGGCCTACTACGTCCTCGGCTGGGGCGGCTGGTGGTTCTGGGACGCGGTCGAGAACGCCTCCTTCATGCCCTGGCTTGCCTCGACCGCGCTCATCCATTCGCTGGCCGTCACCGAGAAGAGGGGTCTTTTCAAGAGCTGGACGCTGCTGCTCGCGGTGTTCGCCTTTTCGCTGAGCCTGCTCGGAACCTTCCTCGTCCGCTCCGGCGTCGTCGTGTCCGTGCATGCCTTTGCGTCCGATCCGTCGCGCGGCATCTTCATCCTGGCGCTGCTCGCCTTCTTCATCATCGGCGCGCTCGCGCTGTACGCGTGGCGGGCGCCGACGCTCGGCTCCGATGCCGGCTTCGAGCTCGTCTCGCGCGAGTCGTTCCTCCTGATCAACAACGCCCTGTTGGTGGCCTCGGCCGGCGTGGTGCTCTTCGGCACGCTGATGCCGATGTTCATGGACGCGTTCGGGCTCGGCAAGATTTCGGTTGGACCCCCGTTCTTCAACATCGCGTTTCTGATCCCGACACTGCCGCTACTGGCGCTGATCGGCATCGGCATGCATGCCGGCTGGAAGCAGGCGCGCCTCGCGCGCCTGAAGAGCCGCTTCCTCGTGCTGCTCGGCGCCGCGCTCGGCGTCGCGGTCCTCGTCTGTGGCGCCTTCTTTTCCCACCTGTCGTTCATGACGGTCCTCGGCTTCACGCTCGGCGTCTTCGTCTGCGCCTCGGCGGCCTCGCTGCCGATAGAGCGCTGGCGGCGTGGCGAGCACCTGTCGCGGGCAGTGCTCGGCATGTCGGTCGCGCACCTGGGTATCGGCCTGTTCACGATCGGGGTGACGGTGGCGCAGTCGTACAAGATCGAGCGCGACATTTCGATGGCGGCGGGGGACTCCTATTCGATGGCCGGCTACGCGTTCCATTTCGCCGGTACCAAGAACGTGTCCGGCCCGAACTGGGACGGCGTCGAGGGCGAGGTGTCGATCACGCGTAACGGACGCCCCGTGGCGACGCTGCATCCGCAAAAGCGCGTGTACCGCGTGCAGACCAATCCGATGACGCAGGCCGGCATCGCGGTCGGGCCGACGCGCGACCTGTTTGTGGCCCTCGGCGAGGACATCGGTGCCGGGCGCTGGAGCATGCGCCTGCAGTACAAGCCGTTCATCCGTTTCATCTGGCTGGGCGCCCTGACGATGGCGCTCGGTGGTGCGATCAGCGTGACCGACCGCCGCTACCGGCGAAATCCCGCCCGCGCGGCGGCGCCGGCGACGCTCGACGGCGGGGAGGCCAAGCATGGCGCCTGAATCCGGGCCTGTGCCCGTGGCCACCGGCCGTGCCCGGGCCCTGGTGCCGGCGCTACTCTTCGCCGTCCTCCTCGTCGTCTGCGGCATCACGCTCTACAAGATCAGCAACCGCCAGCTCGACCTGCACGAGATCAAGTCGCCGCTCATCGGCCGGCCGGCGCCGGCCTTCAGCCTGCCGAGCGTCGCCGATCCGACGGTTACGGTCAGCAACGCCACCTTCGCCGGCCGGACCTACGTGCTCAACGTCTGGGGAACGTGGTGCGCGGAGTGCCGGGCCGAACACGGCGCGCTGCTGCAGATCGCGCGCCGCGGTGGCGTGGCGGTTCTCGGGCTTGACTGGAAGGACGATCGGTCGGCGGCGATACGCTACCTCGCCGAGCTTGGCGATCCGTACACCGCGATCGCCGCCGACGACGACGGCCGTGTGGCCATCGACTGGGGCGTGTACGGCGCACCCGAGACCTTCCTTGTCGGGCCGGACGGCCTGATCAAGCACAAGCACGTCGGGGCGCTGAGCATGAGCGATTGGGACAAGGAATTCGCACCGAAGATCGCCGCGCTCGCGAAGTCGCCGGGAGGCGCGCCGTGACGCCTGCCGCCCGCACCGCCGCCGCCGGTGTCCTGCTGCTTCTCGCGCTGCGTGCCTTCGCCATCGACGAGGCGCCGGCCTTTGCCGACGAGGCGCGCCAGGCGCGCTACGAGGCGCTCACCCAGGAACTGCGCTGCGTCGTCTGCCAGAGCAACTCGATCGCCGATTCGAACGCGACCATGGCGGCGGATCTGCGCCGCCAGGTGCGCGAGATGATCGCCGCCGGCAAGACCGACGACGACGTCCGTGACTTCATGGTGGCGCGCTACGGCGATTTCGTCCTCTACAAGCCGCCGGTGACGGGTCGCACCTACCTGCTGTGGGCATCGCCCGTGCTGCTGCTCCTCGTGGGGCTCGGCAGCGCGCTGTACGTGATCCGCCAGCGGGCCGCCCGCCCGCTCGGTGCCGAGACCGACGATGACGCGCCCGTGGCAGCGCAGGACGGGGACCCGCGCGCATGACGACGACTTTCCTTCTGCTCGCGGCCCTGATGTCGGGCGCGGCCATCGTGCTGCTCGTGCGGCCGCTCTTGCGTGACAACCTGGGCGAGCGGCCCGCGCTCGTGACAGCCGTCGTGATCGGGGTGCTGCTGCCGCTCGCCGGCGCCGGGCTCTACCACCGCTTCAGCAACTACTCGTGGGACACGACTGCGGTGACGGCCGGGGCCGACGGCACGCCCGACGTCAACCAGATGCTGGCGCGCCTCGAGCGCAAGCTCGAGGAGCACCCGGACGACGTCGCCAACTGGGCGATGCTCGGGCGCTCGAACCTCGTCCTCAAGAACTACCCGAAGGCGGTGGCGGCCTTCGAGCGGGCCTACCAGCTGACGGGCGGCAAGGATGCCGAGATCGACGCGAGTCTCGCCGAGGCGCTCGCCATGGCCGACGGCCAGTCGATCAATACCCGCGGCGCGGCGCTGCTCGAGCAGGCGCTGCAGGCCGATCCCAAGAACCCCCGGGCGCTCTGGTACGGGGGTGTGGTCGCGCGCAACCAGGGCAAGCGGGAGCTGGCGCGCGAGCGCTGGCTCGCGGTGCTCGACCTCGGCCCACCGCCGGAAGTGGCGCGTGCGCTCGCGATGCAGATCACGGCCATCGACCGCGAACTCGGCCGCACACCCGATCCGAAGCTC
>CAIMCI010000078.1 GCA_903839465.1 uncultured Pseudomonadota bacterium
ACCACGGTAATAAACACCGAGCGCCTCGCCGCGGCCGATGAACCCCTCGTGCTCCAGCTCAACCACGACCGACTCGAAGCTGGTCCACTCCTTGCCCGTGATCCGAAAAGGCCGCTTGGCCATCCAGTCCTCGGCGTGGACACCGATCTTCATGCAGAGAACTCCGCCAGCAGGCGGTCGACCAGCGGGCCAACCCCCTCGACGAGAGGGTCTACGCAAGGCAGGCCGGTTTCGGCGGCTGCCTGATTGATGAACACACCCCGGTCCGCGGCCGCGATCTTCGACGTATTGAGGGACACGCCGACGCAGCAGATCCGCGGGTTGGTAAGCCGGCCGGTCGCCACGGTCCGCTCAATCACCTCCGACAGGGACGGAACAGGAAAGGACGGCCAGCCCGTCAGGTGTTCCCGCAGCGGATCGTGGCAGAGGACGAACGCGTCCGGCTGGGAACCCACCAGCAGCCCCACCGTCACCTGCAGGTATCCCGGGTGCAGAATGGCACCCTGACCCTCAATGACGTCCCAGTGCGCCGCATCGTTGTCCGGCGACAGTGTTTCCGCCGCGCCGGTCACAAAATCCGACACGACGGCGTCGATGGGAATGCCGCGCCCGGCAATCATGATCCCGGTCTGTCCGGTTGCGCGGAAGTCGCTGGCCACTCCCCGACGGCGCAGCTCACGATCCAGTGCCAGCGCCGTGTATTTCTTGCCGCACGCGCAATCGGTGCCCACGGTGAGCACGCGCAGGCCCCGGCGTTTGCGGCCGGTGCCGACGGGCAAATCGACAGGCGGCACGCGTACATCCACGAGCCGCGCACCGCCCCGGGTTGCCGCGTCCGCAAGGCCAAGCACGGTGCCCAGTCGGATGTGCAGGCCAGCTACGATGTCGATACCCGCCTCTGCCGCCGCCCGCAAGCTGGGTATCCAGTTCGCGGGAATGCCCCCGCCCACGGCCGCCGAGCCGATGATCAAAGAGCGGGCGCCGCGGGCGCGCGCCTCGGCTACGGTGAGATCCCGTACGCCCGCGTCCACACCGGCACCCGGCAGCCTAACCTGGCCGATGCACTGATCACGCCGCCATTCGACGAGACCGAGACCCGTCTTGGCGTACGTCTCGGACCCAATGTCGCCCAGAAAAATCACGAACGGCGTATTGAAGCTGACGACGGTGCTAGTCATGGTAACTCATCGCTTGGCGCGCGAATCTCGCGGCCAGCCCCACTTCTCGTGCCGCTCTGGCGTTACGCAGCCGTTCAATGCCACGGGTACCCACGATTAACGTCGGCGATACCCCATCAGAATTGATTCCTGATCTCAATGCCAACGGTACGGGGCTGATTGACGCTCAACCGTGGCCGTCCCGGCGTATCGGCACCGGAAGAAACAACCAGGAACTGCCGTGACACGTCGTTCGTGAGATTGTTACCGTACAGCGCGACCGACCACGCACCAAAATTGGCCTGCGCGCGCGCGCCGAGCAATGTTGTCGACCCGAGTTGATAGAGAGGATCGAACTGGCCGTCCGACAAGCGCGCATAGCGCGCGTGCGATTGATCGGTGTGCTGCACGTCAACGCGCAATTCGCCGCTAACGTGCTCAGCCCAATGCACAGCACGGGACAGGTACGCCGCCACCTGGTAGCGCGGAACGCCGGCCAACTGGTCCCCCTCCCGCGCCGTCAGGAAGCTCTCGTTCTGCTGGAATTTCGCGTCGGTGAGCGAACCGCTCAGTCCCAATTCCCAGAATTCCAACGGTCGGGTGACGATTTCTGCTTCGCCACCCTTGCTGCGGACCGACCCGGTCGAATTCGAAACGATCGTGAATCCGCACTGGAGGAACTTCGACTGCTGGATGTTCTTCCAGGTCATGTCAAACGCGGACACATTGACAATCACCTTATGATCGAGCCAAGCGTTCTTGCTGCCGATCTCATAGTTTTTCAGCGTGTCCGGACCTACCGCGTACGGACCCGGGAACCCGCAGGAGGACGGCACGGGCGCATACCCGAAGCCGGGCCGGAAGCCCTCGGAATACGTCGCGTAGAGCAGATTGTCCTTCGTCAGTTTGTAGGACACGTTGGCCTTGTAGGTCTGCCCCGTCGATGCCGGGGCTACCACCGCCGTATCGGTCGGTCCGCCATTGAAGAGTCCTGTCAGCAAGTCGTGTTCCGACGTCGAGGTGTGGAAGTGCCGGACGCCGCCGGTGACATCGAGCCGATCGGTCGCGTGCCAGGTAATCTCAGTGAACTCGGAGATCTCCGAATCCTTGTTCTTGGCCGTGCCGACAAACAACTGGTTGCCGGGCGTGTACAGCGGGTCGCTCGGTCCGTTTGGAGCGTAGATCGAATTCCACTCCGGTGGCGCGAGGTTGAACGCGAGATCGCCGTGGCTCTGCTGGTAGAAAAGCCCCACGACGAAATCGACGTGGTTGATCGGCGCCGCCGTCGCCAGGCGGATTTCCTCCGAGAACTGGTTGCGGTCGTTTTCCTCATCGAGTCGCTCGTAGAAGGCCGGCGGGCCAAAGGCCGCCACGGCAAACGCCGTCTGTTCCTCGGTCGTGCGCCGGTCCGATCGGAAATAGCTGGTCGCGGACGTGAGGCGAAACCGATTGAGGTCAGCGGTTCCGGTCACGCTATAGAGCGTAAATCCGTTGCGATTTGGCTCCGCCACATCCCAGGGAAAGCTCTGCACGAGCGCAAAGCTCGGATTGGACGGACCGGCCGTGATGTTCTGGTAGCCGTTCAGCTTCTGAGCTTCGTGGTAGACCATGGCGTCGATCGTGACGGCGTCACTGACGTGGTACTTGCCGGTCGCCCTAAATCCCCACGTGTCGTCGCGGCCGACATTTTTCTGTTCTCCCGGGGTCGGCTGCGCCCAGGTCCGCGTGATGTACCCGCCGCCGCCCACGTCCCACACGTTGAGTCGCAGGGCCGCTTTTCCCGCGATCAGGGGGATATTGAGCAGGCCCTGGGCCTCATAGCCCTCTCCACCGCCCTTGATGGTCGTGCCGTTGATCTGAGCCGCGCCACTGAAGTGGTTCGGATCCGGCGCCTTCGGTATCAGCCGGATCGTTCCGCCAACCGAACCCGCGCCGTAGAGAGTCCCCTGCGGGCCGCGCAGTACCTCGACGCGGTCGACGTCGACGAGCTTCGGATTGAGCTGGCCGCCGCCGTAGTTTCCCTGCGACACCGGAATTGGCGTCTCATCGATGTAGAAATGGACGGCACCGGCGCCTACGGACGGGTTGATTCCGCGGATAGCGACAACGCTCTGGCCGGTACCCGTGTCCGTGAAAGACAGACTTGGAATGCTTCGTGCGTAGCCGGCAAAATCGGTCGCGCCCATCTTCAGGAGCGATTCACCTGTCACGGCCGAAATCGCGATCGGCACGGATTGGAGCGGTTCGGAGCGCTTCGTCGCGGTCACGACGATCTCGCCGAGGTCGTTGCCGGGCGACACTTTGTCGCCGGCGCTCTGGGCGCTGCTCGTCCCTGCCAACGCGGCGCTGGCCAATGCAATGGCGCGCGCGACGCTGATCATTGACCGCGATGTCGTGCATGTCATGACTCTATTCCTCGTGTTTCGTCGTCCGGCGGTGCGGGCCAGCCAAGATCCGTGTCATCAACGCCGCCTCGTCGGTCCGGACGCGGTCCGCACCGGGTGTCGTTTCGCCCGAAGCAAGCGCGGGCGAATTGCAGCCTTCAAGGCCGGTGGGAAAGCGTTGCAGAGTGTTACTATAGTTGCGTAAACGGAACTGTCAATTCTTCCGTGCAACTTGGACCAGTGGGTTGCAGTGCAGCATTGGGCCAATGATCACAGCCAGCGACGACTGATCCGGTCCTTCCGCTAAGCCTCGCGCTTCGGCGTGGCGTCACCGTCCTGATCCGATTTTGACGAGCGCGGGATCGTCCATGAACGTACGGTGCCGGACCGCCTTAAATCCGCGTTGGACCGCTGCGTACGACCGAGCGCGGCCTGAAGCCACGCACTCTTCAGGCGCGTCTCACTCTGACCGGTCGCCCCGTTCGATGCCGCGGGCGAACCGCGGTGTGGCCCCGTCGGCAAAGGGATGCGAGCGCGTTGCACTCAAGCGAGTGGCGGACAACGCGCTGCGGCTACGGCCCGAGCGGTCCGAGTGGCTTGCCGTCCGCCGTGTCGTAGACGGTAATCGTCGAACCCACCCGGACCATGCGTTTCCCCAATCGAGGGAAATCCGCCACCTCCGTATCCCGGTTTTCGCCGCCCATGAGGTAAACGACATCGTCCGAGAACGGATTCTTCAGGTGATGCGCAACCGAAGGCGTAGGGAACGCGAGAAAGTCACCGGCGCCGACCTCGAACTCCTCATCCCCGATCTCGGCAATCGCACGCCCCTCGAGGATGTAGATCCATTCCTCCTCCCGTTGGTGCGAGTGGTACACGAACGATTCTTTGCCGCCCGCGATACGGGCGAGGCTCACGCCGGTACGGGTCAGTCCCACCAACTGGGAGAGTGGTGTGCCCCTGATCTGCGATCGCGCGTTCCACGGATGAGAAAACTGTACCTCTGCATCCGCGACCTGCGCCGCGCGCACCAGAAACCGCTCCGCTCCAGGATTCGTCATGGCTAGACCCCAAGTTACTGAATGAGGAGGTGTCGGTGTGAAAATACGCGCCGTGTCGGCCATCGCGCAAGCCGCCAGGCAACGGCTTTCGATCCGCCCGTCAGCGCCTCACTGGCCTTCTACAGCACGTGGCCTAACCCCCGGCGTTCACCGCGTTTCCTACCCGACCGGGAACGCGGTGAACGTTCGGCCCGCCCGCACCGGCAATCGCTGCCGGACGACGCTCGCGCCCCCTACTTCGTTGCGCCTGCGATGGCCATCGGCTCGACGTCCGGCAGCACCCAGGTGCGGTCGAAATACGGTTGCGTGGGTCCGTAAAGCCGGAAGTAGGTGAACCAGCCGCGGCCGGGGATCGTCTGGATCCAGTTGCTGGCGGGCTTGCCGGCGGGTGCCCTGGGGCCGAAGTACAGGTCGACTGTGCCGTCGGCGTTCTTCTCGATCGGGTCGCGCGAGGAGCGGTCCGGCTGCACGCCCGTGTCGACGAAGCAGCGCGTCTCGTTGTCGTAGACGGTGAACGACCAGAACTGGGCAACCGGCGCGTTCGCCGGCACGCGCAGGTGATAGGTCTTCGAGCCGTCGAGCCAGTGGCCGTCGCGATCCTTGGAGGCCTCGAGGTATACCTGACCGAAGCCGACCGTCCGACCCATCATGCCGACCGACACACCGACCGCCTCGTAGAACCAGGACGTGCGCTCGTCGAACTGCGTGTGGGTCGGCGCTTCCTGGCTGGTCTCCTGCATGTAGAGGGAGATTTCCCAGTGCTTGCCGGGCCAGACCGTCGCGCCCTCGAAGCGCTTGTCGAAGCCGATCGTCCGCGCCATCAGCTCACCGCTGCGCGCCGCGTCGAGCAGGATCTTCTTCTGGTGCTCGGTGGGCTGGAAACGCTTGCCCTTTTCGATGCCGAGCGGCTGCAGCATGCCAAGCATGATCCGGTCGCGCTCGATGACTGGCTCCTCGTTGATCAGGCGCGCGAGCATGTCCCAGTAGGCGAGGCCGCGCGGCTGGGTTCCGCTCCACGGCCGGCCGGCCGGGGAAACATGTCGCGTCGGCGTGGGGTTCTCGCGCTCGCTGTACGGATAGATCCTAAGGCCCGCGATCGCCGCCATCGCCTTCGTGCGGTCCGGATCGAGGGCGCGGTGGCCGGTGAAGATGTTCACGGTCGGCGAGCGCACGACGTAATAGCCGTCCGGGTGGAGGTCCGGGTCGTTCGGCCCGAGGACGAGGTACCTGCCACCGGCACCTTTGTCAGGTCCCGTCTGCCCGGTATCGGTCAGCGGCCGCTGCCAGAAATCGGTGATACCGCCGGCCATGGCGCCGGCCGGCACCTCGACGACCAGCGGCCCGGTGTCCTTCATGTTCGGGAACGCCATCACGTACGGCGTCGTCGCATTCGCCGTCAGCAGGCCGAGCTTGTCCTTGAACGTCAGGTAGTCGACGAAGTCGAGGTTGCCGGCGCCGAACTTCTCGCGCTGCTCGGACTGCCACTGCGCCATCGCCATCATCGGCAGGCCCCAGAGATAGCCCTGTGCCGCGCGCTGGAAATCGATGTCGTCGTAGAGTCGCGCCGCCGTCTCCGGCGTCGGATAGCCGTTCCGGACCTTCAGGTCACCCAGCCGGGACACGACCGTACCGGTGGTGGGGATGGACGGATCGGCGGCCATGGCCGCGAAGGCGAGTAAGCCGGTGGTGGCGGCGACCAGGCGGCCAGCGTTGAACGGAAGCTGTCGGAGCATGCGAGACCTCGTTGTGGAAGGACCTGAGCACGGGTCCCGGCCCTGCAGCCTCAGGCACCCACCCGGCATTCCCTTGCCGCTCTTCTGCGGGCCCTGCACTCGAGGCCGGACCCGTCCCCGGGGGCAGTGCGCCTGCTCCGCCGGTCGACGTCGGCCGAGAGCATACATCGCGGCACGGCCGATCGCGCGGCAACGCACCCGTGGGGGCGATCCGAACGGCCAGAGGCCGGCACCGTACTGGACGACCCCTTCGGACCGCAACGGCTTGATCTGACCCTCGAAACCCGCCGGTTATGCGTCGCACGATGACGCGCTGGGCGCGGCCGGCGCCAAACGGCACACTCGATCGGGGCCGCCGGTATCCGCGGCCCGCCCGTTACCTGGAGGCCGGCACCGATGATCACTGTCCATCACCTCAACAATTCCCGCTCGCAGCGGGTCCTGTGGCTCCTCGAGGAACTCGGGGTGCCGTTCGAGATCCGCCACTACCAGCGCGATGCCGTGACGATGCGGGCGCCGGCGGAACTCGCCGCCATCCATCCGCTCGGCAAGTCACCGGTGATCACGGACGGCGACCGGGTCATCGCCGAAACCGGCGCGATCATCGACTACGTCGTCGAGACCTACGGCGCGGGTCGGCTCCGCCCGCCTCCCGGCACCGATGCGCGCCTCCGGTACACGTACTGGCTGCACTTTGCGGAGGGCACCCTGATGCCACCGCTCGTCATGCGCCTGGTCTTCGACCGGCTGGCCGACGCGCCGATGCCGGCCGAGGCAAAGCCGGTCGCCGAGGCGATCGTCGCCCGGGTCCGAAGCTCCTACGTCGACCCGCAGAACGACGCCCACTTCGCCTACCTCGAGTCCGAACTCGGCCGGTCGACTTGGTTTGCGGGTGAGGAATTCACGGCGGCGGACATCCAGATGAGCTTCCCGATCGAGGCGCGCGGCACGCGGGTCGGCTTCGATGGGACCCAGCCCCGACTGGCCGCCTTCCTCGAGCGGATCGCGGCCCGACCGGCCTACCGGCGAGCGCTCGAGCGTGGCGGACCGTACGCGTTTGCGCGCTGAGGCCGCGACGGGCGCGACGCAGGCAGGCCGGGGAGACGCCATCCGCGGCGTCGCGGGTTGTCGCCCGTTCCCAATATCTCGAAATTACATTAACAGTTTAAAGATAATAATTTACAATAAGTTACATGTAATTTAAATAAATAACATTAACTACCGATAGCGCCCATCGCTCTGTCGATGGGCCATCCAGCAATGCCGCTCTGCACGTTCACCGGCCGCCGAACGGCCGATCGGTGCAGGTCGTCGCGTCCGGCGGAACCGGCGCCGAGGTCCGGAACCGGACCGGACTGAACGCTCTTGCGTTCACGCACCGGCTGCCACGGGATGGCCCGTGTCGACCCAGTCCGTCGTGAAATCACTCGGCAGGTAGAGGACGCGGCCAGCGGTATACCCTCTGTCCCGCAGGAGGCCGAAGGCGGGTGCCACGTTCGCGCAGTGGGCCCACGGACAGCAGCCGCAGTAGACGACGACCGGCGCGGTCCGCCCGATCGGCGCCAGGGCTCGCCCGAGCCGGGCGAGCCCGTCGGCGGTGCTCGCCATGCCGGCGTAGGCGGCCCCGGGAATGTGCGCCCTCTTATATAGACCCAGCGCACCCACCTGCAGGATGCGTGGCCGGTCGCCGGCGGGGCCCGCGAGCGCGGCTGCCAGTTCGGCAACGGACACCCGGCCGGCCGTGTCGACAGCTTCCGTGGCACGCGGGTACGCGCGAACGACGCCGGTGGGCAGGGCGCCGAGCAGGGTCATGGCGAGCAGGTCACGTCGTGCGAATCGCAAGGTATCCTCCTCTCTGGCCGGTCCAGTACCACACCATTCCGTCCGGTCACCGCAGCGACGGCTTGGTGTAGGACCTGCCCGACCTTCCGCACGGCACGCAGCGCCGGGTGTGCTCCGTGCGGTAACACACCGAATACCGTGCGTCCCGGGCAATTGTCGATAGAATAGCGCGCAGAGTGGCGCTGCCAGTGCCACACCGAACCGCCTTTCGGGGGAGCCCGACGCATGTTGGACGCCCCGCCGAGCCGCAAAGCGCTTCTGGCCGCCTTCGAGGCCGCCTCGCCGATCCGGGCGTTTGCCCTCTTCGCCGCCGATATCCTCCTGTTTGCCGCGGGTACTGCCCTCGCCCTGATGCCCGGCAGCATCCTCCTCAAGCTGCTCGGCTCGGTGCTGCTCACGGCGGCGACCGTGCGCCTCTTCCTCATCGGCCACGACGCCTGCCACGGCAGCTTCTTCGGCCAGCAGATCCTGAACGACGTGATCGGCCGGATCGCCTTCCTGCCCTCGCTGACGGCCTTCAGCCTGTGGGATGTCGGTCACAACGTCGCGCACCACGGCTTCAACAACCTGAAGAACCGCGACCAGGTCTGGGCGCCGTTCTCCAAGGCCGAATACGACGCCCTGCCGCGCCATCGACAGTGGCTGGAACGCGTCTACCGGTCCGGTTACGGCTTCGGGGCCTACTATCTCGTGGAACTCTGGTGGCGGAAGCTCTACTTCGCGAGCCAGCGCGAGATCGGTTCCTCGCGCCGCAAGTACAAGACCGACAGCGTGATCGTCACAGTCTGGGCCGTCGTCTGGGTGACGGGCACCGTGCTCGCCGCACGAGCGACGCACCAGTCGGTGGCCCTCCTCCTCCTGACCGCGATTGTCCTGCCGTTCCTCGCCTGGAACTGGATCATGGGCTTCGTGGTCTTCGTGCACCACACGCACCCGACGATCGCCTGGTTCCAGAAGCGCCAGGAATGGCAGCGCTGCCGGGCCTACCTCACGGCCACGGCCAACGTCCGCTTCCCGTTCCATCTCGACCGCCTGATGCACAACATCATGGAGCACAACGCCCACCACGTGAATCCGCGCATTCCGCTTTTCCACCTGCGCCGCGCGCAGCAGCTCCTCGCCGACCGTCAGGGCGGCGATATCCGCTCCTACCGGCTGAACTGGGCGAGCTATGTCGATGCGGTCCGCCGCTGCAAGCTCTATGACTTCCCGGAACACCGCTGGCTCGACTTTTCGGGTCGGGTCACGTCCGCGGTCACTGTCATCGCGCCCGTCGCCACCGTCACGGCGCCTGCCGCCGCCGCGACCTGCTTGCCCTGATCCCGTCCGGAGTGCCCATGCTGTCCGCCCGAGCCGTCGCCGACCAGCCGGCCAACCAGTTCGTGTTCGTGGCCGGGGACCTCGATTCCACCGCCGGCGACTGCCGACTGCCCCAGGACGCGACGGCCGGCAGCCTCGTCTTCGTCTCCGATCTCGAGCAGCTGGCCGCGGTCGGGGCGTCGGGCGCCGCCATCGTCATTGCGCGCCGCGAGCTCAAGATCACGGTCGAGGCCATGCCTCCGTCGGTCCGTTGCCTGTTCGCCGTCGCCTCCATACCGATGGCGATGGCCACCCTGCTGCCGGCGTTCGACGCCAAGCGCGCGCGGTTCGCGCAATGGGGCGATCGCCACCCGTCGGCCGTGGTGCACGAGTCGGCCGTGATCGGCCGGGACGTGCTGCTCGGCCCGTACTGCGTGATCGGTGCCGGGGCGACGATCGG
Source organism: uncultured Pseudomonadota bacterium (assembly GCA_903839465.1). GTDB lineage: Bacteria > Pseudomonadota > Gammaproteobacteria > Steroidobacterales > Steroidobacteraceae > CAIKMS01. The sequence goes on from CAIMCI010000078.1 coordinate 9,937, forward strand.
CGAGGGCTGTTGCGTCGGCTCGCATGCGGTCGTCGAAAACAACGCGCGCATCGGTGCGCGCACGACACTGCACCCGCACGTCTTCGTAGGGTCGGGCTGCATCGTCGGCGAAGACTGCGAGATCCATCCGCACACCACCATCGGCAGCGACGGCTTCGGCTACGCGGTCGGCCCCAGCGGCCGCCCGCAGAAGATTCCGCACCTTGGCATCGTCACGATCGGCGATGCCGTCGAGATCGGCGGCAACTGCTCGATCGACCGTGGCACCCTGGCCTCGACCTACATCCGCGCCGGCGCGAAGATCGACAACATCTGCCACATCGCCCACAACTGCGATCTCGGCGAGGACGGCTTCTACACCGCCGGCTTCATGATGGCGGGCTCGACCACGATCGGTAAGCGGTTCATGACCGGCGGCAACTCGGTCGTCTCTGCGCACCTGACCATCGCCGACAACGTTGTCCTCGCCGGCCGGTCGACCGTGACGAACAACATCACCGAGAGCGGCCAGTACGGCGGCTACCCGCTGCAGCCGCTGAAAGACGCGCTGAAGACGCTGGTCTCGCTCGGCCAGCTGAACGACATTCGCCGCAACCTGAACCGCGTCATGAAGCAGCTCGGCCTGAGCTAGACAGCGGCCCGGCGCTTGCCGCGCTGCGATGGAACCGGAGCCAGCCCGGCTCGCCACCGGATCCCGCTACCGTCCACGGAAGGCCTTGCGGACCGGACTCGCCCCCCGCTAGGCTCATCACTGCGTGCCGTCGATCTCCGCAGGATCGGCGGTACCGTCGTCGAAGCCCACGGAAGGCACCCACGCGTGAAGCCGGCCGCTCTCATCGTCGCGTCGCTGACCGTTGTGGTCCCGTCGACAGTCGTCGCGGCTCCGACCCTGCCGATCGAGGCGTTTGCAGCTCGACCCAGTACGTCCGGCGCAACTCTGGCGCCGGACGGCGAGCATCTGGCCATCATCCGCTCGACGAACGGCCGCGGCTACGTCGTCGTGCAGGCGCGTGACTTCACCCGGGAGCCGCAGCTCGTCATGACCGAGCCCGAGCACTGGCGGATCACCTGGTGCCGCTTCGCGTCCAATACCCGCCTCCTGTGTGGCCTCCACGCCTCCGTGCGCGAGCGCACCCTCGTCTACAACACCTCGCGGCTCGTCGGCGTCGACATCGACGGCAGGAACCTCAAGGTGCTCGTCCAGAACGCGGACGCCGCGAAGGGCCAGTTCCAGGACCGCGTTCTTCAATGGAACACCGGCATCCCGAACACCGTGCTGATCGAGGCCGACGAAGGACTCGATGCCGAACAAAGAAGTCTCGTGGCCGGCGGCGGGCAGATCTACGGGCACGTGGGAACCAACGCACTGCCGGGCGTCTTTGAACTGAACGTCCAGACCGGCGCCCTGAAGGAGCGTCAGCGCTCGCGGTCGCCGATCCGCCACTGGCGTGCCGATCCCCAAGGGGAGGTCCGGCTGGGCTGGGGCCAGGAAGGCGCGCAGATATCCTATTACGCCCGACTGAAAGGGGACTCCGAGTGGCATCGCCTCGCCCGCTTCGAGGCCTTCAATCGCGAACAGCACTTCGAACCCGTGGCGATTGGCGCCGACAAACCCAACATCGCCTTTGCGATCGGTCCGTCCGACAACAAGAACGCGCTCTGGCAACTGGACCTGACCGACCAGGCAGAACCCAGGCTTGTATATGCCAACCCGGCCGTCGATATCTCGACAACGACGATCAGCGAGGACGGCCGACTGTACGGCGTCCACTACGAGACGGAGCGCCCGGGCGACCACTACACCGACCCGCACACCGCGAACATCATTGCGGCACTGCAAACCGCCATGCCGGAGGTCTACAGCCGGCTCGTCAGCCGCACGGCCGATGAGCGGAAATTCATCGTGCACAGTTACAGCGACACCCAGGCGGACTTCTACAGCTACCTCGATGAGTCGAGCGGCCAGCTCCTGCGACTCGGCGGGCCGGTCGCGGCGCTGGACCCCCAGGCGCTCTCGCCCATGACTCCG
>CAIMCI010000079.1 GCA_903839465.1 uncultured Pseudomonadota bacterium
AGCTCGACGACAAGGCCATGCAGGCCATCCTGCGCGAGGTCCGTACCGACGTGCTGGCGCTTGCCCTGCGCGGCGCGGATCCGGGCGTTCAGGACAAGATCTACCGCAACATGTCGAAACGCGCGGCGGAGATCCTCAAGGAAGACATGGATGCCCGCGGCCCGGTCAAGTTGACCGAGGTCGAGGGTGCGCAGCGCGAGATCACGAACGTCGCCCAGCGCCTCGCCGAAGAGGGCACGATCATCCTCGGCGCGAGTTCCATGGAGTACGTGTAAATGCGGCCCGGCCACATCGTCGAGGCGGCCGACGCCACCGAGGCGAGGCCCTGGGTGCCGGGCGTGGTCGCGGTCGGCGTGCTGCCGGCCCGCGCGCAGACCGTCCATGCCGGCGTCGTCACGGCGGGCGTCCTCGAGGACCTGCAGCGCACCGCCTATGACGAGGCCTATGCGCGGGGCCTTGCCGAGGGTTACGGCGCCGGCCAGAGCCGGGTCGCGGCGCAGACCGAACGCCTGTCGCAGATACTGACCGACCTCGCCCGGCCGCTCGAGAACCTCAACGAGGAGGTCATCGAGCAGATCGTCGCATTGTCCACCGCGCTTGCCCGGCAGCTGCTGCGCCGCGAGCTGCGCCAGGACCGGTCGCAGATCATCAGCATCGTGCGCGAGGCGGTCGGTCAGCTGCCGGTCTCCGCGCGGGACGTGCGCATCCAGCTCCATCCCGAGGATGCCGCGGTCGTGCGCGAGAGCCTGGCGCCGGCCGAGCACGAGCGGGCTTGGACGCTGGTCGAGGATCCGATGATGATGCGCGGTGGCTGCCAGGTGCTCACTGCCACATCCCGGGTCGATGCGCGCCTCGATTCAAGGCTCGGTGCGCTTCTGACCGAGATCATGGGCAGCGAGCGTGATCACGGCCCGCGGGCGGAAGGGACATGAGGACGCACGAGCTCGCGGCCCTCGAGCGCCAGTGGTGCGAGCGGTTGTCGACGCTGACCGCCAAGGTCGCCGATCTGCGGCCGCTTCAGGTCGAGGGCGTGCTGTCCCGGATGGTCGGCATGACGCTCGAGGCGATGGGCTGCGAGGCGCCGGTCGGCAGCCGCTGTCTCGTCACCACCGCCGATGGTCGCGGCCTTGAGGCCGAGGTCGTCGGCTTTTCCGGTGAGCGCCTGTACCTGATGCCGACCGGCGAGATCCGTGGCGTCATGCCGGGCGCGCGGGTCCTGCCGTCGCCCGGCGTCTCCGAGGTGCAGGTGGGTGACGGCCTGCTCGGCCGGGTGCTTGACGGCGCCGGCCGGCCGCTCGACGGTCTCGGGCCGCTGCAGGTCAGCGACCACCAGCCGCTGATGGGCGCGCCGCTCAATCCGCTGCGTCGCTGGGCAATCCGCGAGCCGCTCGACGTCGGCATCCGCACCATCAACAGCCTCCTGTCCATCGGCCGCGGCCAGCGCATCGGCCTCTTTGCCGGCTCGGGCGTCGGCAAGAGCGTGCTGCTCGGCATGATGACGCGCTATACCGAGGCCGACGTGATCGTCGTCGGGCTGATCGGCGAGCGCGGCCGGGAAGTACAGGAGTTCGTCGCCAACACGCTCGGCCCTGACGGCCTCAAGCGCGCGGTCGTGGTCGCCACACCGGCCGACAATCCGCCGCTCATGCGCCTGCACGGCGCCTGGGTCGCGCACTCGATCGCCGAGTATTTCCGCGACCGGGGCCTCAAGGTCCTGCTGCTGCTCGACTCGCTGACGCGCTTCGCGCAGGCCCAGCGCGAAATCGCCCTCGCGATCGGCGAACCGCCCGCCACCAAGGGCTACCCGCCGTCGGTGTTCGCGCGCCTGCCGCAGCTGGTGGAGCGCGCCGGCAATTCCGATCGCGGGCCGGGGTCGATCACGGCCTTCTACACCGTGCTGACCGAAGGCGACGACCAGAACGACCCGATCGCCGATTCCGCGCGCGCGATCCTGGACGGCCATATCGTGCTGTCGCGCTCGCTCGCCGAATCCGGCGTGTATCCCGCCATCGACGTCGAGGCCTCGATCAGCCGGGCGATGCATCTTATCGTCGACAAGGCGCAGATGGACCGGGCCACGCGCTTCCGCCAGGTCTACGCCACCTACCAGCACAACCGCGACCTGATCAGCGTCGGCGCCTACCGCCGCGGTGGCGATCCGCGCATCGACCAGGCCATCGACATGTGGCCGAGGCTGCAGGAGTTCCTGCGCCAGGACATGTACCAGGCCGTCAAGTTCGGCCCGGCGAGCGAGTCGCTTGCCGAGATCCTCGCCGGTGCCGTGCATTGATGCCTGATCGAGCCAACGCCGAGGTGAGACACCGATGACCCGCTCCGAACGGATCCGTCCGATCAAACAGCTGGCGGACGACCGCGAACGCGATGCCGGGCGCGGCGTGAGCCGGGCGCAGGCAGCCCTCGCCGCGGCGGAGAAGCAGCTCGCCGACCTCGTCGGCTACCGGGCGGACTACGTCGTCCGCCAGCACGAGAGCGGCGCCGTGGATGCGGCGCGGCTGCACAACTTCCAGGCCTTTCTCGGCCGGCTCGAGGAAGCCATCCGCCAGCAGCAGGCCATCGTCGAGGAGGCGCGCCGGGCGGCCGATGCGTGCGCCGCCGAGTGGCAGGACCGGCGCATCGAATCCGCGCAGCTCGGCAAGGCGGTCGTGCGGCTGCGTGCCGAGGAACTGCGCCTCGGCGAGAAGCGGGAGCAGCACGCGACGGACGAGCGGGCGGCGCAGGCGGCACGCACCAAGCCCGACTAGGCGCCCGGCACGCCGAGCTTGGCACGCCGGTTGCACTGGTTACCGGCATGAACACCGTAACGCCGAATCTTGCCACCCGTCTGGAGGCTGCCCGTCGCGCCTCGCCGCCGCCCGCCGCCGCCCAGAGCACCGCTGGCGGCGGCGCCGCGCCGCTCGACGAAGACGATTTTTCCCGGCATTTGCGCCAGCAGGGCGCCGACCCGGCGCCCGGCCTACGCGCGCGGAACAGCGTGCCCGTTGCCGCGAAGCCAGCCGACCCAGGTGAGGAACCGCGGTCAGTACGCAAGGCCGTCGCGGCCGATTCACCGTCAGCCGACGGCAAGACCTTGCCGCCCGACGTCCCGCCGGTGGCGCTCCCCGTCCCCCCTCCGCTGACGCCAGCCGTGATCCCGACCGCCCGTCCGGTGGTGTCCATGCCGGCGGCGACATCGGGACCGGCGCCGGTCGCGGGCCCCGACCGTGGCCAGGGGCCCAATACCCTGACGCTGCCCGAAGCCGCCGTGCCGTCACCTGCCGCTGCGCCGTCGGCCGCCGGGGGCGAGACCGCCGGACCGGGGGCGACCGTCGATGCGATCGGCGGGCCGGCCGGGACGACCCCGACACCGCCGACACCGCCGATGCCGTCGGCACCGCCGGCACCGCCGGCGCCAGCGCCACTTGCCCGGGTGTCCGAAGGGCAGACGCCGGTCGCGGCGAGGTCTCCTGGTACGAGCCCGACCAGGGACAGCGCCGACGTAGCGCTGCCGGCAGCGGTGCGCGTTTCGGCGCCGGCGAGCAGCGCGCAGTCCGATGTCGCTGCGCCAGGTCCGACGCGTTCCGGTCCGGTTCATTCCGCTACCGCGCACCCCGCTCCGGCGACCTTCGCGGCGCCGGGGGCGGGTCCGGCTGCGGTCGCCGCCCCGTCAGAGGCACCGGCGGCCGTGCCGGTCACGGCCTTGCCGCCGCCGACCGTGCCGGCACCGGTTCCGGTGGCCGTCGCGCCAGCGGCCGCGGCGCCAGCGCCCCCGGCGACCGACGCACCGTCCGGCACTGAGGATCAGGACAACGCCGACGTCACGCTGCGCGAAGCTCCGCGCCCGTCCCGAGCATTGAGCGCGTCGGTGCGCGAGCGCGCACTGCCGACCGCCGTCAAGGAGCCCGGCGATGAGGAAGTGGCGCCCGCACGGGCCAGCGCGCGGACGCTCGCCCGTCGCGGCGGTGAGACCGAGGTCCCGACCGGCCTGTCGTTCGCCGTGCCGATCCCCGGCCAGGAGCCCGCCGCGGCGCCGCAGGGCCTGCCGAGCGCACCCGCCGTCAGCGTGCCGCTCGATGCCCCCGATTGGGGCCAGAAGCTCGCCGAGAGCGTCGGCTGGGCGGTCAACCAGAAGCTGACCCACGCGCAGATATCCCTGAATCCCGATCACCTCGGACCGCTGGAGATAAGGCTCAGTCTTGCCGGCAACCAGGCGACCGTCTGGTTCGGCACGCACAGTCACGCGGCGGCCGATGCGCTCGCGGCTTCGTCCGGACACCTGCGATCGCTGCTCGGCCAGGCCGGATTCGCGCAGGTGAATGTCGACGTGTCGCGCCAGTCCGGCCAGCAGTCGGCCTTTGCCGGCAGCAGCTACCGCTCCGGGCGCAGCGCCGCGGAGGCGGCCCTGCCGGCGGTCGGGGATCCCGTCAGCGCCGCGCGACCCGCGCCGCGCTCGGTGCTCGATGCCTATGCCTGAACGCGCGCCGGTCAGCGGTCGACGAGGCGCTGCATGGCCTCGTCGTAGCGCGCACCCGCGGCTGCGCCCGGCGGAAAGGTCGCATCGAGTTCGGCACACTCGGCGGCGCTGAGACGGATGGCGGCCGCGGCCGTGTTTTCGGCGAGGCGCGGGCGGGACTTGGTGCCCGGTATCGGCACGATGTCCGGTCCCTTCGCCAGCAGCCAGGCGAGCGCGAGCTGCGCGGCCGTAACGCCCTTCGCGCCCGCCAGCGCCTGCAGGCGGTTGACGAGCGTCAGGTTCCGGTCGTAGTTCGGGCCCTGGAAGCGGGGCAGCGAGCGGCGATAGTCCTCGTCGGCGACGATGGCCTCGGCGCGTGGCGCGCTGCCGGCGAGGAAACCGCGCCCGAGCGGCGAGAACGGCACGAGGCCGATGCCGAGCGCCCGGCATGCCGGCAGCACGTCGGTTTCCACGTTCCGCTCCCACAGGCTGTACTCCGACTGCAGGGCGGCGATCGGGTGCACGGCGGCGGCGCGGCGCAGCGTCGCGACACCGACTTCGGAGAGGCCGAGGTAGCGGACCTTGCCTTCGCGGACGAGCTCTGCCATCGCGCCGACCGTCTCCTCGATGGCGACGGCGGGGTCGAGCCGGTGCTGGTAGTACAGGTCGATGGTGTCGATGCCAAGCCGGCGCAGCGAGCCCTCGCAGGCCGCGCGCACGTTCGCCGGCGAACTGTCCAGGCCGACGATGGCGCCAGCCGGCGAGCAGCGAAAGCCGAACTTGGTGGCGACCACCACCGCGTCGCGGTGGCCGCGGATGGCCCGCCCCACCAGTTCCTCGTTGCTGAACGGTCCGTAGACTTCTGCCGTGTCGATGAGCGTCACGCCAAGGTCGATCGCCAGGCGCAGCGTCGCGATCGCCTCGTCCGGGTCGCGTGCCGCCGCCGTGTCGTAGGTGGCGGACATGCCCATGCACCCGAGACCCACGGCCGATACCTCAAGCCCGTTGCGACCCAGCGCGCGCATTTCCATGACTGACTCCGTGGGGGTGGGCAGGGGACGGCCGCGAGGAGCGCCAAATTTCCGGCGCCCGCGGGGATTCTGACGGACGCGGCGCCGTCTTGCACTGCTAAGTCGCTGTTCTGATTGGACACGCTCGCTGGCACAGAACTTGCTTTGTCAATCGCAGGTACTTTGGAGGAGCGCGACATGGCTGAGGAAGAAGCAGCGGACGGCGAGGGCGAAGAGGCAAAGCCCGCCAAGGCCAAGAAGGCCAAGGGCGAGGGCGGCGGCATCGTCGGCAAGCTGGTCAACGCCGTCGGCATCTTCGTGCTCGCGCTCGGGGCCACGATCGTCGGCGGGATCATCAACGCCAAGATGCATCCGCAGCAGGAGTACGTGCTCGGCCCGGACGGCAAGCTGACGATCAAGGAAGTGAAGCCCGAGGCGAAGGAAGCGGCCAAGGAGGCGGTGAAGCCGGCCTTCTATGTGGAACTCGATCCGCCGCTGGTCGTCAACTTCGACGATTCGCAGTCGGTGCGCTTCCTGCAGGTGTCGATCCAGCTCCTGGTCCGCGAGGAGCACTCCGGCGAGACCGTGAAGCTGCATTCGCCCGTGATCCGCAACAACCTGTTGCAGGTCCTCAACGGCCGCGACTACCACGAGCTCATGACCCGGGAAGGCAAGGAGAAACTGCGCCAGGAATGCCTGAAGGAAGTGCAGAAGATCCTGACGAAGATGGCCGGCGCGCCGATCGTCGACGACCTGTACTTCACCAGCTTCGTCGTGCAGTAAGCCGCCTTGGCGCAGGACGAAGACGCCGTCGAACGCAACCTCATCTCCGAGGATGAGGTCGCCGCGCTCCTCGACAAGGAGGGCGGCGACGCCCCGGGCGGCGTCAAGGCCTACGACCTCGGCGGTGCGCAGAAGATCACCCGCGGCCGCCTGCCGGCCCTGGAGACGATCCACGAGACGTTCGCCAGAAACTTCCGGGTCTCGCTGTTCAGCCTCCTGCAGCGCGAGCCGCAGGTGAAGTACCACGGCATACGAAACCAGAAAGCGGGCGACTACCTGGCCGCGATCCACACGCCCGCCAGCCTCGACATCTGCCGGATCGATCCGCTGCCCGGCAACGCGCTGATCAACTTCGACCCGGGCCTGGCGTTCCTGATGGTCGACACCTATTTCGGCGGGCCGGGGCGGGCGGTGCCGGGGCTACGGCAGATCGCGGCGCTGACGCCGACCGAGCTTCGCTTCATCCAGATCGTGCTGGCGCAGGCTGCCGCCGATCTGGCCGAGGCCTGGACCTCGGTCGCGGAAGTGAACATCCAGCTCATCAAGCACGAGTCGAACCCGCTGTTCGCCAGCGTCGCCGCGCCCACCGACACGGTGCTGGTCAACCGCTTCACCGTGGAGCTCACGCTCGGCTCGGGCTACATCGAGCTCGTCATGCCCGCCTCGATGATCGATCCGCTGCGCGAGGTGCTGACCGCCGGCATCGTCGCCCAGAACGCCGACGTCCAGGATGACTGGAAGCCGCAGCTCAACGCCCACCTTAGGGACGCCTCGCTCGAGGTGCGCGCCGTGATGACCGAGGTCGAGATCTCCATCGGCTCCCTCTACAAGATGAAGCCGGGCGATGTGATCCCGATCGATCCGCCGCGCGAAGTGACGCTCTTTGCCGGTGAAACGCCGCTGTTCGCCGGCGCCTTCGGCATCAGCCGCGAACGGAATTCCGTGCGGGTCCTGGGACCCATGCAGCGCATGCGCTGACCGCGACCGACTTCAGGAGACAGGTCTTATGAGCGAATCAGGCAGTACAAACTCAGGGTCCAGCGGCTACGAGCGGGCCCAGTTCGGCGAACTGGGGGCCGACTCGCCGACCGGCGGCACGGACGTCACGCTCGACCTCATCCTCGATGTCAAGGTCATGGTCTCCCTCGAGGTCGGCCGCTGCCGGATCAGCGTCCGCGACCTCCTCGCGCTGCGCCAGGGGTCGATTCTCGAGCTCGACCGGCTGGCCGGCGATCCACTAGACGTCCTGGTCAACGGCGTGCGCGTGGCGCGCGGCGAAGTGGTCGTCATCAACGAGAAGTTCGGCATCCGCCTGATCGAGGTGGTGAGCCCCGCCGAGCGCCTGGAGCGCGTGAAGTGACGCGAGCGCCGTACGTCGCCTGCCTCGTCGGCCTGTCCGGCACAGCGGCCACGGCCGCCGTGCCCGCGACCGCGCCGGCGACGAGCGCCCCGTCCGGCAGTGCCTTCATATCGCTCGTGCAGACGAGCCTCTCGCTCGTCTTCGTGCTCGCCGTCATCCTCGGTCTGGCCTGGCTTGCCAAGCGGCTGAAACTGACGCCGCTGCACCGTTCGGCGGAGCTCACCGTGCTCGCCGACGTGGCCGTCGGGCCCAAGGAGCGCGTCGTCCTGCTGAAAGTCGGGTCACGGCAGGCGCTCGTCGGCGTCGGCGCGGATGGCGTCCGCGGCCTGCCGCTCCTCGACACGAACGTCGAGATCCGGCCCGTCGCCGAGGCCGACGGCAGCTTTGCCGCGCGGCTTGCCGACGCGCTGAAGTCCGGGGGCAGGAAGTGACCCGCCGCATCCTGCCGGCCGCCGTGCTGCTTATGCTCGCCTGCGCGCCCGTGCTGGCGGCGGCCCAGGGTCTGCCGGCGGTCACCGTCAGTAACGGCGCGGGCGGCCAGACCTATACCCTGACCGTCCAGGTTCTGATCCTGATGACGCTGCTGACGATGCTGCCGGCCATCGTCCTGAGCATGACGGCATTCACCCGCATCATCGTCGTGCTGGCCATCCTCCGCCAGGCGCTCGGCATGGCGACGACGCCGCCTAACCAGGTGATGATCGCGCTGGCGATGTTCATGACGCTATTCGTCATGTCCCCGACCCTGACACAGTCCTGGAACGACGGCGTGAAGCCGTACATGGACGGCAACATGCCTGCCGAAGTAGCGCTGACCAAGGCGGTCGCGCCGCTGCGTGGATTCATGCTGCGCCAGACGCGGGAAAGCGATCTGTCGACGTTCGCCCGCATCTCCGGTCAGAAGCCGTTCGACGGGCCGGAGTCGGTGCCGCTGGTCGTGCTGATCCCGAGCTTCCTGACCAGCGAGCTGAAGACCGCCTTCCAGATCGGCTTCATGATCTTCATACCGTTCATGGTCATCGACCTCGTCGTCGCCAGCGTGCTGATGTCGATGGGCATGATGATGCTCTCGCCCATGCTGATCTCGCTCCCTTTCAAGCTGATGCTGTTCGTGCTGGTCGACGGCTGGACGCTGCTGATGGGAACGCTCGCGCAAAGCTTCGTTAGCTGAGGAAGTCGACATGAATCCCGAAAGCGTCATCGGTCTCGGACAGCACGCCCTGATGGTGACGACCATGCTGGCCGCGCCCCTGCTGCTCGCGGCCCTCATCGTCGGCGTCGTGATCGGCATGCTGCAGGCTGCCACGCAGATCAACGAGGCGACCCTGTCGTTCATTCCGAAGCTGCTGGTTGTCGTGGTCACGCTGTTCGCGACCGGACACTGGATGCTGCAGACCCTGATGGACTACACCCGCTCCCTGTTCGAGAGCATTCCCGGAATGATCGGCTAGCCATGAAGTTCGACATCGGCAGCATCATCGAGCTGATCGCGCGGGACGCCTGGGTCTTCCTGCGCCTGACCGGTTTCATGATGGCCGCGCCGATGCTGTCCAACATCCTCGTGCCGGTCCGGATCCGCGTGATCCTGCTCGTCGCGCTGACGGTGCTGCTCGCGCCGCTGGTAGCGTCGCAAAGCGTGCCCATGGCGGTGGACGCGCGGAGCCTGCTCGCGGCCATGAACGAGATCCTGCTCGGGCTCGGCATCGGCTTTACGGTCCAGATAGCGGTCGAGGCGCTGTCCTTCGCCGGTACGCTGACGGCGCTGTCGATGGGCCTCGGGTTCGCGACCCTCATCGACCCGATGCACCGCGGCGACGAGCCGGTGGTCGGCCAGCTCTATCAGGTGCTGGCGATCCTCATGTACATCTCGGTCGACGGGCACCTCGTGCTG
>CAIMCI010000080.1 GCA_903839465.1 uncultured Pseudomonadota bacterium
CGAGTGGGTGCGTCGGTCGGCGACGATTGTGAGCCGCTATTACGGGTACTTTCCGATGGACGGCGTCACGGTGCGGGTCACGACCGTCGACGGCGCGCGCGTGGTCACCGGACACGCCCGGGCCTGGCCGCAGCCGGTCCTGGACGTGACCGTCGGACGGCAGACCACTCCGGTTACCCTGCAGGATGACTGGATTCTCGTGCACGAGATGATCCACCTGGCGCTCCCCGACGTCGGCGAGGACCACAACTGGCTCGCCGAGGGGATCGCGACCTACGTCGAGGGCGTCGCCCGGGTGCAGGCCGGGAACCTGACCGCGGAGAGCCTCTGGTCGGAGTACGTCGCGCAGATGCCGCACGGACTTCCCGGCACAGGAGATCGCGGACTCGACCACACCCACACCTGGGGTCGGACGTACTGGGGCGGCGCCCTGTTCTGCCTGCAGGCGGACGTGCAGATCCTCCGCGAAACCAAAAGCCGGGCCGGACTGCGCGAGGCGTTGCGCGCGGTGGGTCGGCAGAGCGGCGGGATGCAAAGCGATTGGCCGATCGGGAAGATCCTGGCCACGGGCGATGCGGCCACCGGCACCGACGTGCTGACCCGCCTCTACGCCGCGATGAAGGACTCACCGACCGCGCCTGACCTCACGACCCTGTGGCAGGAGCTTGGCATCGAGGTGACGGGTGAGCACGTGGGCTTCACGGACACGGCACCGCTTGCCAACGTCCGGCGGGCCCTGACGGCGCCGTAAATCGGCGGCGCCTGCCACGCATATCTCCAGAGGCGCACCGCAGACACCCAACTTCTGGGCGCGTTCCAGGCAGATTGCATTGGACCAAAGCACACGCCGGTGTGTACCCGCTGGACCCGTCTCGGTTCAATGTCGGGAGCATTTTGGGGCTTCACCCGCAGTGAGCTAAGGCCTCGCCCCACTAGACCCGGTCTTAGCGTGTTGGACATCCTACCCGAAGAAAAAGGAGCCCCTTCAAGGGCCCAACGCGGGGGGAGACCATGCGATCAGCCCAAAGAATGCGCCGTTGCCTCGCCATCAACGCCACTGTTGGCGCGCGCTGCGTCGCACTGGCGGTCGCCTTACTCGGCGCTTCCGTCACCGCGCGCGCATTGCCGACATTTGCTTCGCAAACCGGCCTTCCCTGCGCGCAGTGCCACACGGTGGCGTACGGTCCGGCCCTGACGCCCTACGGTCGACAGTTCAAGCTCAACGGCTACGTCTGGGGCGACGGAACCCCAATGCCGCTCGCCGTGATGCTCCAGGGCGGCTATACGCGAACCGCTGCGGATCAGCCGGAGCCTCCGGCGGAGCATTACAGCGTCAATGACAACCTGTCGCTCGACCAGGCCAGCGTATTCTTCGCAGGGCGGCTCTCCAACCATGCGGGCGCCTTCGTACAGGTCACTTACAGCGGTCCCGACCGCCACACGTCCTGGGACAATGTCGATTTGCGCTATGCCCGCTCGACCACGATCGGTAACAGCCCGGTCGTTTTCGGCGTATCCGTCAACAACAATCCCACGGTACAGGACCTGTGGAACTCAACGCCGGCATGGGGTTTCCCGTACATCAGTTCCGCGATCGCCCCGACGCCGGCAGCGGGAACGCTGATCGGGGCACTCGGTCAGACGGTCCTCGGCGCGACCGCCTACGCCATGGTCGACGACCACTACTACGTCGAGGCCGGCGGTTACCGATCGCTTCCCAACCGTTGGCTAGGGAACGTCGGTCTGAACCAAGACAGCAACTCCCACCTGCGAGGCGTGGCGCCGTACTGGCGCGCGGCGGTTCAGTTCGACGGCGCGCGGGACCATATTTCGGTCGGCACCTTCGGGCTGTCGGCCAACGTGTCGCCAGACCCGACGCTTGCCGCCACCGACCGGTACACCGACGTCGGATTTGACGCGACGTACCAAATCACGCCAACGAGCGACCATCAGTTTGCGTCGAATGCGTCATACATCCATGAACATCGTTCGCTCGCCGCCAGTGCCGTCGGTGGCGCAGCGTCGACTCAATCCGGATCCTTGCACACGACCGCCCTGGACTTCACGTATTCCTACCGGCGCACGTATGCGGTATCCGCCGGCCTCTTCGATATCGGAGGCAATGCCGACACGACCCTCTACGCACCGGCCGCTCTGAGTGGAAGCGCGTCCGGGCGCCCCGACAGCCGCGGCTACATCTTCGGTGCCGAATACATTCCGTTCGGCAAACTCGAGTCGTACGGCAAGCCCTGGCTGAACGTCCGCATCGGGCTGCAGTACGTGGGCTACACGAAATTCAACGGGGACTCGCGGGACTACGATGGCGCAGGTCGCGATGCGCATGATAACAACACGCTGTTTGCATACGTCTGGATCATTATTTGACCGAGCGGCAGCCACTCCGAGGAACGAATGAACAAACTAGCGCTCGCATTGCTGCTTTCCGCCACCGCCGCTGTGCAAGCGGCCAATGCCACAGAATGTCACCTGACAATCTCCGCCACGGACCAGATGCAGTTCGATCAGCGGGAGCTGCTGGTTCCGACCAGCTGCACCGAAGTCGAGTTGTCGCTCGTGCATACCGGAAAGTCGACCGGCATCGCGATGGCGCACGATTGGGTACTTGCGCGGACCAATGACGTTTCTGCGCTGGCCCAGGCCGGAATGGCTGCAGGTGCGACACACGACTACCAGCCGTCCAATGACCCGCGCATCATCGCGGCCACGAAATTGATACAGGGCGGCGGTACGGCGTCCGTAAGGTTCTCGGTTGCCGCACTCAAGAACGGCGGCGACTACACGTTTTTCTGCTCCTCACCGGGCCACGCGACGATGATGAAGGGCAAGTTCATCATCGGTGGCAAAGCGGATGTACTCGCGACGCGAAACAACGACAGCAGATAGTCCTCATCCCGCTTCGGCGTGGGCGACGATGGCGGCATGATCGTCCTCGCTCCGTGAAGGAGCGAGGAAGACCGCCTCATTGATCGACTCCATCGGCTCTGATTGGAGTCCGCGCCGCAACCGAAGTCCGGGTGCGGCGGCGAGTGAAACCTTGAGGGCGCCGGATCCGCGGCGCTGGCTTTTGAGCGCACGGGCCGGCGGGCCAATGGCAGCGCCGCCTAGGGCGATCACGCGGACTCCCTCGCGATCCGTCGATTCGGCGGTGGGTCGGCGTCTCTTCGTCGCAAGCTGCGCTTGCACGTCCCCCACATGCCGCAAGGAAATCCAGCGGCGCTACCCGACACGCCGGCTTTCAAGCGGCGGCAGGCGTGTGCCATTATTCCGTCCGGCGACCTGTCCCTTTGTCGCGGAACGGGCGCCGCGGTTCCGGCGCCGTGTAGCTTACGTACCGTTTCGGACCCTGCCAATCCGGCAGTAGGCCAGCTCCACCGGACCCTTGTCGCGCGGCAGGCTATGAGACTTCAGGTTGTCGCCAGGTGGTAAACCATGCGCAGAGCCACTCTGCCGAAATGTCTGAAGGTACTGCACACCCTGGGTGCCGTGGGCACGCTCGGCTCGCTTGCAGCGTGCCTCGTGCTTGTCGTGACGACTCCCGCGGAACCCGTGGTCGCTTACGCGGCCACCCGCGTCGGAATCGCGTCGATCTCCCGGATCGTTCTGGTGCCGTCCCTCGCCGTGGTGCTCTTCAGCGGCCTGCTCGCGCTCGCGGCGAACCGCGGCTATATCGACGCCGGCTGGGCAGGGATCAAGGCCCTGCTCGGCCTCGCGATGTTCGAGGGCACGCTGGTCTCGGTGGCGGGGAGCGCACGGCGCGCGGCCGAGCTCGCCACCCTCGCCGCGAGCGGGTCGCCCGATCCCGTGGCTCTCGCCGAGGCGATCCGCACCGAGCGCGGCGGCCTGTGGCTCATGATCGCGCTGTCGATGGCGAACATCGTCCTCGGCATCTGGAGACCGCGCCTGAGCGCCCGTCGGTAACGGCAACCGTCGTCGCGCGCCGGTATCCCGACCTCGCAATACCCGACTCGTCGCGTCGTCTCTTCTGTTCGGCCGCCGACAGTCGGCACCAGACCGGATGGCGGACCGTCTTATTTCATCGGCGCGGGACTTTTTATTTTTTGCGATGGCCGTAATAGTTTCCGATCGTGACGGGTCTCCTCGCTGCGCGCCCATGACAGGGACGTCAGGGCCGTGCCGCGATCCAACCACCCGATCCAGGAGACGATTTCATGGCCGTAAAATTAAAAGTTGCCGTGCTGGCGCTCGCCGTCGGCGCTGCGATGAGCTCAGGGGCCGCGTTTGCCGACCACAACACGCACCGCGAGGATGGCGCCGTACGTCGCGTCATCGAATTGCCGCTCATTCCGGGCTGGTACAACGGCAAGGCCGTCGCCTACCTGCAGACCGACGCCTCCGATCCGGGCGTTGCCGCACAGCAGCAGGTCAACTACGTGCCGGCGCTCGCCAACGTCCTCGACGCCCCCAACGCGTCGTACGATGACATCTACGTCGTGACGAACTTCAAGCAGAGCAACGTCATTCCCTCCGCGCCGCAGCCGGCCGGTCCGGGCAATACCGATCCCAGCTACTCCCCGCTCTGGCAGGTCAGCACCGTGACCTGGGCCGATCCGTCGAAGGCGCATACCCTCAAGTCCGAAGCCGAGGTGCGGGCCGCGGCCACCGCGCTCGAGGTGACCATCACGAAGACGCACATCGTCGTCAATTGCCCGGTCATCTATTCGCCGCAGGGCGGGAAGCTGCCGAACGCGCGCCTCGAGACCGAGGCCGTCCATCACTGACAGGCAGGGTAAACCCACCCGGCAGGACGCCAGCCCGGGTGGGCTGGCGTCCTTCGCGGCGTGGATGGGTACGACGCCGACGGACCGCACCCGCCCTCGCCGGCGAGGTATGCTCTGGCGGGACGGGGTCCCCGCCACGAGATTCCTTTGATCAACAGTTTCAAGACATCGGGAGAGAGTCATGCGTAGCGGCCTTCGTCTGGCGTCCCTGGTGGCGCTGCTTTGGGTCTCCGTGTCCTGGGCCGATATCCCGAACGACCCGACCAGGGTCGTGCCGCTCGCGGTGGGCGCCGAGGCGCCGGACTTTTCGGCGACGGGCAAGGACGGTACGGTACGTGCGTTCCACCCGAGGACCTTCCAGAAGCCGACCGTCGTCATCTTCTACCGCGGCGGCTGGTGCCCGTACTGCAACACGCAGCTCAGTGACATGCGCCTCGTCGAGCCCAAGCTTCGCCAAAGCGGGTTCGAGGTCGTTTTTCTGAGCACCGACCGCCCGGCGATCCTCTACTCGAGCCTCAAGGCCGAGAAGATCAACTACACGCTCCTCTCCGACAGCAAGCTGGAGGCGGCCAAGGCCTTCCATGTCGCGTATCGCCTCGACGAGGCGACGCTCGCCCAGCTGAAGGGCTACGGGATCGACCTCGACTCGACGACCGGGCAGCCGCTGCACGAGCTGCCCGTGCCGTCGGTCTTCATCATCGACCGGACCGGCGTGATCCGCTTCGTCTACTCGAACCCCGACTACACGGTGCGCCTCGCGGCCGACGCGCTCTGGGACGCCGCGAAGCCCTACGCGGTCGCGAAATAGCCGCCGCCCGAGCCTAGACGACGACCGCGTAGCGGGGCCCCGCCCCGCTGCGCGGCGGGGACCAGTCCACGGCTCTGCTACCGCGCGTGTCCTTCGCGCAGATGTCGATGTCGCCGCTCTTCGTCTCGAGGCGGACGTGGCCGGTCGCTGCGCCATTCCTGAATACCAGCCGCGAGCCCGGACCGTACGGCGGTTCCTCGGGCTTCGGGCCGAAGCAGTTCGAGATCTCCCCGCTGAAGGTCTGCAGCGCGAAGTCGGCCACGGGCGCCGCCTGGAACTTCACGTCGATGTCACCGCTCACGGACTCGCCGTCGAGCTGGCCGTCATCGGCGAGCGCGAGGCTCGCCTTGAGTTCGCCCGACACCGTCTTCAGCCGGCCGCGGCGCACGGTGGCGAGCGTCAGGTCGATGTCGCCGCTGACCGTCGACACGTCGACGTCGCCGCCACCCCCGGTGACCGTGACATCGCCACTGATGCTCCGGACGTTGATGGCCCGGGCATTGGCAGCGACGAGGCGCACCTCGCCGCTGACCACCGACACCTGGACGTTCTGGCCGACGTCGCCCTCGACGTCGCCGCTCACCGTCTGGAGGGTCGCCATGCCCTCGAGGTGACTCACCTTGAGGTCGGCGCTGACGAGCGCCGCGCTGACGCTGCTCCGGCGCGGTACGTGGACGACCAGACGGGCCTCGCCGGAGGCGTTCCAGCCGCTGTCCTTCTGCAGCACGACCTTGACGACGCTGCGCGCGCCGTTGACGGTGACCTCGACCCGCTCGACCCCGTCGCCGAGCGTGCCGGTGACCTCGAGCACGGGCTGGTCCCAGCCCGCGATCTCGACACTGCCGGCGGGATCGATGATGTCGATGCTGCCGGCGGCCTCGACCGGCCGGCGTTCGTTGATGGAGCGCGCGGCCTCGACCGCCGCGCACGGAACGGCAAGCGCCGCCGCCGCGAACAGCACGAGGGGCAGGCGACGCACGGGAAACCGGAGGGTCAGGCGCTTCGTGTCCATATCAGGTCCTTGTCTGGCCGGGTTCGGTCGATCGAACAACGTGGTCATAGAGATCGAATTCATCGCTTAAGGTGCTCTGCAGCAACCGCCCGAGCACGGGATCCGACGGCGAGGCGCCGAGCGCCTGGCGGATTTCCGCGCGGGCCTCCCGGATCGTGGCGAGGCTCGCCTCGATCTTCGCCCGCGTCGGCGGATCGAGCCCGGCGAGCCGGGCCCGGAAGGTCCGCTCCATGGCGGCATGGGCTTGCACGTAGGCGGGATCCGAGGGCTCGCCGAAGTCGGCGGGCTGCCCGGCGGGCACAGCGGCACCGGCGACCGTCGCGGCCGGCGCCGGCGCGCGCCTCGCCTCGAGCACGAACACGGTTAGTACGCTCGACAGGAGCGCCGCGCCCGCGACACCCGCCGCGAGCAGGAGGTGCCGGGATCGGCGCGCCGGGGGGTCGAGCCGCGCGGCAATGGCCGGCCAGACGTTCGCCGGCGGTGCAACGTCCGTGGGCAGCCCCGCGAGCAGGTCGTCGATCGAGGGTCGCTGGCTCTTCATACGCTCAGTGCTCCAGGTCCAGGGCTTCGGCCAGGAGCATCCGTGCGCGATGCAGCTGGGCCTTCGTCGTGCCTTCGGCGAGACCGAGGAGTTCCGCGGCCTCGGCGTGGCTGTAGCCGTACAGTCCCACCAGCACGAGCACGTGGCGCGCGCCCTCCGGGAGGTTCGCGATCGCCCGTTCCGCATCGAGCGGTGGCGGGCCGTGCCCGGGATCGGCGACCTCCGGCAGGCCATCGGCCGGCTCGCCGACCTCGTGCACGAGCCGCAGGCCCCGCCGGCGCGCGAGCACCGTGCGCACCGCAATGCTCTGCAGCCAGGTCGAGAAGCGGCTGCGCTGCTCGAACCGGGACAGCGCCCGCCACGCGGCGACGAAGGCTTCCTGCGTACAGTCCTCGGCGGCCTCCCGCTGTCCGGTGAGGCGCAGGCAGAGGCCGTGCACGCGCGGTGCGTACCGGCGGTAGAGCTCCTCGAAGGCGGGGACGTCCCCTCGGACTGCCATCGCAACGAGAGTCGTCGGCTCCGGCTCGGCGGGCCTCGGGTCGACGGCGGACTGCGTGGCTGGTGGGTTCACGATCTTCGCTTTCGACTGGCCCTGTACGCTTAGAGACGGGCAGGCGGCAAAAGGTTTGAAGCGGGTGGAGTCGATTCGCGGGTCGCGCTACCGGCGCCCCGGTCGCGGTTCGCCCGATGGCAGGCAGGCCGCTGATCCGGCGGGTTTTTCGTCAGGAAGACAGGCGCCGCTGCCCGGACTATCTATCGCGTGCGATCGGCGCCGCGGGCACCGACTAGAGGGTATGCAGGCTGTCGGTCTCCCGGCGGAGCGCCTGGAGATACTGCTCCGCCTCCCGCAGACGCGGCCCGACGAGGGCGCGAGCGGCCCTGGATACGACGGTCGGTGGCACGTCATGGAGATTGGCTTCAATCATGCCGATCGCCTTCGGCCCGTCCGGATCGCCGCCGTTGGGGTCGACGAGGCCGAGGATGCGGGCGATGCCGATCGCCCCCAGCCAGTCGAGCGCGTCGGCATCGTGCAGGTACACGGCCTCGGGTCCTGCGGGCTTGCGGTAGTACATGTGGGTGCGGATCGCGGCCTGGACGGCGCCGAGTTTGGCCACCGGGAACCCGGCCGCCGTCAGCAGGGCCGGGACGGCATCGGCACCGAGATCCGAGTGATCGGGCGGCTCGTCACCGCCCCACGGCGGAAAGGCGGCGATATCGTGGAGGAAAGCCGCCGCGAAAAGGACATCGTCATCGAGCGCCACGTGATCGGTCGCGGCCAGCTCGCGCGCCAGCGCGTAGTCACGTTCCGAATGCGAGTAACCCCACGCGGGGTTCCGGAAGTGCTCCCGCGCGTGCTGGCGCACCGCGGCCCGCCAGTCACCCGCCGACACGGCGGGCGCCTGCGCCTGCGCCTGCGATTGCGATTGCGCAGACACCAACACCACGCAGAAAACCGCCAACGCCTGCATCATTCGGGACTGACCGATCACGTGCACCCTCCCCCGTTGCTGGTTACGGCCGGGGCGTTCATTGCCGGGTCCGGTCCACCGACAGCCTAGCGCGAAAGCGCCGGGCACCGCATCGGGGCGACCACGCTGCGAGCCCGTCGGGTGGCAGCCGGCGCTGCGAACGGGCCGGCGATCCGCCGCCGGCAACGGCGCGTCGCTCGTTGCGCTGGAGTGCCTGCGCCTCGGTCAGGCTTCTTTGCGATGCCGTGGGTGCGGCGCGGTGGCCACGACGGCACACGGCTGCGGTCAGTCCGCCCGACACGCGCCGCGGAGACCCCGATCGCGGCGGTCTTGGGTTCGGTCGCGCCGTTTCGGCGCCCATAGCGGCCGATCAGTAGGTGTCCGGTACTTCTTCGGCGATGATCGCCAGCAGTCGGGGATAGACGGCCTGGGATCCGGCATCGTGCTGCAGGCAGTGGCGGAGCACGAGGTACTGGACCACGTCCCGGAAAATCAGCGCTCGAACGACTGGCCACGCCGTGAAGCTGTCTTCCGCACCATCGACGATTTGCTGGGCCTCCTGCTCGTCCAGGCCGGTCTGGCGCGCCACGACCTCCCGATACCGGAGGACGCCGAGCAGCTCCGGTCGGGCCTGCTCTACTTCATGATACGACCGGATCAGCTCCCGGCTCATGGCCCGGGCGCTCGCGCGCTGGCGCCAGTTCCGCAGCCAGCTGCCTGCGTGGACGTCGTGACGGACGGCCGACGCGCCGGCGGCCGATTTGGAACACGTTTCAACCCCCATGGCGGCCACTCCTGTCTGCGAACCGGCGGATGTCCGCGTCAATTCTGGGTATTCGACGTCTCCTGTGGGTTCAATGGGCAGCCGGCTGGGTTCAAAGCCGATAAAAAAAAGGCCGACGGCCCGAATCGGGTGCCGTGGCCATGGGCACAGTACGGGCACCTGCGGCGCGGGAAACGCCGCAACCCGACGACGCGCCTAGATCCCGTTGGGAACCACCCCCGTGGTCGCGGCCGCGGCCCCGCCGGCGGTCCAGCCGCGCCCGGTCAGCGTGCTGAGCGCCTCACGGGCGTTCGGAACGGCCGGCGAGACGCCTCGGGACAAAAGCGCCTGCGCTTCACTGGCGGTGAGGCGCGGCCGTTCGTGGCGAAGGAGAGCGATCACCCCCGACACCTCGGCTGCCGCCAGGGAGCTTCCCGAGTAGAAGTCGTAGTGCCCGTCCGGCGCGAGCGACAGCACATCCCGGCCCGGCGCGAGGACAACGCCCGGAGCCGCCCGCCCAAGCTCCGCAACATCGACGACGAGGA
>CAIMCI010000081.1 GCA_903839465.1 uncultured Pseudomonadota bacterium
GGCGGCGCCGCGACGCGCGGTGCGCGCGCGGCGCGGTCCTCGCCCACCCGGTATTTCGTCATCAGGACGTCCAGGGAACGCGCCTCTTCCATGAGCGCCTGCGCCGCGGCGGCGGCCTCCTCGACCAGCGCCGCGTTCTGCTGGGTGACCTCGTCCATCGACGTGACGGCCTTGTTGACCTGCTCGATGCCGGCCGACTGCTCGCGGCTCGCGGCGGCGATTTCCGACACGATCTGTGACACTTGCTGGACGGACGCCACGATCTTGCCGAGCGCCTGCCCGGAGCGGTCCACCAGCTGCGTGCCGGCCTCGACGCGCTGGCTGCTGTCCTGGATCAGCCGCTTGATCTCCTTGGCCGCCTCCGAGCTGCGCGAGGCGAGATTGCGCACTTCGCTGGCGACCACCGCGAAGCCGCGGCCCTGCTCGCCGGCCCGCGCGGCCTCGACCGCCGCGTTGAGCGCGAGCAGGTTGGTCTGGAAGGCAATGGTGTCGATGACACCGATGATGTCGGTGATCTTGGCGCTCGCCTCGTTGATGCCCTGCATGGCGACGACGGCGTCGGCCACCACCGTACCGCCACGCTCGGCCTCGACGCGTGCGGCGGCGGCCAGCGAATTCGCCTGCGCGGCGTTGTCGGCGTTCTGCTTGACCGTCGAGGTCATTTCCTCCATCGACGAGGCGGTCTCCTCGAGCGAGGCGGCCTGCTCTTCGGTCCGCTGCGACAGGTTGATGTTGCCGCGCGAGATTTCCTCCGCGCCGCGGCTGACCTCGGAGGCGGTGCCCTTGATCGAGGCGATGGTCGTCGCCATGCTGTCCAGCAGCGAATTGATTCCAGCCGCCAGGGTCGCGAAGAAATCGGTCTTGCCGTCGACGGGAATGCGCTGCGTGAGGTCACCCTCGGCGGCAGCACCGACGACGTGGCTGACTTCCTGCTCGGTCGCCACTTCCTGCGTGCGGTCGAGCCACTGCACGACGTAGCCCAGGCGCGCGCCCGCCGGGTCGCTGACCGGCGTCGCCACGATCTTCAGCGATGCATTGCCGAGCTTCATGCTCGCCGTGTGCGTCCCGCGCAGCGATGCCAGCATGTTGCGCTGGTGAGCCGGGTTGCGGTGGAAGATGTCGAAGTTCGCGCCGAGGATGCGGCTGGCATCGAAGTTCGGCAACTGTTTTCTGATTTCGTCCGAGGTGCGACGGAACATGTCGCCGACGGCCTCGTTCATGTAGGTGATGTTGCCATCGACGTCGCAGACCATGACGTTGGTCGCGACCTTGTCGAGGGCGATGCGGATGCGCGTGGCCTCGGCAGCGGCCCCGTCGG
This sequence comes from uncultured Pseudomonadota bacterium, assembly GCA_903839465.1. Lineage (GTDB taxonomy): Bacteria > Pseudomonadota > Gammaproteobacteria > Steroidobacterales > Steroidobacteraceae > CAIKMS01. Next base: position 1,319 of record CAIMCI010000081.1, read on the forward strand.
CGGCGCCGCGCACGGCGAGCTGGCCGCGAACCCGCTCGAAGGCGGCCGTCAGGGCGGCCGAGAACGGCAGGTGCGAGGCGACCGGTTGGCCGGTGGAGAGCGCCTCGACGGCCGCGCCGAGCTCGGCGGCATCGCGAGCATGCCAGGCCGCGGTCAGGTAGGCGAGGACGCCCGCCGCCAGCGCGCAGCCGGCGGCGATCAGAAGCGTGACGCCCTTCACGCTAGCGCCGGTGGCCGCCGCAAAGGCCAGCGGCCCGACGGCGAGCAGGTAGAGGGCCGTCAGTCGCGGTCCGAGTCCCAGTTGCCTCAATGCATTCATCGGCGTTCTCCCGAGTGTCCGTCTCTGCTGGCCTTCAGCCGGCGACGGCGGGGCCGTGCGCGGGCGGTGGGCATGACAAGACGTATCGGAATCGCGGTACGCTTATTTAACCGGGATGCGCAATTTGCGACTTTTACCTAGAACGGCGCGGCCGGCGGGCCGCGCGGTCAGACAAGCAGGCCGTACAGGTCCTTCGGGTCGCTGACCGTCGGCACGAGGGCGAGCTCGGCCGCCCCGCCCCGCCCCGCGGCGAGGTCGTGGACGTAGCGCAGGGCCGCGAAATCCTCGATCGCGAAGCCGACCGAGTCGAAAAGAGTGATCTCGGTCGCCGACTGCCGGCCCGGCTTCAGGCCGGCAATGACTTCCCAGAGCTCCGTGACCCCCTCGGCAGTGCCGGGCCGCGCCTGGATCTCGCCCTCGATCAGCGTCTGGGGCGTGTACTCGACGAATATCCGGGCGTGGTCAAGGACCCCGGCCGCGACCTCGGTCTTGCCCGGGCAGTCGCCGCCGATCGCGTTCAAGTGCATGCCGGGTCGCACCATCGCCTCGGTGACGAGCTCGATACGGGTCTTGGCGGCCGTGGCCGTGGTAATGATGTCGGCGCCCTCGGCCGCTTCCGCGGCCGAGCCGGCGGCTTCGAGGACGAGCCCGGAGCCGGCAAGATTGCGGGCGAACTTCGCCATCGCACCGGCATCGATGTCGTAGTAGCGGATGCGCTTCACGCCGTTGACGGCCTTGAACGCCAGGGCCTGGAACTCGGCCTGCGCGCCGGTGCCGATCAGCGCCATGACGGTCGAATCCGGACGCGCCACGTGCCGTGCGGCGAGCGCCGAGGTGGCCGCGGTGCGCAGTGCCGTCAGCAGCGTCATCTCGCAGACGAACAGCGGATAGCCCGTCGCCACGTCGGCCAGCACGCCGAACGCCGTCACCGTCAGCTTGCCGCTGCGGGTATTGATCGGATGGCCGTTGACGTACTTGAACCCGTACAGTTCGCCGTCCGAGGTCGGCATCAGTTCGATGACGCCGACCTTGGAGTGGCTGGCGGCCCGCGGCGACTTTTCGAACGAGGGCCAGCGCGCGAAGTCCGCGCTGATGTAGTCGGTGAGCTCGGCCAGGAATCGCTCCACGCCATGCCCTTTGAGCAGGCGGACCATACCCGGCACATCGACCACCATGACCATGTCTCGCTCCCGCTGAAATGAGGGCCCGGCCACGACCGGGCGCGCGGCCGTGTCCGGCGCGGTGGCGCAGAGGATGGCACGTATCAGGACCGGAAGTCGACGCCGTCCGGTCGCCCTCAGCGGCGCACGGCCAGCACGCCATCCAGCGCCCGCGCGGCCCGAAAGCCGGCCGCGGTCAGCCGTCCGGCGACCTCGCCGGGAACGTCGCGGCCGCGGGACACGCGATTCGGGGTACCGGTGTAATGGAAGAGGCGCGCGCCGCGGCGGAGGACCCGATGGAGCTGCGCGTAGAACGCCGCCGAATAGAGTTCCCCGGCAATGGCAAAGCGCGGCGGGTCGTGCAGCGCCGCGTCGAAGGCACCGTCGGGCACGGCCCCGATCGCCTCGGTCACGTCCGCGTGGACGAGTTCCAGCGCCGGCTGCGGCCCCGGTGACCAGGGATTGAGGTCGCGCAGCCAGAGCACGTCCGGGCTCTTCTCGTAGGACCGGACCTGTGCCGCGCCGGCGAGAAGCGCCTCGGCCGCGAAGTAGCCGAGGCCGGCGCAGGTATCCAGCACGCGCCGGCCGCGCGGCTCGATCAGGGCCACTTTCGCCCGCGCATCGTCCACCGGCGACTGCCGCGCGGTCGGCAGCATCTTGATGCCGTCGATCTCGAAGGTAGGAGCGCCCCACTCGGTCGGCACGAGCTTGACGAGCGACCGTCCGTAGCGCGCCACCGCCCGGTAGCCCGCGCCGTCCCAGTGGTAGACGGTCCGCTCGCGCAGGCCGTCGGGGAACGGATAGAGGCGCCCGGCCAGCCGCCAGCCCGCCGCTTCGAGCGCCACCTCGACGGTGCTGCGCCCGAGATCAAGCGTCAGGTGGCAGCGGCTGTGCCCCGCGGCACGGGCACCGAGCAGTACCTCGGCCGCCACCAGCGTCAGCAGCGGCGCGATTTCAGGCGGATGGACAGACACGCAAGGGCATCCATGGGTGAGCGACAACGGCAGGGAGCCGTGCCGGATGATACCGGCCGCGAGATGCCGTGAGTGCGAGGCCGCGTTTCGATAGAATGGCGCCCGCTACGGCCAGCCGGCCGGCAGCGGTCCGCCTCACTGACCACGCGCCGCCCGCCGGCCGCGTCCGGAGCACCTCGTTGGAGACCTTCCTGCTGGCGTTCGGCGCCCTCTTTTCGATCGTAAACCCGCTGTCCGGCGCGTTCATCTTCTACGGCGCGACGCGCGATTTCGATGCCCACACCCGGGTGCTCCTGTCGCGCTGGGTATCGATCTACGCCTTCTGCATCGTCGCCTTCTCGCTGTACGTCGGCGCCTACGTGCTCAGCTTTTTCGGCGTCTCGCTGCCGGCGCTGCGGGTCGCCGGCGGCATCATCATCTCGATGTCCGGCTGGCGCATGCTCAACGAACCCGACGCCACCGAACAGAAGCGCTCCGCAGCACCCGATCCGGCCGTGCTGTCCGCCTCGACCAGCCGGATCGCCTTCTATCCGCTGACGATGCCCCTGACGACCGGACCGGGCACGATCTCGGTCGCGATCTCGCTCGGCGCCGGCCGGCCGACCGGCTTCCACGCCCCGCTCTTCGAGTTCTTCGCGGCCACCGTGGCGGCCGTCGCGCTGCTGTCGGTCCTGATCTATCTCAGCTACCGCAACGCCGCGCGCCTCGCCCACTTCATCGGCCCGACGGGCACGGCGATCGTCGTGCGCCTGTCGGCTTTCCTGCTGTTCTGCATCGGCATCCAGGTGCTCTGGAACGGCGCGGCCGAACTGCTCGGCGCGCTGCTGGCCGGCGCCATCGGCCCGCCGGGTCCCGGCTGACCGCTCGTCACTCACCCCCGTAGGAGTTACCGCACCATGCGCCATCCCTCCCTGCTGCTCGCGACGGCCGTACTGGCATGTCTCGCCTGCACCCCGCCGGCCGCTGCGGCCTCACCCGATGCGACCGACACCGCGGCAGCGCGGGTAGGCCGGGTGCTGGAGGCTACGCCGCTGGTCGACGGCCACAACGACCTGCCGTGGCGCATCCGCGAGGATTTCGCCAACGATGTCGCCGTGATCGCGCCGGAGAACAGCGCGACCCGCGCCAGGCGCCCGGCCGGCACGGTGGACCTGATGACCGACATCGCCCGCCTGCACGCGGGCCACGTCGGCGGGCAGTTCTGGTCGGTCTGGATTCCCGTCTCGGTGCAGGGACCGGACGCGGTGCAGATGACGCTCGAGCAGATCGACGTCGTCAGGCGCCTGTGCGCCAGGTTTCCGGGCGATCTCGAACTGGCGCTGAGCGCCGATGACATCCGCCGCATCCACAAGTCGCACCGGGTCGCGTCGCTGATCGGCATCGAGGGCGGCCACCAGATCAACAACTCGCTCGCGGTACTCCGCCAGATGTACGAGGCCGGCGCGCGCTACATGACGCTCACCCACACGACCAACACCGGCTGGGCGGACTCCGCGACCGACAGCCCGCAGCACGGTGGCCTGACGCCGTTCGGCGAGGCCGTGGTCCGCGAGATGAACCGCCTCGGCATGCTGGTCGACCTGAGTCACGTCTCGGAGGACGCCATGGTCAAGGCCCTGGCCGTGACCCGCGCGCCCGTAATCTTCTCGCACTCCTCGGCGCGCGCGCTCGTCGACCATCCGCGCAACGTTTCCGATGCCGTGCTCAGGGCAGTTGCCACCAACGGCGGCGTCGTGATGGTCAACTTCGCCCCGGGCTACGTCTCGGATGAGCGCCGCGTCTGGGAGGCGGACCAGGCGGCGGAGGCTACCCGCTACAACAGCCCGCCGTACGTCGGCCTCTACATCGGCCAGCCCGAGCGGGCGAAAGCGGCGATGGCGTCGTGGGAGGCCAAGCACCCGCGGCCGCACGCGACTCTCGCCCAGATCGCCGACCATATCGAGCACATCCGCACGGTCGCCGGCATCGATCACGTCGGCCTCGGCTCGGACTTCGACGGCATCGACGACGCGCCCGACGGCCTCGAAGGCGTGGATCGCTACCCGGCGCTGCTCGCGGAACTGGCCCGGCGCGGCTGGAGCGACACGGATCTGGCGAAGCTCTCGGGCGGCAACCTGCTGCGCGTGTTCGACAGGGTGGCCGAGGTCAGCCGCGCGCTGCGGTCGCGCGAGGCGCCGGGCGATGCCGTCTACGCCGCGGCGACGCGCGCCGGCGCGCACTGACCGGCAGCGACGGGTCAGGCGCGCGGCAGGAAGATCTCGGCGATCATGCAGCGCACGCCGCCGCCACCGATGGCCTCGATGACGGGGACGGGCACCGCGAGCGGTGGCGCGTAGCGCTCGATGCGGCTGCGCTGCGTGGCGCTGAAGGCCGAAAGGGCGCGGCTGGACATGGCCAGGCGCAGCCCGTCCCCACCGCGCACTTCGAGCACGTTGCCGCAGAATTCGCCGACCTGCCCGAGACTGATATCGATGATCTCGCGGCCACCCGCCTCGAGCGACGCCTGCAGCGTCGTGCGCTCCGCCGGGTCGGTGAGCGCGGCGAGACAGGCGACCGCGTAGCCGGTGCCGAGCGCGAGCATCACGTTCGTGTGATAGATCGGCCGGCGCTTTTGGTCGAGTGCGGTGAACATCTGGACCGCCCAGCCGAAGCGCTCGGCCACTGCGGCCACGGCGTCCGGGTCCGAACGGCTTGAACGGCAGACGTAGACGCGCCTACCGGGCCGGTCGATCAAAAGGCTCCCGGTACCCTCGACGAAGCGCGACTCGTGCTCGGTCGCGGTGAGATCGCAGACCTCCCCGACCCGCAGACCGAAGCGGGTGGACAGCTCCGCGAGGATATCCGCGCGCCGTTCGCGGCGACGGTTCGGCGCCAGCATCGGATAGAGCACCACGCGCCCGTCGGCGTGTGTCGAAAACCAGTTGTTCGGATACAGCGCATCGGGCGTGTCGTCGGTCGCGATCGACTCGAAGGCGAGGACCGTGACGCCCGCCGCCCGCAGTGCGGCGGCGAGCCCGTCCCATTCGGCCTGGGCCGCCGCCAGGATCGCCGCCGCGTCGAGATCGGCGAGCGAACCCTGGAACTGGTTGTCGGCCGCCGTTTCGTGGTTGCCGTAGAAGACCGCCGGCCGGACCATCAGCACGGTGTCCGTCGACTGCCTTTCGACCGCTGTGTCCATGGCCGCTCCGCCCGTCCGTCTGCCTGTGGCCGTCTACTTGGCGCCGCGCGGCCCGGCCGGCCTGCGATCGGCCTGCCAGCCATCCCGTTGCCGGTCACGGCCGGGCGACCCGTGGGCGCCGCCGTCGGCCGCATCATCGCCGATTCCGCCAGCGTCCTGATCGACCCACGTGTCGTCGGGCGGCCCGTCGGCGTCCGCGTCGCCGAAGCCGTCGCCCTCGTACGGCGCCCAGTCACCGAGCCCGTAGCCGCTCTCGCCCTGGCCACGGCCCAGGGCCCGGAGCTGGCGGCGGGCCTTCTTGTCGGGTCGACCGTCGGGTCGGGGTGCTGCGTACGCGCCGAGCCGCTGCTGGGCAGCGTACTGGACAGCGCGGGCCAGGCTCTCCTCGGTTTCGGCGTACGCGGTGCGGGCTTCCGGCGCCGGGCCGCGGCGCACCGGCAGCGCGAGGATATCGACCTCGACGAGCCGCCCGGCCGCGTTCAGCGCCAGCCGGTCACCGGCCCGGACCGGCCGGGACGCCTTGACCCGCTCGCCGTTGAGGCGCACCTGGCCGGCCGATACGGCCGACGTGGCCAGGGCCCGGCTCTTGTAGAAGCGGGCGTGCCACAGCCAGCGGTCGATGCGCAGCACCGCCCCCGCCGTTGCGTCGCCGTCCCCGTCAGCCGGCCGATGTCTTGCCACTCCTGGTCTCCGTCGCGCGGCAGCGGCACCCTCAGGGGCGTCCGGGCCGATTCTCGGACTATACTTTAGTCCCCTGGGGCGGCCGCTCGGCCGCGCGGACCGGCTAGCAGCGCCTGCCGGGCCCGCTTGTGAAGCCGACAAGGACGATTGCCAGAACCATGGACAGCGCCTTTTACGACCGCCTGACCGAACAGACCCACGCCCTGCATGCCGCCGGACTGTACAAGCGCGAGCGGGAGCTGACCGGCCCGCAGAACGCCAGCATCCACGTCGCCGGCGGCCGCACGGTGCTCAACCTGTGTGCCAACAACTACCTCGGCCTCGCCAGCCACCCGGCCCTGATCGCGGCGGCCCATGCCGCCCTCGACGCCGACGGCTACGGCATGGCCTCGGTCCGCTTCATCTGCGGCACGCACAGCGTACACCGCGAGCTGGAGCGGCGGCTGTCGGCCTTCCTCGGCACCGAGGACACCATCCTCTACTCGTCGTGTTTCGACGCCAACGGCGGGCTGTTCGAGACCCTGACCGACGACAAGGACGCGATCATTTCCGATGCGCTCAACCACGCCTCGATCATCGACGGCATCCGCCTGTCGAAGGCACGCCGGCTGCGCTACGCCAACCGCGACATGGCCGAGCTCGAGCAGGCGCTCATCGACAGCCAGGATGCGCGCACACGCCTGATCGTTACCGACGGTGTGTTCTCGATGGACGGCACGATCGCGCCGCTGGCCGACATCTGCCGACTGGCCGACCGCTACGGTGCGCTCGTGGTCGTCGACGACTCGCATGCAACCGGCTTTGTCGGTCCCGGCGGTCGCGGCACGCCGGCCCTGTGCGGAGTCGCCGAACGCGTCGACGTGCTGACCGGCACGCTCGGCAAGGCGCTCGGCGGGGCGTCCGGCGGCTACGTGTCCGCGCGACGGCCGATCATAGAGTGGCTGCGCCAGCGCAGCCGCCCGTACCTCTTCTCCAATTCGATTCCGCCGGTCGTCGCCGCCGCCGCGCTCGCCGCACTCGACCTGATCGACGGCGATTCGGCGCTGCGCTCGAGACTCACTGCCAACGCCGCGCATTTCCGCGCGGCGATGACCACCGCCGGCTTCACGCTGAAGGCCGGCGAGCATCCGATCATCCCGGTCATGATCGGCGATGCCGCCGTCGCCGGCCGGATGGCCGAGCGGCTGCTGGAGCTCGGCGTCTACGTGATCGGCTTTTCCTACCCCGTCGTGCCGCACGGCCAGGCACGCATCCGCACGCAGATGTCGGCGGCCCACAGCATCGCCGATCTGGACCACGCGGTCGCCGCCTTCGTCCAGGCGGCACGCGACACCGGCGTGCTGGCGGCCTGACGGCGATCATCGGACGATTCGCAGGAACCATGCATATGAAGGCTCTGGTCAAGGCAAAGGCGGAAAAAGGCGTGTGGATGGCCGACGTTGCGAAGCCGACGATCGGCCCGAACGACGTCCTGATCCGCATGCGGCGCACCGCGATCTGCGGTACCGACATGCATATCTACCACTGGGACGACTGGGCCCAGCGCACGATCCGCGTACCGATGGCGTTTGGCCACGAATACTGCGGCGAGCTCGTCGAGATGGGAAGCGAGGTCCGCGGCCTGTCCATCGGCGACCGCGTCTCCGGCGAGGGCCATATCACCTGTGGCCACTGCCGGAACTGCCGAGCCGGTCGCCGCCACCTGTGCCGGAACACGCTCGGTGTCGGTGTCAACCGCGCCGGTGCGTTCGCCGAATACATGGCGCTGCCCGCCGAGAACGTCTTCAAGCTGCCGGACGTGATCTCGGACGAAGTGGCCTCGATACTCGACCCGCTCGGCAACGCGACGCACACTGCGCTGTCGTTCGATCTCGTCGGCGAGGACGTGCTGATCACCGGCGCCGGACCGATCGGCATCATGGCGGTGGCGCTCGCGCGCTACGCCGGTGCCCGGCACGTCGTCATCACCGACATCAATCCCTATCGCCTCGATCTGGCCAGGCGGATGGGTGCGACGAGGGCACTGGACGTGCGCAGCCAGCCGCTCGCCGCGGCCATGGCCGAGCTGGGCATGACCGAGGGTTTCGACGTCGGTCTGGAGATGTCCGGCAATGCCGCGGCGTTCCGCGACATGCTCGCGACCATGAACCACGGCGGCCGCGTCGCGCTGCTCGGCATCATGCCGAAGGACACCGGCATCGACTGGGACCAGGTCATCTTCAAGGGCCTGGTCATGAAGGGCATCTACGGCCGGGAGATGTTCGAGACCTGGTACAAGATGGCGGCCGCGCTGCAGTCGGGCCTGAATGTCAGCCCCGTGATCACCCACCGCCTGCCGGTCGAGGAGTTCAGGGAAGGCTTCGAGATCATGGCCTCGGGCCACTCGGGCAAGGTCATCCTCGACTGGACGAGCCTCGGCGGCTAGGCCCGCGGGCCCCGCAGCGCACCCGTCATGTCCGACATCACCCGCATACTGCTGATCGAGGACCACGAGATCGTCCGGGTCGGCTTGCGCGAGCTGATCGACGAGGTGCCGGGTCTCAAGGTGGCGGCCGAGGCGGCGACCCTCGCCGAGGCGTTGACCGCACTGCGCAGCACCACCTTCGAGCTGGTGCTGCTCGATCTCGCGCTCGGCCGCGAGGACGGCTCGCAGCTGCTGCGCGAGCTGCCGCTCCTCAGTCGCCCGCCGCGCGTCCTCGTGCTGTCGATGCACGACGACGCGGTGTATGCCCAGCACCTGATCGGGCTCGGCGCCAGCGGCTTCGTCCGCAAGGGCGTCGACGCCGAGGAGATCCTCCGCGCTATCCAGAGCGTCATGGACGGCCAGGTATGGATGTCCGAGCGCGCCAACACGGCCCGCCCGCCCGCCGAGGTCAGCAGCAGCGCGCCGGTTGACCGGCTGACGCCCCGTGAGCGGCAGGTGCTCGACGGCGTCGGGCGCGGCGAAAGCAGCAAGGAAATCGCCGGCCGCCTCGGCCTGTCGGCGCAGACCGTCGACGTCTACCGCTTCAAGATCCGCCAGAAGCTCGGTGTCGAGGACCCGGGCGATCTGCGCCGCTTTGCCATTGCCCTCGGCGCGGCGATGACGGACGAGGACGTCCGCACCTGACCGGCCGCCGGTCGGCCTAGCGCAGGTCGCAGCCGCAGTAGAGGTAGACGCCGCGCGGATCGCTGAACGAGGCGATCGTCGAGACCATGCCGTCCAGCGCATTCAGCGCCCTTTCGACCGCCGGCCTCGGCCGAGGCACGAGGCCCGTCGCCACCGCGAGTCGCGCGCCGTCGGCGCGCACGTTGCGCATCAGCGCCTCGCGCCAGGTGAGCTGCTTTTCACGGAAGCTGACGCCGTACTGCCCTTCCTTCAGGCCCGCCCGGCCGGCGGCGGCCTTGACCGCGTCCTTCAGTCCGCCGATGTGGTCGACGAGGCCGCGGCTCAGCGCATCGGCCGCGATCCAGACCCGGCCCTGGGCGATCGCATCGATTTCCTCCGGCGTCTTGCCGCGCGCCTTGGCCACGCGGCCGATGAACTGGCCGTAGGTGAACTCGACGCTCTGCTGCAGCACGTCGCGGACTTCCGGGGTCAGCGGCCGGGTAAGGTCCGTGGCGCCGGCCAGCGCCGAGGTGCCCACGCCGTCGGAGCCGACACCGATCTTGCCCATCGCACGCTCGAAGGTAGGCAGGATGGCAAACACGCCGATCGAGCCGGTGATCGAGGTCGGCTCGGCATAGATCTCGTCGGACTCCATCGCGATGTAGTAACCGCCACTGGCGGCGACGCTTGCGAAGGACGAGACGACCGGCTTGCCGGCCTTCTTCAGGGCCTCGACTTCCTGGCGGATCCGCTCGGAGGCCTGCACGCTGCCACCCGGGCTGTCGATGCGCAGCACCACCGCCCGGACCGACTTGTCGAACCGGACCTCGTTCAGGAGCCGGGCGAGCGAGTCGCCGCCGATCGTCCCCGGCGGCTGTTCACCGTCGCGGATCTCGCCGACGACCGGCAGCACCGCGACCCGCGTACCGGCCGGTCCCTCGTCGCCGCTGGCGTGCGGGCGGACCACGGCCTGGTACTGCGCCAGGTCGACCGCATTGAATCCGTGGGTCTCCGGGTCCTCGCCGACGAGTTCGGCGACCCGGGCCTCGAACTCGATCCGGGTCTTGCGGCCGTTGACGAGACCCTGCTGCTCGGCGAAGAGCGCCGCATCACCCTTGGCCGAGCGCAGGCCGTCGACGGCCTTGTCGACGTAGGCGGTCAGGGCACCATCGCCGAGGCCGCGGGCCTTGACGACCGCCGCCTCGTAGGACGCCCACAGCGGACGCAGGTAGCCGTCGGTCTGTTCCCGGTCGGCAGCCGACATCGCCGCCTGTGTGTACTGCTCGACGAAGGACTTGTAGGTACCGACCTTAAAGACGTTGACCGTGACGCCGAGCTTGTCGAGCACGTCGCGGAAGTAGTGGCGGTAGGCGGCGTAGCCGTCGATGACAACCGCGCCGGCGGGTTCGAGCCACACTTCGTCGGCATTGGCCAGCAGGTAATACTCTTCCTGGGTGACGTACCCGCCGTGCGCCAGCACCTTCTTGCCGCTGGCGCGGAACTCGCGCAGCGCCTGTGCCACCGCCTCGAGCTTCGACAGGCCACCGCCGGTGAGTTCGCTCGCATCGAGGACGATGGCGCCGATACGCGCGTCCTTGCTGGCGGCGCGGATGGTATCGGTCAGGTCCCTGACCAGCGTTTCCGGACTGGAGCGGCCGTTGGCCTCGCCGATGGCGCGGTCAACCGCGTCACCGGAGAGCTGCTCGACCAGCCTGCCCTCGGGGCGGACGATGAGCGCCGCGTGGCGCGGCAGGACCGGCGATGCCGGATGGAACGCCGCCCAGACGACCGCGAACAGCGCGAGCATCAGGATCAGGTGCAGGAATTTCCTGACCGCGTCGAGCGCGCGCCACAGGCGGCCGAGAAGACGTAACACCATAGCCATAGCCACCGGTCCCGGAGCGATCAGCCCGGGACCAGTGTACCCGCGGCGGGTTAAACCTTCTCTTCGATGCGGGCGGACTTGCCCGAACGGCTGCGCAGGTAGTAGAGCTTGGCGCGACGGACGTTACCGCGGCGCTTGACCGTGATCTCGCCGATCGACGGGCTGTAGCTCTGGAAAACGCGCTCGACGCCCTCGCCGTGGCTGATCTTGCGGACGGTGAACGAGGAGTTCATGCCGCGATTGCGGCGCGCGATCACGACACCCTCGTAGGCCTGGACGCGCTCGCGGTCGCCTTCCTTGACCTTGACCTCGACGATGACGGTATCGCCCGGACCGAACTCCGGGATCTGGCGCGTCATCTGCCGGGCTTCGATCGCCTGTACGTACTTGTTGTTTACTGCCATGGCTTGTCTTCCATCCGTCCGTCAGTCCGCAGGCGACCGCTGCCGGTCGCCCGTATTGTCCTCCGGTCCCTGCCCCGCGGCGGGTCCGGCCGCGGCCCCGGGGGGAGCCGCGCGTGCCGCACGATACTCCTGTAGGAGCCTCGCGTCTAAGTCGTTCAGCGCCACCCGGTCCAGCAGGTCCGGTCGCCGCTCCGCCGTCCGGCCCAGCGCCTGCTGGCGCCGCCAGCGGGCGACGTCGGCGTGGTTGCCGCCGCGCAGCACCGCCGGCACCGTCCGCTCCCGCCAGGTCTCGGGCCTGGTGTAGTGCGGCCAGTCCAGCAGGCCCGCACCAAACGACTCCTCGACCGCCGAGCGCTCGTTCAAAAGCACTCCGGGCAGCAACCGCGCGCAGGCGTCGATCACGACGCACGCCGCGAGCTCGCCGCCCGACAGCACGTAGTCGCCGATCGACAGTTCCTCGTCGACCAGCTCCTCGATCAGCCGCTCGTCGACGCCCTCGTAGCGTCCGGCAAGCAGCAAAAACCCCGCTCCGTCGGCCAGCTGCCGCGCCCGGGCCTGCGTAAACGGCCGGCCCTGGGCGGACAGGTAAAGCACCGGACTGCCCGCCGGCAGGCGCCGCCGGGCCGTCTCGATCGCGGTCGCCAGCGGCTCGACCGCGAGCAGCATGCCGGGTCCGCCACCGTAGGGCCGGTCATCCACCGTCCGGTGCACGTCCGTCGCATGGCTGCGGGGGTCCTCGATGCCGACCGAGACGATGCCCCGCTCGAGCGCCCGCCCGACCACGCCGACCCGCACCGCCCCGGCCACGAACTCCGGAAACAGCGTTACGACCTCGATGGCCAGCCGCCGTGTCCGCCCGCCGTCGCTCACAACGTCGGATCCCAATCCATTTCGATCCGCCGGGCCGCGAGGTCCACGCGCCGGATATGCGCGGGAGCCATCGGCACCCAGTGCTCCTTGGCACCCTGGCGGACCACGACCACCGGGTTGGCCGGCAGTTCGACGAAGTGGCTGACCCGGCCGAGAGGCACCCCGTCAAGGGTCACCGCCTCCATACCGAGCAGATCCACCCAGTAGTATTCGTTCGGTCCGGGCGGCGGCAGCGCCGACCGCAGGACCCGGACCTCGAGCGTGGCGTAGGGCTTGGCCGCTTCCGGGCTGTCGATGCCCTCGAGCCGGACCAGGACCGTCCGCTTGCCGCCGTGCGGCCGCCCGCCCAGCACGCGGACCTCGCGCAGCGGCGCGTCGCCTCCCGGCGCCGCCAGTTCCCAGACCGGGTAGTCGAGGATCGCATCCGGGGGGTCCGTGTAGGACTCCACTTTCAGCCAGCCCTGCACGCCCCACGGCGCGCCCAGCCTGCCGAGGACCACGCGCGCCGGAGCCCCGTCGTTGCCGACGCCGCCCACGGCGCTATCGCTCAGGCGGCGACCTGCTGCTTGCGGTACTCGGCAACCAGCGCAGCGACGCGGTCCGACGGCCGGGCGCCGACCTTCAGCCAGTGCTCCACGCGCGGAATATCCAGCCGCAGGCGCGTTTCCTTGCCACGCGCAACCGGGTTGAACAGACCGATCTGCTCAAGCGTCCGGCCACCCTGACGCTTGCGGCTGTCGGTCACTACCACGTGGTAGAACGGCTCTTTCTTGCCGCCACGCCGGGTCAGACGAATCGTTACCATCGCTGTTTAGAATCCTGTGTCACCCGAGGACGCAACGCGCGCCCCCGCCAAAGAGCCGCCAATTCTACCCCATACTGGCGGCCAGGGAAACTCCCGCCCGATCAACGGCCAAGCCCGGGCGGCAGACGGCCGCCCAGGCTGCGCAGGAGGCCCTTCATGCCGCCCTTGGAGAACTGCTTCATGACCTTCTGCATCTGCTGAAACTCCTTCAGCAGGCGGTTGACGTCCTGGACCTGGACCCCGGAGCCCGCCGCGATCCGCCGCTTGCGCGAGCTGTCGATGACGTCCGGCCGGCTGCGCTCCTTCCGGGTCATCGAGTTGATGATCGCGATCTTGCGGCGGGCTTCCTTGTCACCGAACGGATTCGGCGCGCCGGCGGCCGCGTTCTGCATGCGGCTCGGCAGCTTGTCCATCAGCGCACCGACCCCGCCCATGGCCTGCAATTGCTGCAGCTGCTCTCGCAAGTCATTGAAATCGAATCCCTTTCCCTTCGATATCTTCTGCGCAAGCCGGGCCGCCTTGTCGTGGTCGACGCTCGCCTGGACCTGCTCGACCAGCGACACGACGTCGCCCATGCCGAGGATGCGCGACGCGACCCGCTCGGGATGGAAGGCTTCCAGCGCCTCGACCTTCTCGCCGACGCCGAGGAAGAGAATGGGCTTGCCGGTCACTTCCCGCACCGACAGCGCCGCACCGCCCCGCGCATCGCCGTCGGCCTTGGTCAGGATCACGCCGGTCAGGGCCAGCGCCTCGTTGAAGGCGCGGGCCGCGTTGACCGCGTCCTGGCCGGCCATGCTGTCGACGACGAACAGCCGCTCGTGGGCGGCCACGGCCCGGTCGATGGCGACGACCTCGTCCATCAGGCTGGCATCGACGTGCAGGCGGCCGGCCGTGTCGACGATGAGCACGTCATAGAGCGACCGCCGCGCCTCGGCCAGGGCCGCGGTCGCGATCGCCACCGGCGACTGGCTGGCATCGGAGGGAATGAACGCGGCCCCGATCTGCTCGGCGAGCCGTTCCAGCTGCTTGATCGCCGCCGGCCGGTAGACGTCCGCCGAGACCAGCGCGACCCGCTTCTTGTGGGTTTCCATCAGCAGGCGGGCGAGCTTCGCCGCGGTCGTCGTCTTGCCGGCGCCCTGCAGGCCGGCGAGGAGGATGACGACCGGTGGCTGCGCGCGCAGGTTCAGGCCCGCGCCCGGCTCGCCCATGGCCCGGACCAGTTCCTCGTGCAGGATCTTGATGAATACCTGGCCCGGGGTCAGGCTCTGCTGGACCTGCGCGCCGAGCGCCCGCTCCTTGACGCTGGCGATGAACGTCTTGACGACCGGCAGCGCGACGTCCGCCTCGAGCAGCGCCATGCGCACCTGGCGCAGCGTGTCGTTGATGTTGTCCTCGGTCAGGCGCCCGCGCCCGCGCAGGGCGTCGACGGCCGAAGCCAGGCGACTCGTCAGCTTGTCGAACATCGAACCTCCACGCCGCGGGCGCACGGTGCGCGGCGATCGCGAAGTATACGGCGGGCGGCGGTCCCGCGCTTCACGGCGACTGGCGTCTGTGCAATCATGAACTCGTTCCGTCGGCAGCGCCGACCACACGCCCTTGCCGAACTTGGTCACCCTGCTCGCGACTGTCCTGTACCTGATTGCCGCGGCGCTCTGCTGGTGGGATTCTATTGCTCGCCCGGCCGCGGGCGTCCCGGGCTGGCCGCTGGCGCGGGCGGCCGCCGCGGCGGCCCTGCTGCTGCATACCGTCGATCTCGCCTCGATCCTGCGCGCCGAAGCCGGCTTCGCGCTGACCATCGGCGACGCGTTGTCGCTGTGGGGCTGGGTGATCGCCGCCTCGACCCTCGCCGCCGGCTTCGCCTGGCCGCTGAAGGGCGTCGCGACCTTCCTCTACTCGATCACCGCCTTCCTCGCCTCGTTCGCCTTCGAGCCGCGCACCTATCCCGAAGCCGCGCCGCCCGGCATCGCGTTCAACGCCCACGTCGCGCTGTCGACGCTGGCCGCCGGCTGGCTGTCGATCACCGCCGTGTGCGCGGTGCTGCTGGTCGCCCAGAGCACGCGCCTGAAGGCACGCCGCCATGACGGCTGGGTGCGCGGCCTGCCGCCGGTGGAGATACTCGAGCGCGCCGTGTTCGCCTCGCTCGGCGCGGGCTTCGCCGCGCTGACCGTCGCCCTGTTCACCGGCCTCGTGTTCGTCTACGACCTCAAGGCCCAGCACCTGTCGCACAAGCTCTGGCTGTCGGTCCTGGCCTGGACCCTGTTTGCGATCCTGCTGGTCGGCAGGGCCCGCTATGGCTGGCGCGGGCGGACCGCGGCGCGCTTCACGGTGGGCGGCTTTCTCGCCCTGTCGCTCGCCTATCTCGGCTCGAAATTCGTGCTCGAGGTGGTGCTCGGCCGGCACTGGGGCTGAGGTGCGCGGCACGACGCCGGGCCGGTCGCAACCGCCCGCGGCGAGGCCGCAGGCCCCGTCGTGAACCACCTGCCGGTCAGTCATGCGCTGGCGGGCCTTGCGGCCTGCGTGCTGCTGTCGGCTTTCTTCTCCGGCACCGAAACCGCCCTGATGAGCCTGAACCGGTACCGCCTGCGGCACCGGGTCAAGAACGGCGAGGCCGCCGCCCGCCTCACCGAGCGCCTGCTCGCCCGGCCCGACCGGTTGATCGCCCTGATCCTCCTCGGCAATACGCTGGTCAACGTCACGGCCGGCAGCATCGTGACGCTGGTCACCCTCGAGACCTGGGGCGAGGAATGGCTGGCGGTTGCCAACGGCGTGCTGACCGTCGTGCTGCTGCTCTTCGCCGAGGTCGGCCCCAAGACGTTCGGCGCGCTGCACCCCGAATTGCTCGCGCTGCCCTCGGCATTCGTCTACCGGCCGCTGCTGTTCATCACCTACCCGCTCATCTGGCTGATCAACTGGTTCGCGAACGGCATGCTGAAGCTGATCGGCGCACCGGCCACGGCGCGCGCCCAGCACTCGCTGTCGGCGGACGAGCTGCGTACGGTCGTCGCCGAAGCCGGCGCGCTGATCCCGCTGCGTCACCAGGAAATGCTGGTCAGCATCCTCGACCTCGAGCGGATCACGGTGGACGACATCATGGTGCCGCGCAACGAGATCGCCGGCATCGATCTCAATGACGACTGGGACGAGATCGAAACCGCGCTGCGCGAGGCCCAGCACACGCGCATGCCCGTCTACGAGGGCGACCTCGACCACATCGTCGGCGTGCTGCACATGAAGCGGGTGGTACGCGAGATGGTGCGCGGCGAACTCGACCGCAAGGCCCTGGTCGCGCTCGCTTCGCGCCAGGAGCCGGTCTACGTGCCGGAAGGCACGACGCTCAACCAGCAACTGGTCGCCTTCCAGGGCCAGCGCCGCCGGCACGCCTACGTGGTCGACGAGTACGGCGACGTGCAGGGACTGGTGACCCTGGAGGATATCCTCGAGGAAATCGTCGGCGAGTTCACGACCCAGCCGTCGATCCTGCACAAGGACGTGCATGCCGAGGCCGACGGCCGGCTGGTCATCGCCGGCTCCGCGACCGTGCGCTCGCTGAACCGGGCTCTGAAATGGTCGCTGCCGACCGACGGCCCGAAGACGCTCAACGGCCTCATCCTCGAGTACCTGGAGACCATTCCGGAAACCGGCACGTCGCTGCGCCTGCATGGCCTGCTGATCGAGATACTGCAGATCGCCGACAACACGGTGAAGACCGTGCGGGTCCTGCCGGCGCCGGGCCTGCCGGGCGTCCCCGGCGCCGAGGAGGCGACGCCGGAATAGCCAGGGCGCGCCC